>NZ_JBWKEC010000018.1:0-123871 GCF_056435645.1 Amycolatopsis sp. NPDC043889
TCACAACCCTGCCCACAGCAAGACTTTCAACCGAAAACCCGACCACAGCAGCAATCCCGACGAACTCACAGAACCCCATGCAAGATCGAGGCTAGAACCCTCTTTATCACTCACGACCCCCTGATGGAACTGTGCATACGTGCCTAAATCGGGCATTCGGTGGCCCGGAAGCGTCCCCTGTGGACACTCGGGCCACTCACGACTTCAGTGGACGTGCAACGCTTCCCACTCCGGGAATGGATCCGCTCCGGCCGAACCGGCGGCCAGGCAAGACCGGAGCGAGTCCAGCAGGGCGTCCTCCTCCAGCCCCACGCCGATGAACACGAGCTCCTGCCGAGGCACCTCCTCGACACCCTGCGGTTCGAACCGGGCGACCGAACCCGCCTGCGACCACAGCCCGGTCACCCCGGGCCGCGACGCCAGCGAGAAGAACCCCTTCGACCGCAAGACCGTCCCGAACTCCCCGGAATCGAGCCGCCCGACGAAGTCCCACAGCCGCTCCGGATCGAAAGCGACCTCGGCGCGGAAGACCACGCTGGAGATCCCGTACTCCTCCGTCTCCGGAACGTGATCGCCGTTGAGTTCCGCCACCCAGCCTGGTGCCTCCTGCGCCCGCTCGACGTCGTAACGCCCGGTACCGAGCACCCGGCCGAGCGGCACCCGGCCGTGGGTCGAGACGACGACGTCGGCGGCCGGGTTGAGCCGACGCAGCACCGACGTCAGCCGTTCGAGCGAGGCGGCCGGAACCAGGTCCGCCTTGTTCAGCAGGAGGACGTCCGCGAACTCGATCTGGTCCATCAGCAGGTCGCTGACCGTCCGCTCGTCCCCGTCGTACTGGTCCAGCCCGCGTTCGGTCAGCGCGTCCCCGGCCGCCAGTTCCCGCTCGAAGTTCACCGCGTCGACCACGGTCACCATCGTGTCGAGCCGCGCGGAGTCCAGCAGGGTGGCGCCGTCCTCACGGGCGAAGGAGAACGTCGCCGCCACGGGCATCGGCTCGGAGATGCCGCTCGATTCGATGAGCAGGTAGTCGAACCGGCCGTCCTCGCACAGCCGCGAGACCTCTTCCAGCAGGTCGTCGCGCAGGGTGCAGCAGATGCAGCCGTTGGTCATCTCGACGAGCCGTTCCTCGGTGCGGGACAGGCTGTTCCCGTCCCGCACCAGCGCGGCGTCGATGTTGACCTCGCTCATGTCGTTCACGATCACCGCCACCCGCAGCCCGTCGCGGTTGGCGAGCACGTGGTTGAGCACGGTCGTCTTGCCCGCCCCGAGGAATCCGGACAGCACCGTGACGGGCGTCGTCACGCCCCACCCTGATGGCCGTGTTCATTAAAGAAGTGCTTCATCAGCTTGCGCGGCACGAGTTTCGTCTCACCGTTCACCTTGATCGGCACCAGATCCGGCACAGCCGCCTTCCACTGCGAACGCCGGGACCGGGTGTTGCTGCGCGACATCTTGCGCTTCGGGACGGCCATTACTTCGATCCTCCGCGTCGTCCGTAGCGGCGGTGGAACTTCTCGACCTGGCCGGCGCTGTCCATGATCCGCTGGTTTCCGGTCCAGAACGGGTGCGACCACGAGCTGATCTCGACGTTCACCACCGGATAGGTGTTGCCGTCGCTCCACTCGATGGTCTGGTCCGAGGTGGCGGTGGAGCGCGTCAGGAAGGCGTCCCCGGTGGAGAGGTCCTTGAACACCACGGGGTGGTAGTCGGGGTGGATTCCCGGTTTCACTGCGTTTCGTCCTTTCGGTTCGACGTGTTCACGTCGTGCTTCTCGGGGTCGGTTTCCGTGTCCTCGCACGGTTCTTCGTGCCATTCGCCGAACGGATCCGGGTAACGGAGCCATTCCTGCTCACCTGCGGCGAGTTCCTCCTCGGTCAGCAACGCCCCGTTCAAGGCGGCTTCGATCTCGTCCGGGGTGGCCTGATCGGTGACGACGACCAGTTCCTGCGCGCGGTCGCCGAACAGCGGGTCCCAGCGCAGGGAGGCGAGGGTGCGGCGCTCGGGGGAGACAGCGGCCCAGTCCGGACCGTCCGGGGCGGCGAGCCACGGTCCGGCGTGCCCGACGCCGAGGCCGCCGCCCGCGGACTCGATCCACAGCGCCATGTCGGGATGGCTCGCCACCCAGAGCCGACCCCGGGTGCGGACGACGCCGTCGAGCAGAACGTCGATCGCGTCGTGGAGGCGTTCCGGGTGGAACGGGCGCTGCGACGTGAAGGTGAGGAGCCCGATGCCGCAGTCGGTGTGCAACGGCGGCTGGCCGCGCAGCAGCGGTCCGTGCATGTCGGTGACCTCGCCGCGTCGGGCGTCGGACGGGACGGCGTCGAGCAGGGTCTTCCCGTCCACAGAGGACAGGTCGACGCGCGGGATCGACGGCGCGACGCGGTCGAGCACGGCCGAAGCCTTCGCCGCGGACCACGCGTCGGCCGCCGCGCCGGCGAGGACGAGCAGGTCGGCGAACTCGACCTGGGACAGCGCGACCTGAGCGACGGTGCGTTCGTCCTCTGGGCTGGCCCGCAGGCTCCGTTCGGCCAGCGTGTCGTCGCCGGTGCTGTCGGCCAGCCAACCCGCGCAGTCGACGACCGTCAGCACGGCCCGCAGGTCGACGTCTTCGATCACCGGACGCTCACCGACGAGAACGTTGTGCAGTGCCCAGCTGACCGGCTCGGGCTCCATCGCCTCGTCGAGCCGCACCACGATCCGCCGCACCTGCGGCATCTGGGAGAGCTTGCGCAGCAACGGCAACAGGTCTTCGCGCAGCGTGCACGAAACGCAGCCGTGCGCCAGTTCGAGAACCGTCAGCTGGTCGCGGTCGCCGAGCCGGATCCGGCGCCGGACCACTCCGGAGTGAATCTGCCTCAGGTCGTGATGCACGACGGCGGTGCCGGGTTCGGCGAGGCGCAGCCGCTCGGCGAGATCGGCGTTCGGTCCCGGTGCGAGGCCACTGATCAGGACGAGGGGCACACGGGGGTTGTCGGTCACTGAAGCTCCGGGGCGTCGAGGGCGTTCTGGTTCGGCTGTGTAGAGTAAATGAAAACGACAACCGATATCAACTTGGGAGGGTATATGTCCGCCGTGTGCCAGGTCACCGGCCGCAAACCGGGCTATGGGAAGCAGGTGTCGCATTCGCATCGGCGCACGTCCCGGCGCTGGGAGCCGAACCTGCAGGCCAAGCGGTACTTCGTGCCGAGCGAAGGACGCTGGGTCCGCCTGCGGGTCTCGGTGAAGGGCATGAAGACCATCGACAAGCGGGGGATCGAGGCCGTCGTGGCCGAGCTCCGTGCGAAAGGGGTGAAGCTCTGATGGCCAAGAGCACCGACATCCGGCCGATCATCAAGCTCCGCTCGACCGCCGGCACCGGCTACACCTACGTCACGAAGAAGAACCGCCGCAACGACCCGGACCGCATGGTGCTGCGCAAGTACGACCCGGTCGCGCGCAAGCACGTCGAGTTCAAGGAGGAGCGCTGATGGCCAAGAAGTCCAAGATCGCCAAGAACGAACAGCGCAAGGTCGTCGCCGCCCGCTACGTGGAACGTCGTCGCGAGCTGAAGGCCACCATCGCCTCGCCCTCGGCGTCGCCGGAGGAGAAGGCGGCCGCCGTGTCGGCCCTGCAGGCGATGCCGCGGGACGCCAGCGCGACCCGGATCCGCAATCGCGACGCCGCGGACGGCCGCCCTCGCGGCTACCTGCGGAAGTTCGGGCTCTCGCGGGTCCGGATGCGGCAGATGGCGCACAACGGCGAACTGCCCGGCGTGACGAAGTCGAGCTGGTGAGCGCGATGGGCAAGCCGAACCGCGACCGTCCCTTCAAACGCAAGACGAACCTCTTGCACGCCAACAAGATCACCGAGGTCGACTGGAAGGACGTCGATCTGCTGCGGAAGTTCATCTCCGACCGCGGCAAGATCCGCGCCCGCCGGGTCACCGGGCTGACGCCCCAGCAGCAGAAACAGGTCGCCACGGCGATCAAGAACGCCCGCGAGATGGCGTTGCTGCCCTACCCCAACGCGGGGCGCTGACGCCGCCGGTCCGGGCGGTGCGGCCCGCCGCCCGGACCGCGTTCCTGTGGAAGAATCGGCCGCATGACGGAGAACCCCGGACAGGCCGAGGAATTCGATCCCGAACTGCTGGAGTTGTGGGCCAAGGTGTTCGGCTTCGCCCGCTCGGGCGCGACGGCCGAGATCGTCGCGTACGTCGACGCCGGCATCCCGGCGAACCTGACCAACGACCGGGGCGACACGCTGGTCATGCTCGCCGCCTACCACGGTCACGCCGAGACCGTCGCGGCGCTGATCGAACGCGGCGCCGATCCGAACCGCGAGAACGACCGTGGGCAGAGCCCGCTGGCCGGCGCGGTGTTCAAGAACGAGCCCGAGGTCGTGAAGGCGCTCCTGAAGGGCGGCGCGGTCGCCACGGCGGGGGAGCCGTCGGCGATCGACGCGGCCAGGATGTTCGGCAACACCGAGCTGCTGGCCCTGCTGGAGAGCTGAGGCGGTTCTCACTCGGATCGCGGTCAGGGGCTCTGAATCCTTACACTGCCCCGCATGGATGACCCGCATTACCTCTCCGGCCTCGACCTGGCCGGCCGTCGTGTCGTGATGATCGGTGGCGGGACGGTCGCCCAGCGCCGCCTGCCGCGGTTGATCAGTGCCGGCGCGCGGGTCGAACTGGTCTCGCCGCACACCACGCCGTCGGTGAGCGCCATGGCCGACGCAGGCGAGATCGTCTGGCACGAGCGCCGCTACGCCGAGGGCGACCTCGCCGACGCCTGGTACGCGCTGGCGTGCACGAACGATCCCGAGGTCAACGCCGCCGTGTGCGCCGAGGCAGAACGCGCGCGGGTGTTCTGCGTCCGCGCCGACGACGGGGACCTCGGCAGCGCGGTCACCCCGGCCTCGGGCAGGCACGGCGGGCTGCTGGTCGGCGTGCTCTCCGGCGGCGAGCCGCTGCGGTCGGCCACCGTCCGGGACAGCATCCTCGACGGCCTCCGCGCCGGCACCGTCGCCGACGGCCGCGTCCCGGACGTCCACGGTGACCTCCCGGGTGTCGCCCTCGTGGGCGGTGGCCCCGGCGACCCGGAACTGATCACCGTCCGCGGCCGCCGCCTGCTCGCCAGGGCCGACGTCGTCGTCGCCGACCGGCTGGCTCCGCGCGAACTGCTCGACGAACTCTCGCCCCACGTGGAGATCGTCGACGCCGCGAAGATCCCGTACGGCCGCGCCGCCAGCCAGGACGTGATCAACTCCACGCTGATCGAGCGGGCCAAGGCGGGCAAGTTCGTCGTGCGGCTCAAGGGCGGCGACCCGTACCTGTTCGGCCGCGGCTTCGAAGAAGTCCTCGCCTGTGCCGAAGCGGGTATCCCGGTGACGATGGTCCCCGGCATCACGAGCGCGTTCTCCGTCCCCGCCGCGGCGGACGTCCCGGTGACCCACCGCGGCGTCGCCCACGAGGTCGTCGTGGTGTCCGGTCACGTCGCGCCGGACGACGAGAAGTCGCTGGTGGACTGGGATCTGCTGGCGAAGATGCGCGGCACGATCGTGCTGATGATGGGCGTCGAGCGGCTCCCGCTGTTCGCGAAGGCGCTCCAGGCCGGGCGCCCGGGCGACACGCCGGTGGCGATCGTCGAGGACGGCACCATGCGCACGCAGCGGGTTCTTCGTTCCACTTTGGACAAGGTGGTCGAAGACGCCGCCACGGCCGGGGTGCGGCCCCCCGCGGTGATCGTCTTCGGCCCGGTGGCGGGGTTGGCTCAGCCCTCGTAGCCGGGGTCCGAGACGTAGAACCAGTCGGTCCCGTCCTCGCCGGGGGAGTCGAGGTGCTCCGCCCGGACGAGGCCGGCTCGCAGCGCCACCCGCTGCGACGCCACGTTCTCCGGCCGGACGCGGGCGATCACGAGGTCGTCCGGCCGGTGGACACGGGTCCAGTCCACCGCCGCTGCGGCGGCCTCACTGGCGTAGCCGGAACCCCAGGACGAGGGGAAGAAGCGGTAGAAGAGGTTCAGGACTGGGCGTCGCCGGAAGCCGACGATCTTCACCCCGCAGAAGCCCAGCGGTTCCGCCGAGTCGTGCCGCCGGATCGTCCAGTACCCGAAGCCGTACCGGTTCCACTGATGCGACCAGCGGAGCAGCAGAAGCTCCGCCTCCTTGCGCGTGTCCAGCAGGTCCGAGGGGTTGTGCGCGCAGGCCTCCGGATCGGTGTGGAGGGCGAAGATCGCGTCGAGATCTTCGGGGCCCGGCCGGCGCAGGATCAGCCGCCCGGTCCGCAGTTCTTCGGCGCCCGCGTCCCGGGGCGGGGCCGGCTCAGCGGTCATGGCAGCGCGCGGAGAAGTCCATGATGGCTTCGGTCAGGCGGGTCGGGTCGAAGCGCAACTCGACCGGGCTGCGGGCCTGGACGAACTCGGCCGCCGGCATGTCCGCGGCCAGTGTGTCGGCGTCGCCGAAGGGGTGGATCGGATCGCGCTCGTGCCCGATGACCAGCGCCGGGGTCTCGATCTTCCGCCGGATCGACTTGGGCGGCGCGATCCGGCCGAAGAGCACGCCGTGCAGAAGCGCGGCCATCGGCGCGGGCTCCTGGGACAGCGTGTCGGTGACGACGTCGACCCACTGGTTGCCGTGCGGCACGAGTTTCGCCGCCAGCGCCACGCCCTGCACGGTCACCGGCAGGAACCGGGCGGCCATGAGCAGCGGCGCGAAGGTGATCAGTCCCGCGACGATCGCGTTGTCCAGCACGGGCATCTCGACGACCAGGCCCAGCGCGCGCTCGGGGGCGGCGACGCCTACTTCGAGCGCGACGTTGGCGCCCAGGGACGTCCCGCCGATGACGGCGGCGTCGATTTCAAGGTGGTCGAGCAGCGCGACGGTCTGCTCCGCGAATGCGGGCATCGAGTACAGCCACGAGTCGGTGGGCCGGTCCGAATCGCCGTGACCGAGCAGGTCGAGGGTCACCGCGCGGAAACCGGCCCGCGCCAGCCTGCGGGCGAGCGGAGCGTGCATCCGCCTCGTCAGCATGATGCCGTGGGTTAGGACGACCACCCGGTCGCCGGAGCCGAACTCGGTGTAGGCGAGCCGGTGACCCTCATAGGTGAAGGATCCCGACAGCTCGATCGGCCGGGAGGATCGTTCGTGCCCGCGCGTGGTGCTCGGAGCGGGCAGGTCGGCGACCGCGGTGGCGCTGCTGGCCGGGCTCATATCCCACCGTCCTTCGTCGATCGTCGGTACTCACCGGTAGTACTCGCTGGTACCAGGAAAGCATCTCAGGGGCGGCCGGGCACAGTGGCCGTTGGCAGCCTGTCAATCACATGAGTCAAGATGACCCCATGACCGCTACAGCTGACAGTCTTCCCGATCTCGTTTCGCTCAAGGTGGACATCGACGGGCACGTCGCCGAAGTGACGCTGCTCGGTCCGTCCAAGGGCAACGCGATGGGCCCCGATTTCTGGCGAGAGCTGCCGATCGTCTTCCGTGCGCTCGACGCGGACCCGCAGGTCAGGGCGGTCGTGCTGACCGGGAGCGGCAAGCACTTCTCCTATGGGCTCGACCTGCCCGCCATGATGCCCAGCTGGGGCGAAATGCTCGGCGGCGACGCCCTCGCGGGCCCGCGTTCGAAGTTCCTCGACGAGGTCAAGACCCTCCAGGCGAGCGTGTCCTCGGTCGCGGAATGCCGCAAACCGGTCATCGCGGCCATTTCCGGCTGGTGCATCGGCGGTGGTGTCGACGTGATCGCGGCCGCGGACATCCGCCTGGCGAGCGCCGACGCGAAGTTCAGCGTGCGCGAGGTCAAGGTCGCGATCGTGGCCGACCTCGGCAGCCTGCAGCGGCTCGCGCCGATCATCGGCGAGGGACACCTGCGCGAACTGGCCCTGACCGGCAAGGACATCGACGCCGCCCGCGCCGAGAAGATCGGCCTGGTCAACGACGTCCACGCGGATCAGGACACCTTGCTGGCCGAAGCTCGCAAGCTGGCGGCGGAGATCGCCACGAACCCGCCGCTGGTCGTGCAGGGCACCAAGAACGTGCTCTCGGCCAACACCGAACGCCAGGTCGCGGACGGCCTGCGTTACGTCTCGGCCTGGAACGCGGCGTTCCTGCCCAGCAAGGACCTCGGCGAGGCCGTCCAGGCGTTCCTCGAGCGCCGCGCGCCCGAGTTCAAGGGGGAGTAAAAAGAACCGGCGGCCCTATCGGCGGACCAGGAGGACGATCGTGAGCGCTTCGGAGGCATACCGCACGTTCCGCGAGGCACGGGACTACCTGCAGGCCCATCGCGAGGACTACGAGACCGCCTATCGCGACTTCACCTGGCCCCGGCCCGCCGAGTTCAACTGGGCGCTGGACTGGTTCGACGTCGTCGCGGCCGACCCGGCCAACCGGGACCGGTACGCGCTGTGGATCGTCGAAGAGGACGGCATCGAGAACCGCTGGACCTATCCGGAGATGGCGCGGCGGTCCAACCAGGTCGCGAACTGGCTGCGCTCACTCGGCGTGGCCAGGGGCGACCGGCTGATCCTGATGCTCGGCAACCAGGGCGAGCTGTGGCAGACGATTCTCGCCGCGATCAAACTGGGCGCCGTCATCATCCCGGCCTCGACGCTGCTCGGCCCGGCGGACCTCACCGACCGGGTCGGGCGGGGCGCGGCGAAACACGTGGTGATCCGGTCCGTCGACGCGCACAAGTTCGAGAACGTCGAGGGCGGCTACACGCGCATCGCCGTCGGTGAACCGGTCGAGGGCTGGCGGTCCTTCGTGGACGCCTACGAGGAAGCGGACATCTTCACGCCCGACGGCCCGACGGCGGCGGAAGACCCGCTCCTGCTGTACTTCACCTCGGGGACCACCGCGAAGCCGAAACTCGTGCAGCACACGCAGGTCTCGTACCCGGTCGGCCATCTGTCCACAATGTACTGGATCGGCCTCGAACCGGGCGACGTCCACCTCAACATCTCGTCGCCCGGTTGGGCGAAACACGCGTGGAGCAACGTTTTCGCGCCGTGGAACGCCGAGGCGACGGTGTTCCTCCACAACTACGCGCGGTTCGACGCGGTCTCCTTGATGGCGCAGATGGACCGGTGCGGCATCACCAGTTTCTGTGCCCCGCCGACGGTGTGGCGGATGCTCATCCAAGCGGATCTGACCGTGCTGAAGACGCCGCCGCGCAAGGTGGTCGGCGCGGGCGAACCGCTCAACCCCGAAGTGATCGACCAGGTCGAAAAGGCTTGGGGCGTAACGATTCGCGACGGTTTCGGCCAGACGGAGAGCAGCGTCCAGATCGCCAACACGCCCGGGCAGGACGTCGTGCCGGGGTCGATGGGCCGCCCGTTGCCGGGCTTCACCGTGGCGCTCGTGGACCCCGTCACCGGCGAACGCGCGCAGGAGGGCGAGATCTGCCTCGACCTCGAGAAGCGACCGGTCGGCCTGATGGCCGGATACGCGGACGACGAGGAACGTTCCGCCGCGGCCTTCGCGAACGGCTTCTACCACACCGGGGACGTCGGATCGATCGACGAACGCGGCTACATCACCTACGTGGGCCGCACGGACGATGTCTTCAAGGCGTCGGACTACCGGATCTCGCCATTCGAGCTGGAAAGTGTCCTGCTGGAACACGAGGCGGTCGCCGAAGCGGCGGTCGTCCCGGCGCCGGACCCGATCCGGCTCGCGGTGCCGAAGGCCTACGTCGTCCTGACGAACGGGCACGAGCCCACGGCAGACACCGCGGTGTCCATCCTGGCTTTCTGCCGGGAGCATTTGGCGCCGTACAAGCGAATCCGGCGGCTGGAGTTCACCGAACTGCCGAAGACGATCTCCGGCAAGATCCGGCGGGTCGAACTGCGCGGACGCGAAAACGAAGCCGACGGGCGCCCGGCGGGGGAGTTCCGCGAGGAGGACTTCCCTCAGCTGAAGGGCTGACGCCCCGGCCCCGAACTCCGAACTCGCGTGTTCGGAGCCGGAACTCGCGTGCTTGGACACGGAACTCGCCCGGCCCGGAGTGTTCCGCCTCCAAGCACGCGAGTCACGTCTTCAAGCACGCGAGTTCCGGCTTGGGCGTGTGGGTCGAACGACCCACAGCGCGGTAACCGGAACCGCGTTAGCATCCTCGGCAGTGAATCGTTGACAACCCGTGGGGGTCACGGGTCTCACCTTCCCTGCTTGAAAGGTGTTCCTGTCATGCGCATTCGTTTCCTCCTGCCGATGCTCGCCCTGGTGGCCGGGCTCGGTACCGCGGTGGCCACTCCGGCCGCCGCCGATCCGGGCCCGGTGACGGCGGGCGAAGTGTCCGTCGCCGACGCCTGTTACTCCTGGGGACGCACGTTGTCGGAAGGCGCGTCCGGTGAAGACGTCCGGCAACTGCAGATCCGCGTGGCCGGGTACCCCGGTTACGGTGGTGTGCTCGCCCTCGACGGCCAGTTCGGCGCGGGGACCAAGGCCGCGGTCACCCGCTTCCAGCAGGCGTACGGGCTGGCCGCGGACGGCATCGCCGGTTCGGCCACGTTCTCGAAGCTCTACGCGTTGCAGGACGACGACTGCACGCCGATCAACTTCACCTACGCGGAACTGAACCGGTGCAACTCAGACTGGTCGGGCGGCAACGTCACACCGGCGACGGCGAAAGCCAACGCGCTGGTCTCGATGTGGAAGCTGCAGGCGATGCGGCACGCCATGGGCGACCGGCCGATCGACGTCAACGGCGGCTTCCGCAGCGTCGCCTGCAACAACGCGGTCGGCGGCGCGACCAACAGCCGTCATCTCTACGGTGACGCCGTCGATCTCGGTGCCGGCTCGCAGGGCTTCTGCGGATTGGCGAAGCAGGCCCGTAACCACGGGTTCGCGGAGATCCTCGGGCCGGGCTACCCCGGCCACAACGATCACACCCACGTGGCACACCGGTCGACGCGGTTCTGGTCGGCCTCCTCCTGCGGGATCTGACCTCGTCATTCCCAGCGCCACAGCGACGGCGGCCGTCCTCCCTTGGGGAGGGCGGCCGCGTGTTCGGTGGTGCGCCGCAAACCGGGGACCCGCTCCATGGTCCGGCCGAGGTTGGCCGGATAGGGGCGGTCCCCGGTCAGCGCTTCGGTGACGTCCAGCGCCTGCGCCGTCGTGAAGATCGGCCCCAGCAGCCCGGCGGTGAACGCGACGTCCCGCCACAGCCGTTCGGCCAGCATCGGGCGGCAGTCCGCCACGATCCGGTCGTGGTCGAACGCCAGCGGAGGGACCTCGTCCAGCGGAACCCACACCACGTTCCCCGGCTCGTCGAGCGCGGGATCCACCGTTGCCCACAAGGCGATGGAGAGCGTGGGACCGCGGGGATCACGGTTCGGCTCGTCGAAGGTGGCGAGCTGCCCGGTCGCCGAGAGCGCGTCGGACGGCAGGCCGAGTTTGCCGGCCACCGCCCGGTGCGCCGCCTCCCTCAGCCGTTCCCCGAGCCCGAGCAGCACCCCTGGCAGGGCGAGTTCTCCCGCGAAGGGCTCGGCGGCTCGTGGCGCGATTCCCAGCAGCACGTTCCTGGTGCCGGGGGCGAACCGCACCACGAGCACGTCAACGGACACCGGCGTCGACTCGATCACGCGTAGATTGTCGACCTTGCCTCCGCGACCCGGTAACCGGCCCTGTCCGGGCCGTACCCGGTGACGGCCACCGGCAGCCGCGCACCGAACCACGCCAGCGGATCCGTCAGGTCGACGGCGGGAGAGCCGTCCTTGGGGACGACCGCCAGCCCGGTCGCGTCGAGGTGGGTCACCGCGAGCGCGTCGACGCCGTCGCAGGCCGCGATCGCGTAATCGAGCAGGGCCGCGTCGAGATGACCCGCCCGCCACGCGCCCTGGAATTCGCCGGTTTCGTTGTGCGCCTCCGGAAAGCGGGCGAGCACGGCGGCGGACTCGGTCGGCAGCGGTCCCGCGCCGTGCCGGGTGAGGTACGTCCGCGTGACACCCAGGACGGCGTGCGGGCGCCCGCCCAGCAGTGCGCGGGCGTTGTGCGGCGTGGTGGTCGACCAGGTCGTGTGCGGATGGAACCCGTGGTGCTGGTCGAGGAGAGCCCCCTGCGCTCCCTCGAACACCAGCCGCCCGGAATCCGCCAGCCGTCCCGTTTCGTCCCCGTCGGTGATCCGCACCGCGTCCGCGAAATCGCGGTACAGCGCCACCAGTTCGTCCACGCCGTGCGGTGGTGTGGCGAGCGGGGCATAGAACCGCGCGAGCGCGTCCAGCTTGCGCCGCAACACCGACGGCCGGGCGCAGTCGGCGACCGTGGGCGCTTCCCCCGGCGTCCCGATCACCTCCTGGCTCTCCACCACGTCACCCGGCTCGGCCCCGGGCAGCAGCGAGTACCAGACGGTCTCGCCGATGCCCTTCCCGCACGAGCCGTGCCGGTTCACGCCCCGGGCCTCCTCCCTTGCCCGGTTGGCGTGGATGTGGAACGGGGTGGTGAGCAGGGCCTGGCCGTCCACACTCAGCAGCGAGAGCGGATTCCGGACACCTGCCGCTTCCAGCCGCCGCGCTTCGGCGGCCAGCGCGAACGGCTCGACCAGCACGAACCGCGACAGATGGGTGGGCACGCCGGCGAACGTGCCCGCCCCGAACTGGCTGAACGTGTGGTGCCGCCCGTCCACGACGACGTTGTGCGCGGCCTGCGCGCCCCCGTTGAAGCGGACCACGGCGGTGGTGGGCCGGTCGGCGCAGAGCGCGTCGACAACCGCGCCCTTGCCTTCGTCGCCGAAGCCGAGCCCGACCACCACCACGTGACCGTCCAGGAGACTCATCGCAGCACCACGTCGCTCGGCCCCTCGGCCTCGGGCACCGCCGACGTGACGACCGTCTTGGTGCCCAGCTTCGCCAGCGCCTTGCCGACCGCCTTGCTTTCGGCGACCGAGCCGACGTCCGCGAGATCGGCGAGCGCACGGTCGACGTCGACGACCCGCTCTTCCAGCCCGATGGTGGCCGCGATCAGTTCGCACACCGCGCCGGGATCGTCGAGCTTCAGGAAGTTCTGGCCGAGCAGGCCGCTCCAGTGTTCGCCGATCTCCGGGTCGTTGTAGTACGACGACTGGTTCGGCAGTACGAAGAAGACGTGCCACTTGCGGGCCAGCTCCCGGTACACCGAGGCCGGGTCGATGTCCTCCCGTACGTCGTCCCCGATCACCCGGCGGATGTGGCGCGCCTCCAGCGCGGGCTTGTTCAGCTCGTCGCCGATGATGAACAGATAGCCCTTGCGGCCGCGGTTCTGCCACGCGTCGGTCACGACGTGCCGGGCCATGAAGTAGGCGGCCAGCTCGTAGGACTCGCTCTTCTGCCCGCCGCCACCGCCTTCGAGGAAGATCGTGCGCAGCTGCTCGTCCATCCGGTTGTCCGATTCGAACTGCCCGACCTGCAGCGGGACCCGGTCGCTGTCGGCGTCACCGATCGCGCCGAACATCACCTGCGGGTCGGCCAGGTAGCCCCGGCGCTTCAGCAGGCCGTGCAGTTTGCCGAGCTTGCCCTGCATGACCCGCGGCACCCGGCGCATCGAACCGGTGACGTCGAACAGCACCGCGATCGGCGTCGAATCGGTGTGGTCGGCCGAATCCCGGCATTCCCGGACGGCGTTCAGCGGGTCGAGCGCGGGCGCGACCTTCCAGTCTTTCGCGGGCTTGGAGCGCAGATCGGCGGTGTAGCCGAAGTCGTCCTCGCCCTTGGCCCGCCGGAAAGTCTTCGCGGCGGCGTAGGCGTTGTCGTCCCAGTGTCCGTGTCCCATGGTCAGGCTCCTGTCTCGGGGATGGTGAAGGGGCGGAAGGTGCGGGGGCCGTACAGGTCGTCGAGCAGCGCGTCGTACTCGTCGAGCAGGTCGGCGGCGTCGGGTCGTTGTGCCGGGGCTTCCTGTGTGCACCAGGTCGCGAATTCGCGTTGGCGGGTTTCGTTCGGTGCCAGGAGTTCCAGCATCATGCGGTGGAGCATGTGGACGTCGGTGGCCGCGGTCACCGGTAGTCCTTTGTGGACTTCCGGCGGGTACTCGACGGACTTGTCCGCCGCCAGCGGGAGCACACCGTCTTCGACGGCGAAGGACCAGCCGACGACGACGATGCCGTGCTGTCCGGGATGGACGAGCACGTTGTCCGCGGTGAGGTGGCCGTGGACGACACCCGCCCGGTGCGCGCCCGCCACGGCACGCAGGAGGCGGCGGTGCATCCACGCGTAGTCGCGGCCGTCGAGCCCGCCGGGGAAGGCTTTCCCGATATCGGCGAGGGTGACGAAACCGTCGACGAGCGGATCGAGGACGCTGAACGCGCGGTCACCTCTGGCCACCGGACCGGAAGTGTCCAGCAGCCGCGGGTAGTAGGGGCGCAGCCACCGGTGCCGTTCGGTGAAGCCGTCGAGCGCGCGCAACGCGTCCCATTCGGCGTGGATCAGCGGATTGAGCGCCGGGTCGCGGACGAGTTTCACCAGGTGTGGCCCGGTGGTCCGATACGTCGTGGCGACACTGCCCACCGCGTGCGGCGAGATGAGGGTGTACTCCGACGTCGCCGTGGTGACGGTCTGGCGCCGGGCGCGTTTCCAGTCGTCGTGGAGTCGGTTGAGGGTGGCGGCGGCCCGGTGGGCGCGCTCGTCGCCGGGGTTGCGGTCGGGGTGGAGCGCGGCCGCCAGTTCGCGGTAGCGATGGCGGGCGAACAGAGCGGCCGCGTCGACCGCGTTCTCGACCGCCTTCACGGCGTCTTCCCTGGTGAGCATAGTTTGAGTCTAGATGACTCTTACTTCGGATCGCAAGGGGTGGGTACAAATCCCGTGCCGTGCGGCGGCCTCGGCCCATAGGCTGGGCGAGCCGGACAGGGGGTGTTGGTGGTCTTCTTCGAACTGGATCGGAAAGACGGGCAGCGCACGAACGCGATGATCATCGCGTTCGTGATCGGGATCGTCTGGGGTTCAGTCGCGGCCTTCGCCGGACGATGGGCCGTCGAAGGATTGGCCGGCACCTACGATGTGCGCGCGGTGATCTCCGAAACGAACTCCACGACCACCGAAGGACAGCACGGCCCGCGTACCTCCTACGAGGTTCTGGCGATCACCGAAGACGGCCGCGCGATCGAAGTGCCGACAAGAGACGCGTTCGGCCTCGCTGATCCGGTGGTCGCCCGGCTTTCGTCGGTGACGGACCGGGTTCTGTCCGTGCGCGGGGCCGCCGACGTCGTGGAAGCCCACCATCCGTGGGAGAAGATCACGGCGATGTCCCTCGGCTGGGCGCTCCTGGCGCTCGCGGCCATCGTGCTGGTCAGAGTGGCGAGACCGGGGATCGCGTGGAAGTCCCTGCCGTTCCTGGCCGGGCTGGCCTTCGCCGCGTTAGTGGTCCTGACGCCGGTCGGCTTCGGCGGGAAGGCCTACCGTGAGGCGGCCGACCCCGTCCCGAATCTCTGGGAACACCGTCGCGACTTATGGGGACCGCCGCCGGTGTTCGCCCGTGGGCAGACCGCCGTATCCGGGGAGGCGGCCGTGCGGGTGCTCGACAGCAGGACCGGGCCGCCCGAGGGAGCCGAGGCGTGGTTGAGCGGATTCCACGTCCTCACCTTGCGGATCGAGGCGTCCCGCCTCGGCGACACGCCGCTGGAACTGTCGGCCGACGAACACGGTGAGCCGGAGCGGGTCAAGGACTGCGCGGGCGCTCCCGGCGCTTTCGGCGGCACCACGGGTCTCGTCTGTTTCGTGGTCCCGCCCGGATATCGGCCCGAGTACCTTCTCGTCGGCAAACTCGAACACGAAGTCCTGCTGAGGCTCCAGTGAACGACGAAAGGACTCGTGTGTCGGAAAAGGCGCGGAAACCCGGAGGCCTTTCCCAGGTACGCGAGCAGCCACAGCGGCCGCGGGTGAAGGACCCTTCCCTCGGCTGAGCCGAGGAAACTCGACCTTCATGTACCTCAGACGGAAACCGGCGCCGGTACCGCGCCCATCGACACACCTTCGAGTTCGTGAAGGGTGACGATCTGTCCGGTTTCGGCCTCGCCTTGCGCGACCTTCTCTCCGGTGGCAAGCAGGGCGGCACGGCCCTGGTGGGCAAAACCGCCGACTGCGGCAAGGTGACGTGTCGCGGGACGGCGGGTTCTCGAAACCAGGACAGAGGTTCGAGGCCTGCACCATGTACGGCCAACTGGGGCGACTGAGGCTCAGGAGCGGGTCGCTTCGATCTGGCGCTCGTCTTCGGTCGAACAACTCGTCACCGGATCGTTCGGCCCGCTCCCGCACGTCCAAGCCCCGACCACCACGGGGCCGGGCCCTTGCGGTGACGCCGCCTCGGCGGGCGTCAGCTTGGCGAAGTAGTCCGTGAGCACCTGCGTCGCTTCGGCGCACTCGGCCTTCCCGCGCACGACGACCTTGTTCTTCGCGCCCTGGAACCCGGTGACCTCGCCACACGGCGTACCGGCCAGGACCTGGTCGGCCGTGGGGGCGGGGGAGGGCGGCGGCGCGGCCGCGGGAGCGGGATCGGCGCCGCAACCGCTCAGCAGGACGACGGCGAACGCGGCGGGGAGCACGGCGAGGCTCTTCATGGGCCCTTCTTCTCGAGGATGGTTCATTCGACGGGGACGACGGCGGCGAACACGTTCTGTTCGCCTTTGCTGCAACTGGTGCCGCCTTGCGCGGCGGGGGCGCCGGAGACGCACAGCCAGCCGTCCACGGTCTCGCTGACCGGTTCGTCCGAGCCCGCGGACTGCCGTCCGGCGATCCTCTGGTGGAACGAACCGACGATCCCGGTCGCGTCCGCGCACGAGACGCCGGGGCCGTTGAGCACCTGGAGGGTCAGCCCGCTGGCCGCGGTGACCGTTCCGCACGAACCCTGAACCGGTTCAGCGGATTTCGGCTGGGAAGTGGGAGGCGGGGCGGCGGAGGGACTCGGCGGGGTCCGCGACGGGATCGGCGGCACCGGCACGCTGGACACCGCTGTGGGGAGCGAGGGCGGCGAGACCGACATCGAGGTGACAGGCGGTGGCGGATCTTCGCCCGAACAGGCGGCGAGCGTTCCGGTGACGGCGCAGGCCGCGAACAGGCGCCGCCACGTTCCCGTGGTGGTCGAGACGCGCAAGGCGATCCTTTCGTCGGCCGGTCGTGGCCGGCTCATTCTGACCCGGCCGGGCCCGATGCCGTGGCATTGAGCCACGTTCGATTCGCGGGAGGCTATCGCGACCCCGCCGCCGCGGTACGCGAGGACCGCCCACCGACTGTCCATTGTGGACGATTAACATGCCGTTCACAGCGCGACAACATCCTGCTGTCGTCGCGAACCGATCGGACGAATCCATGCCGGATCCGTTAACGCGCGGACCCGTTCTGCCGAAAACAAAGGTAGCGCTCCGGCGTGTCCCAGTCCCCGTCACGAAACCGTGAGAGTGATGAAGACCGACGAACAGACCGACCCCGCGTCACCCCAGGCCGCCGCGCCGGCGAGCGCGGAGCTGCCACCGACGGCGCCGTGCACCGTCGTCTGGTGTGGTGGCCGCCCGTACGTCCTCGAGACCTCCGCCGGCCACAACCGCTGGATGGGCACCGACCACCGAGGCAGGCCCGTGGCGCTGACCAGCGCGGACCTGCAACGCCGCGGCTGGACCCACACCCGGGCCAGCTGACGGGGGAGGACCTGCCGCCGCTGGATAGGCTGAGCGGGTGAGTACGCCCCCCGAACCGAGCGTGACCGGCGAAGAGCCTTCCCTGCTGCGGCAGGCCTTGAACGTTCCCAACATGCTTTCGATCCTCCGGCTCGCCGGGGTGCCGGTCTTCCTGTGGCTGCTCCTCGGCCCGAAGGAGGACGGCTGGGCGCTCGCGCTGCTCGTGTTCAGCGCGCTCACCGACTGGCTCGACGGCAAACTCGCCCGCTGGCTCAACCAGATGTCGCGGCTCGGCCAGCTGCTCGACCCCGCCGCCGACCGGCTCTACATCCTCGCGACCCTCATCGCCTTCCTGATCCGCGACATCATCCCGTGGTGGCTGGTGGTTCCGCTGGTCGTCCGCGAGGCGGTACTGGGCGTCTGCGTGTTGCTGCTCCGGCACCGCGGCTTCGCCCCGCCGGAGGTCACCTACATCGGCAAGGGCGCCACTTTCGTGCTGATGTACGCCTTCCCGTTCCTGCTGCTCACCCAGGGCGGTTCCGGCATCGCCGCGATCGCCAGGCCGATCGGCTACGCCTTCACGGCGTGGGGTGCGGTCCTGTACGTCTATTCGGGCGTGCTGTACGTCGTCCAGACCGCACGGGCGCTACGACCGGCCGGACCCGTCGGGTTGCGGGAGGCGCCGGGCGCGTGACCCGGCGGGATGCGAAACTGCGCGCGTCGGTTTCGAGCGAGGGCGTCAGAAAGGGGAGCGGCGTTGTCCACTCCAGAAGAACTGCGGTACACCGAGGAACACGAGTGGGTCTCCGTGCGCGACGGAGGGCTCGTGCGCGTGGGCATCACGGAGTACGCCCAGGACCAGCTCGGTGACGTGGTGTTCGTCGAACTGCCCGAGGTCGGCAAGCAGGTCGGTTCGGGCGACGCGTTCGGCGAGGTCGAGTCGACCAAGAGCGTTTCGGAGCTGTTCGCCCCGCTCGACGGCGAGGTGGTCGCGGTCAACGACGCGGTGACCGAGTCGCCCGAGCTGATCAACAGCGACCCCTACGGCGAGGGCTGGCTGATCGAGCTCCGTCTCGACGACGCGAGCTCGGTGGAATCCCTGCTGGAGGCCGAGGCGTACCAGGCCCTGATCAAGGAATAGCCGCAGGCCGCGGCCCTTCGGGAAGAGTAGGGGGAGCCGCGGGCCGGAGATTCGATCAGGCACGGTACGTTTGACCTCCACACGTTCTTGAGTAGTGGCAACACACATGCGTTAGGAGAGCTCAGGTGAGCACGAACGACGGGCCCGGCGTTCCCCCGGAGCAGTCTCCGGAGCGGACTTCTGTCTTCCGGGCCGACTTCCTGGCCGACGTCGAAGGCACTGAGGCTCCTCCGGCTGCCGAGGCCCCCGTCCAGGGTGTGGACGCGCTGCCCGCGGGTTCCGCGCTGCTGGTCGTCAAGCGGGGTCCGAACGCGGGTTCGCGCTTCCTGCTGGACCGCGACACCACCAGCGCGGGACGGCACCCGGACAGCGACATCTTCCTCGACGACGTCACGGTCTCCCGGCGGCACGCCGAGTTCCGCCGTGAGGGTGGCGAGTTCGTCGTCATCGACGTCGGCAGCCTCAACGGCACCTACGTCAACCGCGAGCCGGTCGACCAGGCCGTCCTCGCCGGTGGCGACGAGGTGCAGATCGGCAAGTTCCGCCTGGTCTTCCTGACCGGCCCGGGTCACGGGGGCCAGGGGGCACGGTGACGGCGGCCGGGCGGCCTGATCGGGACGCGTCGCAGCGCGATGGGTTGAGCATCGGAGCCGTGCTGGCACAGCTGCGCGGCGACTTTCCCGATGTCACCATCTCCAAGATCCGGTTCCTCGAGGCGGAGGGTCTGGTCCAGCCGGGCCGGACCCCGTCGGGGTACCGGCAGTTCGCTTCGGCGGACGTGGAGCGGTTGCGGTTCGTCCTTTCCGCCCAGCGGGATCACTACCTCCCGCTGAAGGTCATCAAGGAACAGTTGGACGCGGCGGATCAGGGCGCCGCGCCCTCGGCGGCGATGCCGCGGCTGCCGCGGAAACTCGTGTCACTCGACGCCCCCGGGGAGAACGGCGGACTGCCGTCCCCGGGGGACTTCGAGACCGACCGCGAGATCAGGCTGACCGAGGAAGATCTGCTCCGCCAGGCCGGCATCGACGCCGCCACCCTGGCTGAGCTGCGGCAATACGGTCTCGTCCGCCCCGGGGCGGCGGGGTTCTTCGACCCGGACGCGGTGCTCGTGGCGAAGACCGTGAAGGCGATGACCGAATTCGGTATAGAGCCGAGACATCTGCGTGCCTTCCGGGCCGCGGCCGACCGCGAGGTCGGCCTGCTGGAGCAGATCGTGACCCCGGTGTATCGGCATCGTGACGAGGACGCCCAGGCGAGGGGTGACGAGGTCGTCCGGGAGCTGGCCGCCTTGACCGTGGCGTTGCACACGCTCTTGGTGAAGGCCGGAATACGGGCTGTCACGGGCGGTTGAACGGCTTCGGGGGCCGGGAGCGGTTGTGCGGTCACTTGTCAATGCCTGAATGTTCGGCACCCTATGCCGTACCGTGAGAGTCGGGTTTGCCACGGGCGAACCGAGAATGTCGGAGACAGCGAGCACAGCGCTCGGAAGACGGGTAGCGTCGGGACTACCGTCGCTTGGTCGTCGAGACAAGCGTTGCAGCCCGTGCGCACGAGAGGGAGGCGAAGCCCGATGAGCGAGATGCGCGTCGTCGGCGTGCGGGTGGAGCTACCCGCGAATCAGCCGATCTTGTTGCTGCGGGAAACCGAAGGCGAGCGTTACCTGCCGATCTGGATCGGCTCGGTCGAGGCCACCGCCATCGCCTTGGAGCAGCAGGGAGTCCGCCCGGCCCGTCCGCTCACCCATGACCTGCTGAAGGAGGTCATCGGAGCGTTGGGCCGTGAGCTGGAACAGGTCGTCATCACCGATCTGAAGGAAGGCACGTTCTTCGCGGAACTGGTCTTCGACGGGGACATCCGGGTTTCGGCGCGACCGAGCGATTCGGTGGCGCTGGCGCTGCGGGTGGGAGTGCCCATCCACGCCGTGGACGCGGTGCTGGAGGAAGCGGGTCTCATCATCCCCGACGAGCAGGAGGACGAGGTCGAGAAGTTCCGCGAGTTCCTCGACTCGGTCTCGCCGGAGGACTTCCGCGGCGCCGACACCTGATCACATCCTGGGATTCCGCGCGAAGGGGCGGTGCCGGTGGCGCCGCCCTTCTTCGTGCGTGCGTTTAGTCCTCTGAATGCGTGGCGCGGCGGCCGGCCGCGCCTCAAGTACGTGAAGGACCCCTTTCCTCGGCTGAGCCGAAGAAAGGGGTCCTTCACGCGCGGTTGCTGTGACTGTTGGTGCACCTGGGGCCAACGTCCGGTCACGGCGACCGTGAGGGCCTCCTTCACTACCTTCAGGGTAGGCAAGGAGGCCTTCACGGACTTCTCCGATCGGGGCGAGCCGACCTCAGGCGGACCGAAAGGTGCCCTTCGCCTCGCACTCGCGACTCACGCGACCCAGTCAGGCGGCGGTCGCCTTGACGAACAGGTCCGCCAGTTCCCGCCCGTACCGCTCCAGGTCCAGTTTCGGATCCGTCGCGAACTTCGCCGCGACACCGTCGATGGCCTGCGCGATCGACAGCGCCATCACGTCCGGCGCGAACTCGCCGAAAGCGCCTTCCTGCTGCCCCTGCCGGAGCTGACGTTCGAGCCTGCCGGTCCGGAACTCCTCGACCAGCGGTGCCGACATGAACCAGCCCTCGGCGTCCGAGCCGCTCGAGCCCATCTCGACCATGACCCGCACCAGTTCCGGGTACGAGCCCAGGAACGCGATCTCCGACTCGATGTAGCCGCGCAGCAGCCCGGCCCGGTCGGTCGTGCCCTGGATCCGCTCCTCGAGGAACTTGTCCTTCATCCCGGTCGCGGTGGTGACCACGGCCTGCATCAGGCCTGCCTTGTTGGTGAAGTGGTACGAGATGATCCGGGTGCTGGACAGCCCGGCCCGCTCCTTGATCTTCGCGAACGACGTCTTGTGGTAGCCGAGGTCGGAGATCGTCGCGATCGTGGCTCCGATGATCTGGGCCCGCCTGGCCGCCTCGGCGACCGACAGCCCCAGCTCCGCCTGGACCTCTTGCATGGCGCTCTGAGTGGAGGGAGTTACTTGCATGAGTAAAAAATAACACGGCTGAGTAAAAGTGGCAACCATGCGGCCGAATGGGGGACCGTGCTCGACAAGCCTCAAGAAGAGCTTGAGGTGGCCCGCGCGTCGCGTTGACCGCTTTGCCGGACGCGCTTACCGTCAATGAAGGTGAATCGCCAAGGTGTGATTCGGATGTCTGGGGCATTCGTCTTGACGAGGAACTCCGGTGCGGACTCACGTGGGTCCGCGCGGCTTTGTTCGCCGGCCGCCAGGTCGGGCGAGGGGAGGCATGGCGTGGTCGAGGCTGGTAGCCCTCAAGAGCCGCTCGTTCCGGTCGCTGACGGCGAGCAGGGCGAGCTGTTCCCCGACTCTTCCCTCCCGGACGAACTCGTCGGCTACCGAGGCCCCGCCGCCTGTCAGATCGCCGGGATCACCTACCGGCAGCTCGACTACTGGGCCCGCACGAAGCTGGTCGCGCCGAGTATCCGCACGGCGCACGGCTCCGGTTCGCAGCGGCTCTACTCGTTCAAGGACATCCTCGTCCTGAAGGTCGTCAAGCGGCTGCTGGACACCGGTGTCTCCCTGCAGAACATCCGCGTCGCCGTCGACCACCTGCGTCTGCGCGGCGTCCGTGACCTCGCCAAGGTCACCCTGTTCTCCGACGGCACCACCGTCTACGAGTGCACCTCGCCCGAAGAGATCGTCGATTTACTCCAGGGCGGGCAAGGTGTCTTCGGGATCGCGGTCAGCGGCGCGATGCAGGAGATCAGCGGCACCATCCACGAGTTCCCGGCCGAGCGGGCCGACGGCGGCGTGATCGAAACGGTCACGCCGGACGAGCTCACACAGCGCCGTAACGCACGTCGCACCGGCTGATCATGAAGCCGCGCGGGCGGCAGGGTAGGCTCACTTCCGCGGTCGACGAATCCGCGCGGGAGAGACCGAGCCGATAACCGTTGAGCTCGGCGCCGAAGGAGCAAGTCCTCCCCGGAACCTCTCAGGCACCCTGGACCGCGCGGAAGAGACGCCTCTGGAAAGTGGTTCGCCAGGTCACAGCCTGGCGGCCCCGCCGACGGTGCAAGCCCGGCTCAACACTCGGGCGAAACTCTCAGGCGCCCCCTCGGGGGTACGGACAGAGTGGGGAGGGCCAGGACAATCGTCCCGGCCCCACCCCCGCGTCTTGGGAGGTCCCCGATGGAGCCCGTATCACTGGCCGCTCTCGAATCCGGGACCCCCTTCGCGGACCGGCACATCGGTCCCGGCGCCGAGGAGCTCGCGCGCATCCTCGACGTCGTCGGCGTCGCTTCCCTGGACGAGCTCGCCGAGCGGGCCGTCCCCGCGTCGCTGCGGGAGTCCGCGACACCGCCGGATCTGCCGCCGCCCGCCACCGAGACCGGCGCGCTCGCCGAACTCCGCGCGCTGGCCGCGCGCGACCGGCCGATGGTCCAGATGATCGGCCTCGGCTACCACGGCACCGTGACCCCGCCGGTGATCCGCCGGAACGTGCTGGAGAGCCCGGCCTGGTACACCGCTTACACGCCGTATCAGCCGGAGATCTCGCAGGGCCGCCTCGAAGCGCTGCTGAACTTCCAGACCATGGTCGCCGATCTGACCGGCCTGCCGATAGCCAACGCCTCCATGCTGGACGAGGCGACCGCCGCGGCGGAAGCGATGACGCTGGTCCGCCGGGCGGGCAAGGCGAAGTCGAACCGGTTCGTGGTCGACGAGGACACCCTTCCGCAGACGATCGAGGTCCTGCGCACCCGAGCCGAACCGCTCGGCATCGAGCTGGTGACCGCGGATCTGTCCCAGGGCATCACCGGACTGGGCCTGGGCGGCGACTTCTTCGGGGTGCTGCTGTCGTATCCGGGCGCGTCGGGAGTCGTCCGCGAATGGGACCACACGATCACCGAGGCCAAGGCACTGGGCGCGGCGGTGGTGATGGCCGCGGATCCGCTGGCGCTGACCCTGTTGCGGTCGCCCGGTGAGCTCGGCGCCGATGTCGCGATCGGATCCACGCAGCGGTTCGGGGTCCCGATGGGCTTCGGCGGGCCGCACGCCGCGTACCTCGCGGTTCGGCAGGGTCTCGAACGGCAGCTGCCCGGCCGTCTGGTCGGGGTGTCGAAGGACGCCGACGGCGCTCCGGCGTACCGGCTCGCGCTCCAGACCCGTGAGCAGCACATCCGCCGCGAGAAGGCGACGAGCAACATCTGCACCGCCCAGGTGCTGCTGGCGGTGATCGCGTCGATGTACGCGGTGTACCACGGTCCCGAAGGCCTGCGCGCCATCGCGAACCGCGCGCACCGGATGGCCACCGTGCTCGCGGCAGGACTCGCCGAGAGCGGTGTCGACGTCGTGCACTGCGAGTTCTTCGACACCGTGATGGTCGCCGTCCCCGGCCGCGCGACCGGGGTCGTCGGCACCGCCCGGGAACTCGGGGTCAACCTGCGGCTCGTCGACGCGGACCACGTCGCCGTCGCCTGCGACGAGACGACGTCCCGTGAGCACCTTTCCCTGGTGTGGAAGGCGTTCGGGGTCGCGGTGTCCGATGTGGACTCGCTCGACGCGGACACCGCGGACGGTTTCCCGCCGGATCTGCGCCGCACCAGCGACTACCTGACGCATTCGGTCTTCCACGCACACCGCTCGGAGACGGCACTGCTCCGGTACCTGAGGTCGTTGTCCGACAAGGACGTCGCGCTCGACCGGAGCATGATCCCGCTCGGCTCCTGCACGATGAAACTCAACGCCACGGCCGAAATGGAGCCGATCACCTGGCCGGAGTTCGCCGGCCTGCACCCGTTCGCGCCCGCCGAGGACGCGGCAGGGCTGCTCACCGTCGTGAAGGATCTGGAGCGGTGGCTCGCCGGCATCACCGGCTACGACGCGGTCTCACTGCAACCGAACGCCGGCAGCCAAGGCGAGTTCGCCGGATTGCTGGCGATTCGCGCCTATCACCGCGAGCGCGGGAACGAGGCGCGTGACGTCTGCCTGATCCCGTCCAGCGCGCACGGGACGAACGCCGCCAGCGCGGTCATGGCGGGGATGCGCGTGGCCGTGGTGAAATGCGACGACGAGGGCAACATCGACCTCGGCCACCTCAGGTCCACTGTGGACGAGCACGCGGACGACCTCGCCGCGATCATGATCACCTATCCCTCGACGCACGGCGTCTACGAGGACACCGTCCGCGAGGTCTGCGCGCTGGTGCACGACGCGGGCGGTCAGGTGTACGTCGACGGGGCGAACCTGAACGCGCTGATCGGAGTCGCGCAGTACGGGAAGTTCGGCGCCGACGTCTCCCATCTGAACCTGCACAAGACCTTCTGCATCCCGCACGGTGGCGGCGGGCCGGGCATCGGCCCGATCGGTGTCCGCGCGCATCTGGCGCCGTATCTGCCGAACCACCCGCTGCAACCGGACGCCGGCCCGGCCACCGGCGTAGGCCCGATCAGCGCCGCGCCGTGGGGGAGCGCGTCGATCCTGCCGATCTCCTGGGCCTACGTCCGGATGATGGGCGCCGACGGCCTGCGGAGGGCGACGCTGACCGCGGTCGCGAACGCCAACTACGTCGCGAAACGTCTCGCCGCGCATTATCCGGTGCTGTACTCCGGGCACGAGGGACTCGTGGCGCACGAGTGCATCCTCGACCTCCGCGCGATCACCAAACGCACCGGCGTCACGGTCGACGACGTCGCCAAACGGCTGGCCGACTATGGCCTCCACGCGCCGACGATGTCCTTCCCGGTCGCGGGGACACTCATGGTCGAGCCCACCGAGAGTGAGGACCTCGGCGAACTCGACCGGTTCTGCGACGCGATGATCGCGATCCGCGCCGAGATCGAGAAGGTCGCCGCAGGGGAGTGGCCGGTGACCGAAAGCCCGCTGCGCAACGCCCCGCACACCGCGCGCTGCCTCGCTGGGGAGTGGGATCGCCCGTACAGCAGGGAGATCGCGGTCTTCCCGGCCGGGTTCACCGCGTCGAAGATCTGGCCCCCGGTGCGGCGGATCGACGGGGCCGCGGGGGACCGCAACCTCGTCTGCTCCTGCCCGCCACCGGAGGCCTTCGCCTGAACCCGCTCCCGATCGCGGTCGCGGGTTCACTGGCATACGCTGCAGCTCAGCCGGGCATCTTGTCGAGAAATCCCAGCACCTGCTTGATCCGCCCGTCCTCGACGGTGATGACGTCGAAACCGATCGCCAGCGGCTCTTCCGCGCCCTCCGGACCGAGGTGCCACTGGAACCGCGCGATGTCGTGATGCGCGTCGGGCGCCGACGGCAGGCTGAACTCCAGGCCCGCGAACTGGGCTTGCGCGCCGGCGATGAAGCCGTCGACACCGTCGTGGCCGGTGACCGCGCCGAGCGGGTCGGTGTAGGCGGCGTCCTCGGTGAACACTTCGGCGATGAGCGCGCGGCGCTTGTCCGCGTCGGTCTCGTTCCACACGGCGATGTACTGCTCGGCGACGCGCTGGATGTCCGACATGGTGTCTCCTCGTTCTGTTGTGGGGTAACCGATGCCGCAACTCTGTCGGCTGAAGGTGGGGCCCGTCGATTACGCGGGAGGTAATGGCGGCTCCGCGCGCGTGGCCGTAGGTTCGTGATCGTGACGACCACAGTGACCGCGAGCCGTGCGGGCCGCCCCGTCGGCGAACTCCTCCGCGAATGGCGCGACCGCCGCCGGATCAGCCAGCTGGATCTCGCCATCTCGGCGGACATCTCCACCCGGCACCTGAGCTTCGTGGAGACGGGCCGGTCCAAGCCCAGTCGCGAGATGGTGCTGAGGCTCGGCGAGCACCTGGAGGTGCCCTTGAGGGAACGCAATCAGCTGCTGCTGGCGGCGGGTTACGCGCCCGCGTACGCCGAAAGCGGTCTTGGCGCCCCGGAAATGGCGGCCGTCCGCAAGGCGGTCCGTCAGCTGATGACGAGTCACGAGCCGTATCCGGCCGCCGTCGCCGACCGCTGGTGGAACCTGGTCGACGCCAACGCGAGCATCTCGATCATGACCAGCCTGGTCTCGCCCGCCTTGATGACGCCTCCGGTCAACGTCCTGCGGGTGACACTGCATCCGGAGGGGATGGCGCCGCACGTGCTGAACCTGGGGGAGTGGCGCGCTCATCTGCTCGGCAGGCTGCGGCGGCAGGTGACCCAGACGGCCGACCCGGCGCTGACCGAGCTCCTGGAGGAACTGCTGTCCTATCCGTGCGCGGATCCCGTCCCCGAGGTGGAGGTCCCCGGACCGGGCGACATCTTCGTCCCGTTGAAGCTACGCCACGAGGACGCGGAACTCACGTTCTTCAGCACGGTCTCCACCTTCGGGACGCCGTTGGACGTCACGGTGGCCGAGCTGGTGATCGAGTCCTTCTTCCCGGCCGACGCGGACACGGCGGAATATCTGCGCGCGTACGCCGCGCGCGGGGTGGAATGATGTAGGAGAAGAAGTCCTGCCACAGACTCCAGTGAGGATTCCTCTTCCATGGCCGTGCCTTCCGTCGTCCTGAACAACGAGGTAGCCATCCCCCAACTCGGTTTCGGTGTCTGGCAGGTCCCCGCGGGCGACACGGCCAAGGTCGTCCGGACCGCCATCGAGGCCGGGTACCGCAGCATCGACACCGCCGCGTCGTACCGGAACGAAGCCGGTGTCGGCGAGGCGATCCGCTCATCGGACGTGCCCCGCGACGAACTGTTCATCACCACGAAACTGCCGAATCCGGGCCACGGCTACGACGAGGCGCTCCGTGCGTTCGACACGAGCCTCACGGAACTCGGCCTGGACCGCGTGGACCTGTACCTGATCCACTGGCCGACGCCTGCCCGCGGGAAGTACGTCGAAACCTGGCGTGCGCTGGAAAAGCTCTACGCGGACGGCCGGGCGCGCGCCATCGGGGTGTCGAACTTCCACGTCCCGCATCTGCGGCGGCTGTTCGACGAAACCGGGATCGTGCCCGCGGTCAACCAGGTCGAGCTGCACCCGCGGCTCCAGCAGACGGCGCTGCGGGAGTTCCATGCCGAGCACGGCATCGTCACCGAGGCCTGGAGCCCGCTCGCGCAGGGATCGCTGCTCTCGGACCCGACACTGACCGCCCTCGCCGCCAAATACGGGAAGAGCCCCGCGCAACTGGTGCTGCGCTGGCATCTGCAGCTCGGCACGGTCGCCATCCCGAAATCCGTGACCCCGTCCCGGATTCGCGAGAACTTCGACGTCTTCGACTTCGAACTGGCCGAGGATGATCTCGCGGCTCTCGCCGAGTTCGACGACGGGACGCGCACCGGCCCGGACCCGGATACCTTCGGCTCGTGAGTGATAACGACGGTTCTAACCGTCCTTACCACTCACGAGACCGATGTGACCGCTGCTGCGCGTG
This sequence comes from Amycolatopsis sp. NPDC043889, assembly GCF_056435645.1. Taxonomy (NCBI): domain Bacteria; kingdom Bacillati; phylum Actinomycetota; class Actinomycetes; order Pseudonocardiales; family Pseudonocardiaceae; genus Amycolatopsis; species Amycolatopsis sp. NPDC043889. The sequence continues at coordinate 28,053 of NZ_JBWKEC010000018.1, forward strand.
GGAGTCCCAGAGGTAGTGAAGGCCTCCTTGCCAACCCTCAGGGTAGGCAAGGAGGCCTTCACGGACCGGCTGCGGCCAAGTCCTGAGCACGGTTGGCCCTAACGTCCTTGCCGCTCACGAGAGTCGAGGTACGGGAAAGGCCCCTTCCCGAGCGGTGAAGGGGCCTTTCCCGTAGGTTCGTGGACTCTCAGGTGGCCTTGATACCGGCGGCGGCGAAGTCGGCCTGCTGGGCGGGTTGCTGCAGGTACTGCCGGAACGTCTGCGAGGCGCGCATCTGGACCTCGTCGATGCTCTTGCCGGCGAGCCCGACGAGCGGGTAGTCGGCCGAACGCGCTGTCGCGACCGACTGGGCGGGTGAACCGACCAGCTCGGGCTTGGCGGTGTTCAGTTCGGTCACCCAGTAGGTGGACTCTGGGATCCAGGCGGCGGGGAGGCCGCCGATCGAGTCCAGGTTCGTCCGGCCGATGAGGCCGTCGAGCACGGAAGCGGAGGACAGCGCGTCGACCTGGATGACCACGCAGTGGTCGCGGACCACGGTCGCGGCGTTGTTCCACCGCTCGGCCGCCGCTCGCACGGGCTTTTCGATGCTGGGGGTGACGATGATCCGCATCGGGGTGTCGCCGGCGCTGCACGCCTTGGCCTGGGCTTCGGCGCGGGTGTTGAGCTCACCGTCGGCCCAGTTCCAGCCGAAGACGCCGATCGCGACCAGGACCACGAGGACCAGGCAGGCGATCGGCCACTTGGCGATCCGGCGCCGCGGGGCCTTCTTCCCGACGATCCGGTGTGAACCGGTCGCCTCACCGCGACCCTGAGGCCGCTTCGGCGGGTCGAGGGGATGCGGCACCGGCTCCTCGGCCACGCTGTGTCGCCCCATCGTTGTCCTTTCGAAACGTGCGCGCTCGCGCTGCGTATGCAATCAAACCGTTATCACTCTAACAGGGGAGGATGTTACGGGGAATGCGACGACTCACAGTTGTTTGCCGCGTGTCGCGGGCACCTTCTTTAACTCGGCGAGGAGCCGTTGGCAATGCGCTATCAGGTGCTCACGCAGCGGCGCCGCCCGGCGGGCGAAAGCGGCTTGCGCGCGGGCGTACTCGGCCCGGCCATCCGGGCTCTCGATCCGCACGGGCGAGTACCCGAACTCCGCCAGATCGTACGGGCTCGCCCGCATGTCCAGTTCCCGGATGTCCGCCGCCAGCTCGAAGCAGTGCCCGACCAGCTCGGCGGGCACGAACGGATCGAGTTTGTACGCCCACTTGAACAAGTCCATGTTGGCGTGGAGGCAGCCCGGTTGCTCGAAGTCGATCTGGTTCTCCCGCTCCGGTCGCAGGGTGTTGAGCGGCCGGGCGGGCTCGGTGAAGAACCGAAACGCGTCGAAATGTCCGCATCGGATCTCCAGCGACTCGACCACGCCGTCGGTGCCGGCCGAACCGAGCCGGAGCGGAAGTTGTGAATGACGAACCTCGTTCGCCGATTCCCGGTAAACCATTGCCCATTCGTGAAGGCCGAAACAACTGAGTCTCGGAGAGCGGGACGCGGTCGCGGAAAGCAGTCCGAGGACGAATTCGGCGGTCTTGGCGCGGCCCTCGGTGAAGCCCGCCGGATCGAGCATGACGCCCTCCGGCGTCTCCACGTAACCCTTCCTCTCCAGGAACTGCCGGGCGGACGCGCCTTCGAGCACGACCCCGGGGCCCGGTTGCCAGCGTTCGAGATGCCCGGGCCGGTGCGAGTAGTAGGTGAAGAGGAAGTCGAGCACCGGATGCTTCTCGCCCCGCGAGCGGCGCCGCTGGTGCGGTGTCGTCCAGCGCCGCATCCGCGTGACGTGCTCGGCTTCCCGAGCCCGCCAGACGGGCTCGGGAAGGACGATCGGGCCGGTCATGACCTGACGTGGGTACCGTCGCGGACAGTTCCCACGTATTCCTCGACGAGGTCCTCCAGCGCGACGACGCCGACCGCGGCCCCGGCCGGGCTGAGCGCCCGCGCCAGGTGACTGCCTTCCTTGCGCATCGCCGACAACGCCTCGTCGAGCCGGGCGTCGGCGTGCAGTTCGGTGAGCGCCCGCGTCTTGTCCGGCGGCACCACGGTGGTCGGGTCCTCGCCCACGAGGTCGAGGATGTCCTTGACGTGGATGTAGCCGGTCAGTGTCCCGTCGTCGGTGCACACCGGGAAGCGGGAGAACCCGGTCGAGGACACCGCGCGCTCGACGTCGCCCAACGTGGGCGAGCAGGGCAGCGTCGTCAGCTGAGCGGTCGGGACCAGCACGTCGGCCACCGTCTTCTCCACCGAGGACAGCGTCTTGCTCAGCCGCTGGTGTTCGGAGTGCTCCAGCAGCCCCTCGCGCCGCGACTCACTGAGCAGTTCCGCGAGCTCGTCGGAGGTGTAGGCGGTTTCGAGTTCGTCCTTCGGTTCGACCTTGAACACCCGAAGCAGGGAGTTCGCCACGAAGTTCAGCAGCCAGATGAACGGGTTGGCGAGCTTCACCCACGCCACGTGCACCGGCACCAGCCACAGCGCCAGCCGCTCCGGCTCGGCGATCGCGAGGTTCTTCGGCACCATCTCGCCGATGAGGACATGCAGGATGGTGATGAACGCCAGCGCGATCGCGAACGAGATCGGGTGCAGCAGGACCTCGGGAATCCCGAACAGCTCGAAGAAACCGGCCAGCCGGTGCGCGACGGCGGGCTCGCCGAGCCGTCCCAGCAGCAACGAGCAGATGGTGATGCCGAGCTGCGCGCCCGCCAGCATCAGCGAGACGTTCCTGCTCGCGTTGATGACGATCCTGGCGCGGGTCTTTCCCTGCTCCAGCAAGGCTTCCAGCCGGTCGCGCCGCGACGAGATGAGCGCGAACTCGGCGCCGACGAAGAACGCGTTGGCCAGCAGCAGGACCACGACGAGGAAGATGTTGAACCAGTCGCTCATCGGGCGGGCTCCTGCTCGGCGGACGTGGCGGTCTCGCTGATCCGCCGGACTTCGACCTCGGCGATGCGCAGACGGTCCATCCTGGTCACCGTGAGCCGCCAGGCGTCGAGATCGGTGGCGTCGCCGGGGGAGGGGATCCGGCCGAGGCGCTCGAGGATCAGCCCGGCGATGGTCTCGTAGTCGCCGTCGGGCATCCGGAACCCGGTCTCGTCGGTGACCTCGTCGGCGCGAAGCTGTCCGGACACGAGCCAGTTGTCGGCGCCGACCTGCTGGGAGGACGGCGCTTCCCGCTCGTCGTGTTCGTCGCGGACGTCGCCGATGATCTCCTCGACCACGTCCTCCAGGGTCACCAGTCCCGCGGTGCCGCCGTACTCGTCGACGACGATCGCGAGCTGGAACCGGGAATCACGCAGCCGGTTGAGCAGCGAGTCGCCCGGCAGGGATTCGGGCACCGTCGGGATCGGCCGCATGACCGAACCGATCCGGACCGTGGCACGCTGGGCGGCCGGGACGGTGAACGCCTGCTTGATGTGCACCGCGCCCTGCACGTCGTCGAGATCCTCGGTGTAGACCGGGAAGCGCGAAAAGCCGGTGCGGCGCGAGATCTCGATGAGGTCGGCGATGGTGTCGTCCACGGTCAGCGATTCGAGCTGGACGCGGGGCGTCATCAGCTCGTCGGCCGTCCGTTCGCCGAAGCGCAGCGACTTGTCCAGCAGTTCGGCCGTCGAGGTGTCGAGCGTGCCGCTTTCCGCGCTGGACCGCACGATCGAGCCGAGTTCCTGCGGCGACCGGGCCGACCGCAGTTCTTCCTGCGGCTCGACGCCGAACTTGCGGACGAGGAAGTTGGCGCTGTTGTTCATCAAGGTGATGAGCCAGCGGAACAGCGACGAGAACCGCGAGTGGTACCCCGCGACGGCGCGCGCGGTCTGCAGCGGCCGGGCGATCGCGAGGTTCTTCGGCATCATTTCGCCGAGGATCATCGACAGCGACGTGGCCAGGATCAGCGCGACCGCGAGCGACACCCCGTTCGCCACGCCTTCGGAGAACCCGATGGCGGTGAACAGCGGGTGGAGCAGGTCACCGATCACCGGTTCCGCGAGATAACCGGTGATCAGGGTGGTGATGGTGATCGCCACCTGCGCGCCGGAGAGCTGGAACGAGAGCGTGCGGTGCGCCTTCTGCACGGTGTGTGCGCGCTTGTCGCCGACCTGGCGGACGTTCGCGTCGACCGTGCTGCGCTCGAGCGCGGTGAGGGAGAACTCGGCGGCGACGGCGAGGCCGGTGCCGACGGTCAGCAGGAGGAACAGGAGAATGCCGAGAACGGCGAGCAGGATTTCCATCATTCCCTGCCGGCGGGGTCGGCGGGAAGAACCACGGAACAGCCGGGTGTGCCACCCGGCTCGATACTGTCACCAGGTGACTGCGCGTCGCGCACGAAAAGAGTCACTCCTCGATCGGAAACCAACAGACACCGCCGCTGTACTGCGACGATGGGACAATCTTAACGCGTTCCCCCGGCCGCGTGGGCTCGGTGCCGCCGCACGCTCTCCTCGACCAGGTCGAGCACGGGGCCGAGATCGTCACCCGGCTGGCCCATCGCGAGATGGGAGACGAGACCTTCGAGAACGAGCTCGAGGTACGCGGTCAGGACGTCGACGTCGACGTCGTCACGCAGGATCCCGGCGTCGCGCTGACGGAGCAGACGGCGGCGGGTCGCGGCGGTCAGCTGGTGGGACCGCTCGGCCCAGCGGGCGCGGAACTCGGGGTCGGTGCGCAGCCGCCGGGAAACCTCCAGCCGCGTGCCGAGCCAGTCCGCGGGGTGCTCGCTGCGGTTCGTCAGCAGCTCGCGCATCACCTGGACGAGACCCTGCTCGGCGACGATGTCGGCCATGCGCACCGCGTCGTCCTCGGCCAAGGCCAGGAAGAGGGACTCCTTGTCCCGGAAATGGTGGAAGATCGCACCACGGGAAAGGCCGGTGGCTTCCTCCAGCCGCCGGACAGTGGCACCCTCGTAGCCATAACGTGCGAAGCACACGCGGGAGCCGTCGAGGATCTGGCGCCGGCGTGCGTCGAGGTGATCCTGGCTGACCCGTGGCATTCTGGAATCCTGTCACCGGGAACCCGGTCAATGCAATCCGTACGTACGTACTGTGACCAGTTCGCGGGATGTTCGTCCGGTCGGGGAACCGGACTACTTCGCGAAACGTCGGACTACTCGGCCGGATCGGCTGACACGCCGTCCGCGGCTTGGCTACGCTTTGTCCGTCACGGTGCGTGAATGCTGAGGGGAAGGTGCGGGCGTGAACATCATCGACGACGCCGCGAGCGCGATCAAGGCCGTCTGGGGTGACTTGACCACGCCGAAGGAACCGACCGTTTACGGCGGTGGCGGCGGTGGTGGCGGCGGGTTCGAGATGAGTCCCGAGGAGTTGAAGACCGTCATCGGGCTGTGGCAGGACGAGCTGGAGAAGGTCGTAAAAGACGGCGACAAGATCGATGAGATCCTGGCCGACCTGATGCCCCCGGGCCAGGACGAGGCCAGTGCCAGCTATGTGAACTCCGGTCTCGACTCCTTGCTGTCCCTGCAGAAGCAGAACGACTCGATGAGGACCTACATCGAGGGCTACATCGAGAAGCTGGAGATCGCCCGCACGAAGACCATGGCGACCGACCAGGCCAACACCCTGCGCACGACCTGAGGATGCCGAACGTGTTGAGGAATCGCGTCGCCGCGGCGGCGCTCGTGCTCGTTTCCGTCGCGGTCGCGGGCTGCTCGGGAGAGAACCCCGGGACGCCGTCGCCCAGCACGGGGACGGCTTCGTCGCCGGTGTCGTCGGCCGCACCGGGGGACCCGAATGTCCCGAAGGTGGCGGATCCGCTGGACGCCTCGTCGTACGTCGGTGACGCGTGCAAACTGCTTCCGGCCGCCGCTGCCGCGGAATTGGGGTTCACGGAGCCCGGCGAACCGGGGAGCGAGACCAGTAACCCCAGTTGCAGCTGGAGAATTCGCGGCAAGGGGGACAGCCTGCAGCTCATCCTCGGCAGTGGGAACCGTGAGAAGGGGATGGGCGGCCTGGCCGGTTTGCACAAGGCCAAGGAGGCCGGGCAGCTGAGGTTCCTGGAGCCCGGTCCCGAGGTTGACGGCTATCCGACCGTCTATTACGGACTGCAGGACCGGCGAGCGAGCGGCAGTTGTGACCTTGCGGTCGGCGTCGCCGACGATCTGGCGATCAGCACACTCGCCAAGGGCTACGACAACGAACAGGATTCGTGCGGGACCGCGCAGAAATTCGCGTCGGCCGTGATCAAGACACTCAAGGGGGCATAAGGGTGGACGGCAAGCAGATCTACGAGAACTTCACTCAGGGCGACACCCGCAACTTGCGGTCGGCGGCCGATCGCATCGCCGAACTCTCGGATGCTTATGTCGAGCGCGGCATGGGCATCAAATCGCTGCAGTCGCGGATGGCGTCCTCCTGGACCGGGTCCGCCGCGGACGCGGCCAACGCCGGTGCGGGCCCGCTCGAGCAGGCCTTCAAGGAGACCGCGGACCCGCTGTTCACCACGAAGGCCTCGGTCACCATGCAGGCCGACAGCTTCGACGACTCCGGGTCGTCGGTCGTGCCCGTGCCGCCCAAGCCGGACAAGCCCAACCCCTGGACCACCGGCCTGAAGGGCGCGATCCCGATCGCCGGGCCGTTCATGGTCAACAACGACATCAAGAACTACCAAGAGGGCGTCGCGAAGCACGAGGCGGCGAACCAGAACAACGTCCGCGTGATGGACCAGTACGACTCGGTCACCAGCAGCACCAGTTCCAGCCTGCCGACCGATTACGGCGTGCTGAAGAACGACGGCGCGAACGTCAGTGTCAAGACCCCCGGCGGTACGCCCCCGATCGTGACGCCGCCGCCCATCCCGGTGAGGCCCGGCAGGAACGGCGGCGGGGACGACAACGACGGCACCGACACCAGTGGCACGGACGACAACGGCACCAACCAGAACAAGCCGGGCGGCGACCAGAACCAGAACAGGCCGGGCACCAACGAGGACCGCCCGGTGCCCCCGAGGGACAGGCCCGACGGCAACATCACGACGCCGACGCGGAAGCCGGGTACCGGGGAGGACGACACCACGCGCCCGACCGGCGGCGGCAAGGGCAAGCCGGGACCGACGACCGAGATCCCGGGCAGGACGCCCGGACGCGGACCGGGTGACTCGGACAACGTCATCGGCCTCCCGAACGGTCCGGGCCAGAACTACAACCCCGGCGGTGGCAACGGCCAGAACCCGCCCGGCGGCACCAGCGGACGCAACGTTCCCGGGCCCAACAGCGCGGCGGGCAGGCTTCTCGGTGGCGAGGGCGGCACCGGTGGCCGCGCGGGCGGTCCCGGTGGGCCCGGCTCCGGCGGTCTGGGCGCGGGCAGGGGGTCCGGCATGGGCGGGCTCGGCGGCCTGGGTGGCGGAGACCTGGCCGGTGGCCGCGGTGGTGCCGGCCGTGGTGGCGCCGGTGCGATGGGCCCGATGGGGGCAGGCGGCAGGCGTGCCGATGGTGACGAGGACGACGAGCACCAGCGTCCCGACTACCTGATCGAGGCCGACCCCGACGCGATCTTCGGCACCGACCAGCGGACCAGTCCGCCGGTCATCGGCGAGTAGCGGATGACGGTGAGAACGGGCCGGGTGGACGTCCCGGTCGAAGCCTTGGCGGCGCTCGCCGAACGCGAACGCGTCGGCGACCTGCATATCACGTTGCGTCCCGAACCGCGCTGGCTGTCCAGGACGGCCCGCGCGGAGGCGGACAGGCGAGTGGAAGCGGCGTTGGCGCAAGCCGGGCTGCTGGACTCGAGCGGCCGTGCGTCGGTCGACTTCCTGGACTGGCTTCCGGTGCTCACGAAACCGGCCATCGAGTACTACGGCTGGGTGAACACCGGAGGCGAGACCTACGGCGTCCTGGCCGCCTCGCTGGGCCTGCAGGCGGTGCTGGCCGTGGCGTCCGGTGACTGGGTCGGGCTGCAGGAGATCGATCGGCGGCGGCTGCCCGAAACGCTGATCGAACAGCTGCCGCCCGTTCCGGCGGGCGGCGGCAGGCTTCGCACGGTTCGCGCATATGAGCTCGAAGAGGCGGCCCGGCGCGGCCCGGACACGCATTCGCTGCCGCCGGTGATCGCGGACATCGTCACCCTCGTGCAGCGGCCGGTCGAGGGGAGCGGCGAGCTCTACGTCGGCAAGCGGGACGAAATCGGCAGGCACGTGGCCGTCGAGGATCCGCTCCACTTCGCCGACACGGACTGGGGCCGGTACCTCAGCTACACGACCGGACACGGCAACGACGCGGTGGTCCACATCGGCCCCGCCGGCCCGGCGGAGCTGGCTGACGCGCTCCGGCACGTCGCCGCGGCCCTGCCAGGCTAGCCACAGGCGAGTACATGAAGGCCCCCTTCCTTGCGCCAGACGCAAGAAAGGGGGCCTTCATGTACTTAAAGCACGCGCGCCCAGGCGCCCAACCCGGCTATTGTGACAGCGCTGTTGTATTTCTGGCGGGGTCTGGGAGGACGAGAACGTGACACGGCTGTATCCGGAAATCGAACCGTACGACCACGGGATGCTCGACGTCGGCGACGAGCACCTCGTGTACTGGGAGGTCTGCGGGAACCCCGACGGCAAAGCCGCCGTCACGCTGCACGGCGGCCCGGGGACCGGGTGCAGTACCGGCCTGCGCCGGTACTTCGACCCGGCCAAGTACCGGATCGTGCTGTTCGACCAGCGCGGCTGCGGCCGGAGCACCCCGCACGCGGGCGAGCCCGAGGCAGACCTTTCCACCAACACCACCGACCACCTGATCGCGGACATGGAACGCCTTCGCGAGCATCTGGGAATCGAGAAGTGGCTGCTCTTCGGTGGTTCCTGGGGCTCGGTGCTCGCGCTGGTCTACGCCGAGCGCCATCCGGACCGGGTCTCGGAGATGGTCCTGATGGGCTTGGCCACCGGACGCCGGAGCGAGACCGACCTGCTCACCCGTGGCCTCGGCGGCGTCTTCCCCGAGGCGTGGGCGAAGTTCCGTGACGGCGTTCCCGAAGAGGATCGCGACGGTGACCTGGCGGCGGCTTACCTGAAGTTGCTGATGGACCCCGATCCGGCGGTGCACGAGAAGGCGGCGGCCGGTTGGTGTGCCTGGGAGGACGCGATCATCCCGACCTCCCCGCCTTACAAGAGCTTCGAGAGTCCGAAGTTCCGGCTCGCCTTCGCCAGGCTGGTCACGCACTACTGGAGTCAAGGGTCCTTTTTGGACGAAGGCGTGGTCCTGCGGGAGGCCGGGAAACTGGCTCACATCCCGGCCGTACTCGCCGAAGGAAGTCTCGACCTGAGCAACCTCATCGGCACCCCGTGGGAGCTGGCGCACGCGTGGCCCGGCAGCGAGCTTGTGGTCATCGACGAGGTCGGCCACAGCACCCAGGACGAGCCGATGCGCGAAGTCCTCATCGGCGCGACGGACCGCTTCGCCACGCGCATTCTCAGGGGATGACCAGGGCCGGGGCGGTTTCGGGAGAGGTGGCGTCCGAACGGGTGGTTTCGGCGAGCCGCAGCCCGGTGGTGCGCGGCGCGATCCGGTCGAGGTTCCACGAACTCAGCAGCAGGGCCACTTTCGCCCGCATCTCGGTCCGCAGGCGCAGGAACGAATCGGCGGGATCGGCGCCGACCTCGCCGAGCAGGAGCCACCAGGCCCACGCGGCCGCGCCCGCGTTCGCGACGAAGTCCGGGATCACCGGGATGCCACGAGCCGCCAGTCCAGCCTCGGCGTCGGGGGTGGTCGCCGCGTTGGCGGCTTCGATGACGACCTTCGCCTTGACCATGCCCTGGTTCCCGGCGCGCAGTGCGTACGAGATCGCCGCCGGGACGAGGATGTCGGCGTCCGTCGCCACGATCTCGTCGCGCGGGAGCAGCCGGACGTCGGCGGGAAGCCGGCTGCGGTCGATCTCGCCGTAGGAGTTCCGCAGCTCCAGCAGCGCCGGGATGTCAAGGCCTTCGGGCCGGTAGAGCGTCCCGGCCGCGTCGGCGACCGCGACGACCTTCATGCCGGCTTCGTGCAGGTACCAGGCCGCGCCGCCGCCCATGGTGCCGATGCCCTGGATGGCGACCGTGGTCTTCTCGGCCGCCCATTCCCAGGCGTCGGCGACACCGAGGCAGGCCTGCGCGACGCCGTAGCCGCCGATCACGTCGCCGAGCAGGAGGCCGCCGGGGACCGGTGTGCTCAACCCGGCCTGCACGCGGCGAAGGGTGTGCGCCGGGTCGGCCGAACGGCGGATCGCCGCGTGGTACGACTGCTCGAGCCCGAGCTTCGCGAACACCTCGTCGATCAGGTGCTGGGGTACGCCGAGGTCTTCGGCGGTCACCCAGTGGTTGTCGATCCACGGCCGCAGGAACGCGCAGAACCGTTCCAGCACACCGAAAGCGCGCTCGTCCTTCGGATCGAAGTCGATGCCGCCCTTGGCCCCGCCGACCGGCAGGCCGAAGGTCGCGGTCTTGTTCGCCATCCCCCTCGCCAGGTCCTCGACCTCCGGCATCGTGCAACCCGCGCGCATCCGGGTCCCGCCGGTCGCGATGCCGGAGACCAGGCTGTGCACTACGAGGTAGCCGGTGGCACCGGTGACGGGGTCGGTCCAGATGAGCCTCATCAGCGGTTCGGCGTTCCTCGCGGCCATGCGGCCACCTCCTTCGGGATTCGGGGTCGTCCTGCGCCACTTCCGAGAGTGCGCCCTGCCGGGCACGGGCGTCCATTTACCGAATCTGAACGATGTCGTGCAGAGAAACTGGTGTAACGCGCCATCCGGCGTCCGCGACCGCACCCGATTACGTTGGGGTCATGGAGCTTTCGTTGCACCGCCTGAGGATGCTCCGCGAGCTGAGCCGACGTGGCACCGTCACGGCGGCTGCCGCTTCGCTGCATTACACCGCTTCGGCGGTGTCGCAGCAGCTGGCGCAGTTGGAGCGGGACGTGGGTGCGAAGCTGTTCGAACGCTTCGGCAGACGGGTGCAGCTGACCGAACTGGGGCTGCTGCTGACCGAGCACGCCGAGGAGATCCTGGGGTCCGTCGAGCGGGCGACGCTGGCGTTGGAGGAGGCGCAGGAGACCGTTTCGGTACGGCTCATGGCCGGGGTGTGGGCGTCGGTCGCTTCGGGACTGCTTCCGCACGCGCTGGCCGCACTGGCGGGTGAGCATCCGGGGATCCAGGTCCGGACCCGTGAGCTCGCGCCGGAGGACACCGCCGACGCCGTCCGGGACGGCGAACTGGATCTGTCGTTCGTGATCGACTACTCCGACGCGCCGATGCCGTGGGACGCCGGTCTGGAACGGGCGGTGATCGCGGTCGAACGGCTGCACGCCGCGGTGCCGGCCGGTGCCGTCCCCGCGGGGAGCGCGTCGTTGCTCGAACTGGCCGAGCACCCGTGGATCCTCGCCAGCCCGAAGAGTCACTTCGGCCGCGCGGTGCGCACGGCGTGTCACCGCCACGGGTTCGAGCCGAAGATCAACCACGAGGTCGAGGAGCAATCGACGGCGATGGCGATGGTCCGGGCGGGGCTCGGGGTAACCCTCGTTTCGGATCTCGGGCTCGGGCTTCGGCCGCCGGGGATCGACGTCGTCGCGTTGACCACACCGTTGCTTCGGACGGTTTCGATCGCCTACCGGACGACGTCGTCACGGCGACCGGCCCTGCAGCTGGTGATCGAGGCGGTCCGCAACGCGGCCGCCGCGCTCGGGCTGGGCACGGAGCCCGCTTTGCCCTGAATCGTCCGGTCCTAAGAGGTGGTCGGAGGATCTTGCCCCGCAAGAACCGGCCTGAATTTGTCGGACTCCGCGTGTAGCGTCCGAAGTCAAGGTATCTCAGTTATCGGACAACCGACTGGACGGCGGAAAGATGACTACTGTTCATGATTTCCCCGAGAAGTCCGGGAGCGCGTCGAACGCGACGGCGAAGGTCCTCTCGGACCGCGCCGAGGGTGAGGCGTATGTGGCTTCCGTGTGCTTCAAGCACGGGCCACCGAGACTCCTCGGCGTAGAGCTGGAATTCACCGTGCACTACGCCGACGAGCCCGCCCGGCCTCTCGATCCCGACGATCTCGCCACCGCGCTCGGCCCGCACACCCCGCGGACCCTGCGCCCCGACAGCCCCGCCCTCCCGCTTCCGGCAGGTTCACCGCTGAGCCTCGAGCCCGGATGCCAGGTGGAGATCTCCGCTCAACCACAGACCACGCTGCGCCACTTGGACGCCGTCGTCTCGGCCGATCTGGCCCACCTCGAAAATCTTCTCGCCGCCCGAGGCCTGCACCTGGGGGACTCCGGGATAGACAGGTATCGCGCCCCCGTCCGCAAACTGGGCACACCGCGCTACGCCGCGATGGAACGCCGCTTCGCGCCGATGGGCGCCGGGGGCGCGACGATGATGTGCAGCACCGCCGGCCTGCAGGTCTGTGTGGACGCCGGTGAGGCGGGCGACCTGGCCGACCGCTGGGCCGCGGTCCACGCGCTCGGTCCGCCCCTGCTGGCCACCTTCGCCAACTCCCGGGTCCACGCCGGACGCGACACCGGCCACGCGTCCGCGCGCTGGCTCGCCGTGATGGAAACGGAAAGGGTCCGCACCCGGTCGGCGGAACCGGGCAAGGATCCGGCGGGGGAGTGGGCACGCAGGATCCTGGACACCCCGGTGATGGTCCTTCCCGGCCGTGACGGCCGCTGGGACGCGCCCGATTCCCTGACCTTCGCCGACTGGATCGACGGACGGGGCGAGGGCGCCGGGCTCGACAGGCCGACCGAGGAAGACCTGGCCTATCACCTGACGACGTTCTTCACCCCGGTCCGTCCACAGGGGTATCTGGAGATCCGGTACCTGGACGCCCAGCCCGCCGCGAGGTGGCTGCACCCGGTCGCCCTGCTGGCCGCACTGCTCGCGCGGCCGTCCACAGTGGACAAGGTGCTCGAACTGTGCGAACCGGTCACGGGAGGCTGGGAGCGCGCGGCCCGGTACGGCCTGGCCGACCCGGCGATCGCCGGCGTCGCGAGCAAGGTGGTGGACCTCGGCTGTGCCGAACTCGGCACCACCGGTCTGCCGCCGGAGACCATCACGGAGATCAGCGAGGGTGTGCAGTCCCTCGTGCACGGTTCGAGGAGCCACCAGTCATGAGCGTGGAAAGCACCGAGACCAACCCGCTTCGCGCGCTGAGCCCGCAAGACCTGCGGGCGCACGCGGCAGAGGCGCTCACCAGGGCCCGCGAGCGCAGCGTCGCGCTGACGGACGTGGACGACGAAGACCTGGTCCGCCAGCATTCGAAACTGATGTCGCCGCTGGTCTGGGATCTCGCGCACATCGGCAGCCAGGAAGAGCTCTGGCTGGTGCGTGACGTGGGCGGCCGTGAGGCGCTCCGGCCCGACATCGACGACATCTACGACGCGTTCCAGCACGCTCGCGCGGATCGTCCGGCGCTGCCGCTGCTGGGCCCGGAGGAAGCGCGCAAGTACGTCCGCGAAGTCAGGGAGAAATCCTTCGACATCCTGGAAAGCGTTCCGCTGCAAGGCAGGCGGCTCACCGAGGACGCCTTCGCCTTCGGCATGATCACCCAGCACGAGCAGCAGCACGACGAGACGATGCTGGCCACCCATCAGCTCCGCAAGGGCGATCCGGTGCTGCACGCGCCAGCGCCACCGCCGTCCCGGTCCGGGCCGCTGCCCGCGGAGGTGTTCGTCCCCGGCGGCGCTTTCACCATGGGCACCTCCGCCGAGCCGTGGGCGCTGGACAACGAGCGTCCCGCGCACGAGGTCGCGGTGGAGGCGTTCTTCATCGACACCGCACCGGTCACCTGCGGGGCGTACGCCGAGTTCCTCGACTCCGGGGGTTACGAAGACCCGAAGTGGTGGAGCGAGCGTGGCTGGACGTACCGGAGCGAGCACGGCATCGAGGCGCCGCGCTTCTGGAAACGGGAGCAGGACGGCTGGTGGCGGACGCGGTTCGGCGTCTACGAGAAGGTGCCCGCCGCGGAGCCTGTCGTCCACGTTTCCTTCCACGAGGCCGAGGCGTACGCCGCCTGGGCAGGCCGTCGCCTGCCGACGGAACCGGAGTGGGAGAAGGCCGCCCGGTTCGACCCGGCCACCGGCCGGTCGCGCCGGTTCCCCTGGGGCGACGAGGAACCCACTCCCGACCACGCGAACCTCGGACAGCGGCATCTGCGGCCCGCGGAGGTCGGCGCGTACCCGGCGGGTGCGTCGCCGTTGGGCGTGCACCAGTTGATCGGCGACGTGTGGGAGTGGACCAGCAGCGGCTTCGAAGCGTATCCGGGCTTCGCCGCGTTCCCGTACAAGGAGTATTCGGAGGTGTTCTTCGGAGGGGACTACCGGATCCTGCGCGGTGGCTCGTTCGGGACGGACGCGGCGGCCATCCGCGGCACCTTCCGCAACTGGGATCACCCGATCCGGCGACAGATCTTCTCCGGGTTCCGCTGTGCCCGGGACGCACGGCCGAGCGAGGTGGCCTGAGGGGCATGTGCCGTCACCTCGCGTATCTCGGCGAGCCGCGCTCGCCCGCCGAGATGCTCTTTCACGCCCCTCATTCGCTGCTCGTGCAGTCCTACGCTCCCCGTGACATGCGGGGCGGTGGTTCGGTCAACGCGGACGGGTACGGCCTCGGCTGGTACGCCGACGGCTCCGAACCGCTGCGGCTGCGCAGGTCCGCTCCCTTGTGGACGGACGGGGATCTGCCGGCGCTGGCCGGCTCGGTCCGGTCGCACGCCTTCCTGGCGGCTGTCCGGAACGGGACGACGGGGATGCCCGTGGTCGAGGCGGCGAACGCGCCGTTCACCGGCGGCCGTTACCTCTTCAGCCACAACGGGCTGGTGCGGGGCTGGCCGGACTCGATGGCCGAGCTCGCCGCGAAACTGCCGATCACCCGGCTGCTGACGCTGGAGGCGACCACGGATTCGGTACTGCTGTGGGCGTTGCTGAGTGAGCGGCTCGAGGCGGGCGAAGACCCGCTCGCGGCCGTCACGTGGCTGACCGGAGTGGTCGAGGAGGCGGGGCCGGGTTCGCGGCTCAATCTCCTGCTGACCGACGGCCGGACACTCGTCGGTACCGCGTGGACGCATTCCCTGTCCTATCGGGACACCGGAGGCGGTGTGCTCGTCGCGTCGGAACCGTGCGACGACGATCCCGGCTGGACTCCCGTTCCCGACCGCCACGCCGTCCGGGTCACCGGCGCGGGCGTGGAAATCCTTCCCCTCGAAGCCGATCGGAGCCCTGAGGCACGATGACCGAAGTCGACCTCGACGTACACCACAGCGAATCGGATATCACCGAGCAACTGCGCGCGGACGTCCGCGCCGGCCTGGAGGCGGATCAGAAATGGTTGTCGCCCAAATGGTTCTACGACGCCCGCGGCAGCGAACTGTTCGAGAAGATCACCGCCCTCCCCGAGTACTACCCGACCAGGAGCGAGCGGGAGGTGCTCGCCGCGCGCGGTGGCGAGATAGCCGAGAGTTCGGGCGCGCACACCCTTGTCGAACTCGGTTCCGGATCGAGTGAAAAGACGAGGCTCCTCCTCGACGCGCTCACGAGCCACGGCACGTTGAAGGAGTTCGTCCCGCTCGACGTCTCCGAAACCGCGCTCGCCGAAGCCGCGGAAGCCATCACGGCCGACTACCCGTCCCTCGAAGTCCGGGGCGTGGTCGGTGACTTCACCCGTCATCTGGACCTGTTGCCGGGCGACCGTCCGCGGCTGGTGGTCTTCCTCGGCGGCACGATCGGCAATTTCCTTCCCGCCGACCGCGCCACCTTCCTGCGCTCGGTCCGCGAAGTGCTCGACGAGGGGGAGTGGTTCCTTCTCGGGACTGACCTGGTGAAGGACCGGGAAACCCTGGAACGCGCGTATGACGACGCGGCCGGGGTCACCGCCGAGTTCAATCGCAACATGCTCCGCGTGATCAACAACGGTCTCGGCGCGAACTTCGACCCGGCCGCCTTCGACCACGTCTCGTATTGGGACGAGGAGAACGAATGGATCGAAATGCGTCTGCGCGCCCATGAACCGCAGACCGTCGACATCCCGGGCGCCGACCTGCGGGTGAAGTTCGCCGAGGGCGAATACGTGCGCACCGAGATCTCCGCGAAGTTCCGGCGGGAGGGAATCGCCGCGGAACTGGCCGCCGCCGGTTTCTCGGTGGAGAAATGGTGGACGGACTCGGAATCGCGGTTCGGGGTGAGCCTGGCAAGATCTGTCCGTGGCTAACCCTCTCACGTCGCTCGCCCGCGCGCTCGGCACGAAACCGTGGCTGATGGGGCTCGCGGGCGGGATCATCTGGGTGGACAAGAGACTCCATCGGCTGTTCAAGGGGAAGGTGAGCCTGGTCGCGCTGGCCGGGCTCCCTTCCCTGCGCCTGACCACGACCGGCCGCAAGAGCGGCCTGGCCCGCAGTACCAATCTCCTGTACTTCCCGCACGGTGAGGACTTCGTGCTCGTCGGCTCCAATTGGGGGAGACCGAACGATCCCGCGTGGACGCACAACCTGCGGTCGAATCCCGACGCGATCGTCGCGCTGGCGGGCAAGGAGATCCCGGTCAGGGCCAGGGAACTGCGCGGAGACGAGTACGAAGCGATGTGGAAACTGCTGCTGGAGTTCTGGCCCGGTTACTCCATGGAGGAGCAAGCCGCTTGCCGTGTGTTACCGATTTTCGAGTTGAAGACAACCACTCGATAGGTTCGTACCATCCTTTCGGCCGGTGACTGGGTTACCGGCTTGTGCGAGGCTCGCTTGGTGTTACGCGCCGTGACGTCGACGGCGCGCCGAGCGACGTGGCCCATCACGTCGCCAGCCGAGGGAGGAGTCGTTTTGCCGAGATCCACAAGGAGGCCGGTGCGCGGTTTCGCACTGGTAGGGGCACTCGTGGCCGGCGCCGCGTTGACCGGGGCGTCCGGGACGGCGGTCGCCGCCCAGGAGACTGGGACGCCCGCCGCCCAGGTAGGCGCGACGGCGCCGGTGAACTGGGGTGCCTGCACGGCGGACCAGGTCCGCGGTGTTCCCGCCGACCAGGCCAAGTTCTACAGCTGCGCGCGGTATCGCGTGCCGATCGACCACGACAACGCGGCGCTCGGCACCATCGACATCGCGATGCTGAAGCGGGCGGCGAAGACGCCCGACAAGAAGGTCGGTTCGCTGTTCCTCAACCCGGGCGGTCCCGGCGGTTCCGGTTTCCGGATGCCGATCGGCGCGGCGAACTACTTCCAGCCGCAGGTGCTGGACCGGTTCGACCTGATCGGGTTCGATCCGCGCGGGGTCGGGGCCAGCAACCCGCTCAAGTGCTTCACCACGCAGGAAGACGCGGACGACGTCTTCTCCGCGCAGATCCCCGTGCCGCTGACCCGGCAGGAGATCTCCGGGACGCTGGCCTCGTACCGCGACTACGGCCAGTTCTGCAAGAACAACGCGGGCGCGCTGCTGAACCACATGTCCACCAAGGACGTCGTGCGTGACCTCGACAAGATGCGGGCGGCCGTCGGCGACCAGAAGCTGACCTTCGTCGGCTTCTCGTACGGGACCCTGATCGGGTCGACGTACACGTCGATGTTCCCGAAGCAGAGCCGGGCGATCGTCATCGACGGCAACGTCGACCCGGCGCTGCGCACCAGCGACGGTGTGCAGTACGACCGCGAGCGCGCTCGCGGGTTCGAGATCGCGCTGGACGCCTTCCTGCGCAAGTGCGCGCAGGTCGGGCCGAAGTGCTCCTTCAGCCCAGGCACGCCGCGGGAGAAGTTCGACGAGATCCGCGACCACCTGCGCCAGCAGCCGATCAAGCTGCCGGACGGGAGCAGCTACGACATCAACGCCTTCACCAGCACGGTGGCCGGGGTGCTGTACTCGCCGACGTCGTTCCCGCCGCTGGCCGACGACCTGCAGGCGCTGTACAACATCGTCCACCCGCCCGCGGCGCAGACGCAGACGGCACAGGCCGTCGAGCTGAAGGTGCTGCGGTCGGGGGCGAACGGGCGCGCGGACGTGAACCCGGACAGCCCGTACACCGGTGACGACTCCTACTTCGCCGTGAACTGCTCGGACAAGAAGATCACGATCAAGCAGGAGAAGGTCCCCGAGATCGCCGCGAAGTGGGAGAAGGAATCGCCCACTTTCGGCCGCTACCAGGCGTTCTCGGACGTGGCGGGGTGCCCGGTGTGGCCGGCGAAGAAGCCGGACGTCTATCGCGGTCCGTGGCAGGCCAAGACCGACACCCCGGTGCTGGTCATCGGCAACTACTACGACCCGGCGACCCAGTACCTGTTCTCGAAGCGGATGGCCGACCAGCTGGGCAACGCCCGGTTGCTCTCGGTCGACGCCTTCGGGCACTGCATCCTTGGCGACTCGCTCGGGGTGGACAAGGTGACGGCCGACTACCTGATCGATCTGAAGGTCCCGGCCAACGGCCAGGTGTTCCAGCCGAACGTCCAGCCGTTCGAAACCACTGCCTGATCCTGGGCGAACGACCACGAAGGCCACCGTCCCGGCGGTGGCCTTCGTGGCCTCCGGGGACCGGTCCCCGACGCCCGGCCCTAGGGTTCCCGACGGGGAGGGCCGGATAGGCCGGACGACTGCTCGTCCCGGCCATCCGGGTGGGTAACCAGGGCACCGGCTTCGGCGTGGTCGCGGCCGCCGGTGCGCCTGGCTCACCCACCGGCCGACGAGGCTGAGGCATGCTGGACGGATGGATCCGGTCCGAATCGCCCGCGAGGTGGTCGAGAGTCGCTTTCCCGGTGCGAGGGCCGCGATTCTGGGCGGAAGCGCGATCACCGGATGGTGTACCGCGAGCTCGGATCTCGACATCGTCGTGATCCTCGACGGCCCACCCGCGCCGTACCGCGAAACGACCGAACACGACGGCGTGCCGGTGGAACTTTTCTGCCACACCCCCGAGTCGTACGAGCGCTTCGCCGATCAGGAGACGGCGAACCGCCGCTCGCCTCTCCTGCACATGTGCGGTGGAGGTGTCGTTCTCCTCGACCGCGACGGCTTCGGGCATCGGACCCGGGCGGAAGCCCGGGCGCGACTGCGCGCCGGGCCTCCGCCGTTGTCCGCGACCGACCTGGAGGACCATCGTTATCTGCTCACCGACCTCCTGGACGATCTTGACGGGGCCGATGATCCCGACGAACTGATCTTCATCGCCGATCGGCTGTTGACCGCGGTGGCCGAGCTGATCCTCCTGGCCGGGGGACAATGGCGATCCCACGGCAAATGGCTCCCGCGACGGCTTCGAGAGGCCGATCCGGAGACCTGCCGGGAACTCCTGCTCGGCTACCGGCAGGTCGTATGCACTGGGGATCGGGCTCTGATGCGGCGGGTCGCCGCCGCGGTCCTCGACGGTGCGGGGGCCGTCTTCTGGTGGGTTACCGGCGAGACGCGCCCACCGGCTTCAGACGTTGACGCTCGCGCAGGCGTCGAGACCGTAGTTCGCCGCGTACGCGTTCTCGACCCCGACCAGGAGGTCGACGACCTCGAAGTACCGGTCCCAGAAGGGCGTCTCACGCAGTGCCTCGATGAGCAACTGGTACGAGTGATGGTCCTCCGCTTCCCATACCCACCCGTCGGTCACGCGCGCGGAGTAGAACTCCGTGTCGAAGAACCGGGACCGGACACCTTTCACCTTGCTTTCGGTCACCGGGAGGATCTCGGTCTTGAAGGCCTCCACCCGTTGCTCGACGGTGAGGCCGAGCCATTCCGGCGTGGTCTTCACCAGCATGAACGCGGCCACTTCGGACATGGTGTTTCCTTTCGGTCAGGCGTAGGCGCCGGTTTCGATGTCCTCGGCCACGGGCTGCGTACGGGGTTCACTTGAGGAGTTCTCGGGTGCGCGCCCAGTCGTGCCCGAGCGGAGGCCGTCGAGATCGTCCAGGTCGTCGCGGCGGATCCGGGACGGCCGAGCCGATCCAGCCGGTCGCCCTGGTGACGAATACCTGCATGGGAAGCTCCTTCTACTCGGGGTTACGGGAAAGCCTTGATTGCAGGACGACGAGCGCCCCGAGGACGAGCACGCTGACGCCGATCACCCGGAGGGCCGTGCTCGCGCCGGTGACGAACGCGGAGATCACTTCGGGAGAGCGGCCGGGGACGGTTGCCAGCGCCTGCGCCACGGTGTGCGGATCGTGGTCCGCGCGGACGTCGGACGGCAGCGCGGCGACGAACCGTCCGGTGAGGACGGTGCCGATGACCGCGACACCGAGCGCGCTGCCGAATTCCCGGGTGGTGGCCTGCAGCCCGGCACCGACACCGGCCTGGGCGGGAGGCAGCGAACCGGAGATCGCGGCGGAAAGCGTCGGAAGGGCCAGCGTGACACCGATCCCGGTCACCACGAGCCAGGCCGCGTAGACCGGGTACGGAGTCGAAGAGTCGCTTGTGGACAGTCCGACGAGGCCGCAGCCGCAGAAGACGAAGGCGATGGCGACAGTGGTGTCGGCGCCGGCGCGCCGGACGAGTTTGCCGACGTGCCGCGCGCCGAGGATGACCGGGACGGTCAGCGGGATGATCCCGAGCCCGGTCAGCAGCACACTGAAACCCTTGCCGTATTGGAGGAAGGACGCGTTGACGTAGAACAGCGCGAACATCCCGAAGAAGATCGCGGTCATGCCGAGGCAGGCACTGCGCAGCGCGGGCACGCGAAGCAACCGGGGATCGAGCAGGGGGTGCTCGGCCTTCAGTTCCACGAACGTCCACACGGCGAAGAGCGCGACCGCACCGGCGAACCCGGACAGAACGATCGGGCTGCCCCAACCCGCTTCAGGGCCTTCGACGATGCCGAGCAGCAACGCGAACGACGCGCCGACGAGCAGGACAGCGCCGAGCGGACTGAGCGGCCGGTCGTGCCGCGGGGACACCGGCGCGATCCGGGCGGCCAGCGCGAGGAGCACCAGGGAGAGCGGGACGGCGGCCGCGAACAGCCATCGCCACGATCCTCCTGTCAGCACCGCTCCGCCACCGACGTTCCCCAGGACACCGCCGATCCCGGTCATCGAGGCCCAGGTCGCGATGGTCACGCCCTTGCGTTCGGCGGGGACGGCGTGCAGCAGGACGGCGAGGGTGTTGGGCAGCACCGCGGCGGCCCCGATCCCCGTGATCGCCCGGCCCGCCAGCAGGAAAGGCACGGTGGGCGCGAGCGCCGACAGCAGCGCACCGAGGGCGAACAGTGCCAGGCCGGCGAGCAGGACACCCTTGCGGCCGAAGCGGTCGCCCGCCGCTCCGCCGGGGATCACGAGACAGGCGAAGAAGATGACGTAGGTGTCGACGATCCAGATCAGTGCCGACGCGGACGGGTGAAGCTCGCTCGCGGCCAGCATCGGGACGGCGAGGTTGATCGCGGCGACCATCCCGACCACGAGCACGACACAGGCGCACATGGCGGTCAGCAGGCCGCGCCGGTCCGTTGCGGCTTCGGGAGCGTCGCGGACTTGAAGTCGGAGTGGCATGTCCACGACGCTATGGGCCAGCGCATTCTTCGTGCCACGCAACTTTCACAACCCAAAGTTGCATACGATGCAACAATGGCCGATCAGCTGGACCTCAACCTCTTGCGCGTGTTCGACGCGTTGCTGCGAGAGGGCAGCGTGACGGCGGCGGCCGAACGGCTGCACCTGTCGATCCCCGCGGCCAGCCGGGCGCTGGGCCGGTTGCGGCGGGCGATGGGCGACCCGATCCTGGTGCGTGCCGGCCGCGGGATGGTGCCGACGCCGTTCGCGCTCCGGACGGCCCCGCGGGTGCGGTCCCTGCTCGACGAGGCGTCGGCCCTGATCAGCGCCGACCGCGAGCTGGCGATCGGCGACCTCGAACGGACCTTCACCATCCGCATCAACGACGGTGTCGCCGCCACATTGGTGACGGCCGCCGCCGAGGCGACCGCCGCGGTCGCGCCTGGCGTCGTCCTGCGTTTCGTCGCCGAAGGCAGCGAAAGCACCGAGGCCCTGCGAGACGGTTCGGTGGACCTGGACATCGGCGCGGGCGACATCGCCGCGCCTGACATCCGTTCGACGCTGCTGTACCACGAACGAGTGGTCGCGATCGTCAGGGCGGACGGCCCGCTCGGCGGTGTGCGCCGCCCGACGTTGAGACAGCTTTGCCGGTATCCGCACGTTTCCGCCTCACGGCGAGGGCGGGGCAGGGGACCGCTCGACGACGTGCTCGAGGCGGCCGGTCTCCAGCGCCGGGTCGCGGCGGTCGTCCCCACCTCCGCCGTCGCCGCGTTCCTGGTCGCGTCGAGCGACTACATCGGGCTGGCGCCCCAACGGCTCGCCGAGCAGTACGGCCGGTCGCTCGGAATCCGCTGGTTCCCGGTCCCCGCGGAACTCCCGCCCATCGAGGTCTGCCAGCTCTGGCACGCGCGACTCGACGCCGACCCCGCCCAGCGCTGGCTGCGTGACACGATCCACGCCGCGCTCGGCTCGTCCGGTGGTACAGTCCCGAAGGTTGATCAACACCGATCGAGTACGGAAGCGAGGTGAGCGGCACATGCCGGAAGACAGTTCTGGACCGACCGGACATGGTCGCCGTTCACCCGTGTGCGCGGTGCGCTGACCTTCTCCGGTCTCCTTTCTCTGTCTGGCTTTGTGTACGCACGCCAGAAAAGAGCCGGAATCATGAACACCTTCGAAATGCTGCTCAGGGTCGGCACCGGCGTCGGCCTCGGCGCCGTCATCGGCATCGAGCGCCAGTACCGCGCCCGGATGGCCGGACTCCGCACCAACGCCCTCGTCGCCGTCGGCGCGACCCTCTTCGTCCTGTTGTCCGCCCACGGTTTCGGCGGGCTGAGCACCAGCGGCGACGCCGACCCGACGCGTGTCGCGGCCCAGATCGTCTCCGGTATCGGTTTCCTCGGCGCCGGGGTGATCCTACGGGACGGGCTGAACGTGCGCGGGCTCAACACGGCGGCCACGCTGTGGTGCTCGGCGGCCGTCGGCTCCCTTGCGGGAGCGGGGCTTTACGTCGTCGCGCTCGCCGGGACCGTGGTGATCGTCGGGGTCAACGTGCTGTTGCGCCCGCTCGGCCGCGTCGTCGACCGCCGCCCGGAGCACCGGGAAGACGACCTCGTGAGTGGTAGGGACGGTTCTGTTGAGGGGTAAGTCAAATGTGGCGTGACCGAGCCTGGTACGCCCGCATCACACTCTCGATGCTCGCGCACGCCTGGCTCGCCGTCACCAGATCCCTTGCCATAAAACGGGAATCGGTGTCGACGAACCAGGCATGATCGCGTTCACGCTACCGGAGATCCGACGCCTGCTCACCAAACTCATCCTGCGTGTCTCCGACACCGCCGAACACATCTGGCACGGGTCACGATTCCGCCGACGACGACAACACCAAGCCCGCCTCAGCCACTACAAACGACGCGGCTACCCACTCACCGAACTGCCGTTGCAGTTATAGAGCCCGAATCGCCACTCACGACCACCTGGACCGACCACTCACCGGAAGCCTCAAGCCGGTAGGTCCGTGAAGGCCTCCTTTCCTACCTTGAGAGTAGGAAAGGAGGCCTTCACGGACCTGGCACATTTGGCTTACCCCTCAATAGCCCGATCGTCGCGCCGCTTCTGCCAGAGCCGGCCACCACGGCGCGGTGAGGGCCTTGGCGAACGAGGCGTGCGCGATCCGTAGGGCCATTTACCCGGTATCGAGTTGAGGCAGGGTTGCGCTACGGCTGCGGCAGCCGCAAGCGCGCCGCAATCGCCAGGCGCTCTAGTGGTCACCAGAACGAACCAAAAAGTTCTGTACGACGACAAGGCTTCCAATGGCTCCTCCCTTGGCGCGCTAACGCTTGTAATGTGAGGCGCGGCCCGCCCGCGGAAGCCACCCCGCGCGGGATCCCGGCGTGTCCGTCATAACCCCGCACGGTCATCTCTCGATGTACTGCTCAAAGGAGACGACATGCCAGTGGATCATCGGGCCGTCGATCGCGCCGACGCGACGACCGGCACCGAAGGGATTCTCGCCGAGGTGCTGGCCGGTGTCGTGCGCGTCGAACGGGTGTCGGTCGACAGCCACTTCTTCGACGACCTCGGCGCCGACTCGATGGTGATGGCCCGGTTCTGTGCCCGGGTCAGGAAGCACGGGGACCTGCCATCAGTGTCCATAAAGGACATCTACCAGCATCCCACGATCAGAAGCCTGGCGACGGCGCTCGCGCCATCGAGCGATACCCCGGTCGAGCCGGCCCAGGCGGCCATCGAGGTGGCGACGCCGGTCAGCGCACGGCAGTACGTCCTCTGCGGAACGCTGCAGGTTCTGATCCTGCTCGGGTACGCCTACCTTGCCGCGCTCGCCGTCGAGCAAGGCGTCGACTGGATTTCCGCTGGGGATGGCAGCCTGCTCGATGACTACCTGCGGATGGCGCTGGCCGGCGTCGCGGGTTTCGTTGGCGTGTGCGCTCTCCCGATCTTGGCGAAATGGGTGCTCATCGGCCGGTGGCGGCACCAGCGGATCCGCATCTGGAGCCTGGCCTACGTCCGCTTCTGGGTGGTCAAGACGTTGGTCACGCTGAACCCGCTGGTCCTGTTCGCCGGTTCGCCGCTCTACGTGCTCTATCTGAGGGCGCTGGGTGCGAGAGTCGGGCGCGGTGCCGTGATCTTCTCCCGGCATGCGCCGGTGTGCACCGACCTGCTCACCATCGGCGACGGCACGGTCATCCGCAAGGACACGTACCTTACCTGCTACCGGGCCTGCGCCGGCGAGATCCAGACGGGCGCGGTCACCCTCGGGAAGGACGTTTTCGTCGGCGAGAAGGCGGTGCTCGACATCGAGACCTCGCTCGGCGATGGGGCCCAGCTCGGCCATACCTCCTCGCTGCACGCCGGGCAGGCCGTGCCCGGCGGCGAGCGCTGGCACGGGTCCCCGGCGCAGCCGACCGGAGCGTACTACCTGGGGGTCGAACCGGCCGGCTGCGGCACCGGGAGAAGGGCCGCCTACACCGTCCTGCAACTGGTGAGCGTGCTGTTCTTCTACGCTCCGCTGGCGTTCGGCGGCGTGGATCTCCTGTTCGCCAAGTCCCCGGTGCTCGCCATGCTGCTCGAGCCAGGGCCGTCGGCCTTCACGAACTGGAGGTTCTACGGCGCAGCGCTGGTGACCTCCTTCGTGCTGTTCTTCGGCTCCGCGCTCGTCGGCCTCCTCGTCGTCGTGACCGTCCCGCGCATGCTCAACCTCGCCATCGAACCGGACAAGGTCTACCGCCTGTACGGATTCCACTACGCCGTCCATCGGACGATCGCGCGCCTGACCAACTGGACGTTCTTCATCAAGTTGCTCGGGGACAGTTCCTACATCGTCGGCTATCTGCGCCGGCTCGGGTATCGCCTCACTCCGGTCGTGCAGACCGGGGCGAACTTCGGCAAGAAAGTGAAGCATGAGACCCCCTATCTGGTCTCAGTCGGCAGCGGCACGGTGATCGCCGACGGACTGTCGATCGTCAATGCCGACTTCTCCGGCTCGTCCTTCCAGGTGTCGCGAACCTCGATCGGGCCACGCAACTTCCTGGGCAACGAAATCGTCTATCCCTCGCAGGGCAGGACCGGTGACAACTGCCTGCTCGCGACGAAGGTCATGGTCCCGATCGACGGAGAGGTCCGGGAAGGTGTCGGTCTGCTGGGCTCGCCCAGCTTCGAGATCCCGCGTACGGTCGAGCGGGACAGCAGGTTCCACCATCTGGCCACCGGACCCGAGCTGCCACGCCGTCTCGCGGCCAAGAACAAGCACAACGCCCGCACCATTGGCTGGCTCCTGCTGTCGCGGTGGTTCTACGCCTTCGTGCTCGCCCTGATCGGTTTCTGGGCCACGGACCTCTACGGCTCGTGGGGAGCGCCGGCGATCGCGTTGTCCCTCATCTTTTCCCTGCTGTTCGGCGTGCTCTACTTCACGCTGGTCGAACGTGCCGCTACGGGATTCCGGGGCACGCGGCCGACATCCTGCTCGATCTACCAGGTTGATTGCTGGCGGCGGGAACGTTTTCTGAAGATGACCGGGCACATGCACATGGCGCTCAACGGCACCCCGCTCAAGAACGTGGCCTGGCGGCTGCTGGGTGTCCGGCTCGGCAAGAGGCTCTTCGACGACGGCTGCACCATGGCGGAAAAGGACCTGGTGACGATCGGCGACGACTGCACGCTCAACGCGGGAAGTTCGATCCAGTGCCACTCACTGGAGGACTTCGCCCTCAAGTCCGACCGCACCACGATCGGTTCCGGCTGCACCATCGGGACCGGCGCACTCGTCCACTACGGCGTGACGATGGGCGACGGCGCGGTGCTGGCCCCCGACTCCTTCCTCATGAAGGGCGAGGAAATGCCACAGCGCGCACGGTGGGGCGGAAACCCGGCCCGGGAGATGCCGGACAACTCGGCCGACCCGCTGGTTCGCCGGAACGCCGACGTCGACACCGTTCTGGTTGACGAGAAATAGCACCGCGCGAAGCGGGAGCGGAGGTGAAAGGTCTGATGGAAACGCCAGCGGAAACAGGCCGGGAATTCTGGCGGAGTGTGCTCGTCACGGGCGGGTTCACCGCGATCCCACGGTGGACCACCGATCCGGTGCCGGGCGTCGCCGAGCGCGAGGTGCCGCTCCCCGGCGAGGAGATGGCGACGTTGTGGCGGCTCGCGGACGAGCTGGCGGTGTCGCTCAGTTCGGTGCTGCTGGCCGCGCACGCCAAGGTGCTCGCCGCGCTGTCCGGCGAGCGAGAGGTCACGACCGGCTACGTCGCCGTGGCGGGCGGCCGGCCGTTGCCCTGCCGGCTGACGACCGAACCGAGCTCGTGGCGGGCGTTGCTCCTGGACACTTATCGAGCCGAGTCGGAACTTCTGTCGCACAAGGATTTCCCGGTCGATGATCTCGGGCGCGAGCTGGGCCTGACCGAACCGCCGTTCTCGACCGTGCTCGATCCGGCCGGTGACGATCAAGACCTGGCCGAGAACACCGTGCTGTGGTTGGGGATCTCGCGGCACAGCGGCCAGCTCGTGTTGCGCTACCGGACCGACGTCATCGACGCCGGCTGTGCCACCAGGATCGCCGGCTATCACCGCACCGCGCTCGCGCTGATCGCCGCCGATCCGGATGCCGTGCACGGGCGGCAGAGCCTGCTGTCCGCCGAGGAACTCGACCTCCAGCTCAACGGACTCGCCGGACTTCGCCGGGAGCTGCCGGACAGGCGGGTACACGAGCTGTTCGAGCAGCGAGTGGAGGCACACCCGGATGCCGTCGCGGCCGTGCACGGCGGCCGGCAGTGGACCTACCGGGAGCTCAACGCCCGCGCCAACCGGCTGGGACGAACCCTGATGGCGCGGGGCCTGCGCCGCGAAGGCGTCGTCGCGGTGGTGATGGAACGCAACCTGGACTGGATGGCCGCCGTCCTCGCGATATTCAAGGCCGGTGGCGTGTACCTGCCCCTGGAGCCGCATTTCCCGGCCGATCGCATCGCGACCGCGCTCGCCCGCGCCGAGTGCGGGCTCGTGCTGACCGAACGCGGCAGCACCACCACGCTCGACGCGGCCCTCGACACCCTGCCCGGAATCGGGATCCTCAGCGTCGACGCGGCCTACCAGGAGGACCATGCCGACGGGAATCTCGGCATCGACGTCGCGCCGGACCAGCTCGCCTACATCCTGTTCACCTCGGGCTCCACCGGAGAACCCAAGGGCGCGATGTGTGAGCACGTGGGCATGCTCAACCACATCTACGCCAAGATCGCCGACCTGGAGATCCGCGAGGGCGAGGTGATCCCCCAGACCGGACCGCAGTGCTTCGACATCTCGGTGTGGCAGCTGGTCGCCGCGCTGCTGGTCGGTGGGCGGACCCTGCTGGTCGAGCAGGAGGTGATCCTGGACATCGAGCGGTTCGTCGACACGATCGCCGACGGCCGGGCCGCCGTGCTCCAGGTCGTGCCGTCATATCTCGACGTCGTCCTGTCCTATCTGGAGCAGCACCCCCGCGAACTGCCGGACCTGCATACGGTGTCGCCCACCGGCGACTTCGTGAAGAAGGAGCTCGTAGAGCGCTGGTTCGCGGCCCAGCCCAAGATCAAGCTGGTCAACACGTACGGGCTGACGGAGACCTCGGACGACGCCGTCCACGAGGTCATGGACCGGGTACCGGCCGGCGAACGGGTCCCGCTCGGCCGCCCCATCGACAACGTGCACGTCTACGTCGTCGACGAGAACCTGTCACCGGTGCCGCTGGGCGCCCCCGGCGTGATCGTCTTCTCCGGGGTCTGCGTCGGCCGCGGGTACATCAACGACCCCGAGCGCACCCGACTGGTCTTCACGGTCGATCCGCACCGCGAGGGTCAGCGGATCTGCCGGAGCGGCGACTACGGCCGCTGGCAGCCGGAGGGCAAGCTCGAGTTCCTCGGCCGCCGGGACAACCAGGTCAAGATCCGTGGCTTCCGGATCGAGATCGGCGAGATCGAGAACGCCTTGTCGCGGGTGGCCGAAGTCCGTGACAGTGCCGTAGTGGTCGCCGAGGGGCCCGACCAGAGCAAGCGTCTGGTGGCCTTCTACTCCGGTCGGCGGCCACTCGAGGCCGGTGTCATACGGGACCGGCTGGGTGAGTCGCTGCCCGAGTACATGGTCCCGTCGGCCTTCCATTGGAGGGAAGGTCTGCCGCTGACCGCCAACGGCAAGATCGACAGGAGAACGCTGACGGCGCTCGCCGCAGAACTCGACGCCCACGACGTCACGAAGAAAGACTTCCAGGCGCCGGGGACACCGGCCGAAGTTCGGCTGGCGGCCGCGTGGGCGACGGTGCTCGGGATCCCGGCCGGCCAGATCGGACGGCGGGACCACTTCTTCGACCGGGGTGGCACGTCGCTGTCGGCAGTGCGGCTGGTGATCGCCCTGGACCGTGCGGTGTCCCTCACCGACGTCACCCGGCATCCGATCCTCACCGATCTGGCCGCGATCCTCGACGACAGGTCCGAGCGGAGCGCCGTCGAATTGCTGACTTCTTCCCCGAGTGGCAACTGAAAGGAAACCGAGATGTCGTCCTCATTCCGGGCGTCACAGCTCGACGTGGACTTGCGGCCCGGCACACCTCCGATACTGCGGATCGATGCCAACGGCGACGCACTGAGCTGGGCGGCCGAGCACTCGGACGCGCTGCGTGCCGTCGTCGCCGAGCACGGTTCGGTCCTCCTCCGCGGTCTCGGGCTGTGCGACGCGGCCGAGATCGGTGCCGTCTTCCGAGTCATGGTGCCCACCGGTCTGATGACCGAGAGGGAGGCCTTCGCATCCCGGAAGACCTACTTCGGTGGCGTGTACTCGTCATCGACGTGGCCTGCGAACCAGCCGATGTGCATGCACCACGAACTGAGTTACACGCTTGAGTTCCCCAGCCTGATGCTGTTCGCCTGTCTCCGCGCGCCCACCGTCGGCGGAGCCATTGGGGTGGCCGACTCGCCGAGTGTGCTGGAGGCGCTGCCCGGCGAGGTGGTCGAGCGGTTCGAGCGGGAGGGCTGGCTGCTCACCCGCACCTACAACGACGAGATGGGGGCGTCGGTCGCCGCAGCCTTCGGCACCGAGGACCGTGGCGCCGTCGAGAGCTACTGCCGTGCCAACGCGATCGACTTCGAGTGGCAACCCGGTGGTGGACTGCGCACCAGGCAGCGCCGCAGCGCCGTGGTGCGTCATCCGGTCACCGGCCGACGCTGCTGGTTCAACCAGATCGCGTTCCTCAACGAGTGGACCCTGGACCCGGAGGTGCGCGAGTACCTGGTGGACGTTCATGGCGCCGACGCCCTGCCGTTCAACACCCGCTTCGGCAACGGTGACGCGATCGGCGAGGACGTCATCCGACTGATCAACAAGGTCTACGAGGCCACCACCGCACGCGAGCCGTGGCAGGCCGGCGACCTGATGCTCGTCGACAACATCCGTACCGCGCACAGCAGAGACCCCTACGAGGGACCGCGCGAAGTGCTCGTCGCGATGGCCGACCCGGTGCGCCTGGCCGACTGCTCGCCAACCGTGGAGGTGACCACAAGATGACCACAATCCGTTCCACCGCAACGGAGCCCGCAATGTCCGAACCGATCGCCACCGAACCGATCACCGTGCCATCGTTCGCGGTGATCTCCGGCGCCCAGGTCCAGCATGCGCTGCGGGGGCGTGAAAACCTGATCGTGGAGTTGGTCGAGGCCGCCTATCGGCTGCACAGCGCCGGTGATTCGGTGAACCCGCCGTCCTACTTCCTGCGTTTCCCCGACCGTCCGTCCTCCAGGATCATCGCGCTGCCCGCCGCGATCGGCGGGCAGGTGCGGGTGGCCGGCCTGAAGTGGATCTCCAGCTTCCCGGAGAACGTGGAGGCCGGCATCCCGAGGGCCTCGGCCGTGCTGATCCTCAACGACCACGACACCGGCTACCCGTTCGCCTGCCTGGAAAGCTCGATCATCAGCGCCACCAGGACGGCCGCGCTGGCGGCGTCGGCGGCCGACTGGCTGTCCCGCGGCCGGCGACGCCCGATGCGCGTCGGGTTCTTCGGGGCGGGCCTGATCGCCCGTTACATCCACACCTTCCTGGCCGGCACAGGCTGGTCCTTCGCCGAGATCGGCGTGCACGACCTGTCCGCCGACAGCGCGGCAGGCTTCCGTGGCTACCTGGAGCGGTCGGGCACCGGCGGCCGGATCATCGTGCACGAGGACGCCGAGCAGTTGATCCGGTCGGCCGACCTGGTGGTCTTCGCCACCGTCGCAGGTCAGCCGCATGTCAGCGAACCGGCGTGGTTCGAACATAATCCGTTGGTGCTGCACGTGTCGCTACGCGACCTCGCGCCGGAGATCGTGCTCGCCTCGACCAACATCGTCGACGACATCGAGCACTGCCTGAAAGCCGATACCTCGCCACATCTGGCCGAACAGCTCACGGGCGACCGGGACTTCCTGCACGGCACGCTGGACGACGTGATCTCCGGGCGGGTGACGGTGCCGGCCGGCCGGCCGGTGGTGTTCTCGCCCTTCGGCCTCGGAGTGCTCGATCTCGCGGTGGGCAAGTACGTCTACGAGGAAGTGGTCCGCTCCCGCGAGTTGCAGGTCGTCGACGACTTCTTTTACGAGCTGCGCCGGTACGGATGAGCGGCCGAGTAGCTGCCACACAAATGAAGGGGGCAAAGGTGCCGGTCATATCCGTTCCCCAGGACTTCAACGAAGACGAGCTCTACGTCGACCTTCGGTCGATCTTCGGGCACTCGCTCTTCCTGAAGTGTGAAGGGTTCAACTTCGCCGGCTCGATCAAGCTGAAGGCCGCCACCGAGATGGTGGCGGCCGCCGAGCGGGACGGAGTCCTGATGCCGGGGTCGATCCTGGTCGAGTCTTCGTCCGGGAACCTGGGCGTGGCGCTGAGCATGATCGCGGCGAGCAAGGGCTACCGGTTCCTGTGCGTGACCGACTCCCGCTGCAACCTGTCGACCAGGCGGCTGATGGAGGCGTTGGGCAGCCAGGTGCACGTCATCACCGAACCGGACGCCGTCGGCGGCTTTCTCGGCGCACGGATCGACCACGTCCGTGCGCTGTGCGCCTCCGACGACCGGTACGTATGGCTCAACCAGTACGCCAATCCGGGCAACTGGGAGGCGCACTACCGCAGGACCGCCCCGGCGATCGCGGCCGCGTTCCCGCAGCTGGACGTGCTGTTCGTCGGGGCCGGGACCACGGGGACCCTGATGGGCTGCGCACGCTACTTCTGCGAGTGGCACCGGCCGGTGCGGGTCGTCGCGGTGGACAGCGCCGGCTCGGTGACCTTCGGCGGTCCGCCGGGCCGCAGGATGATTCCCGGCCTGGGCACAAGCGTCCGTCCACCATTACTCGACGAGTCCTATGTGGACGATGTGGTACGTGTCGAGGAGGCGGACACCGTCCGTGCCTGCCATCGGTTGGCCGGAAGCGGATTCCTGTTCGGCGGCTCCACCGGCACAGTGGTCAGCGGCGCGATGGACTGGCTGGCCCGGCGCGGCGCGCGTGAACTCACCGCTGTGGCCATCGCCCCGGACCTCGGCGAGCGCTACCTCGACACCGTCTACCAGACCAACTGGCTGCGGGATCTTTACGGCGAGGATGTGCTCGGCGCCGACGAGCTGCCCGCCGGTTCCCGGGCAGTCTGACACACAGAGGGGTGGTTACGACGTGGGCAGCGTGACCGGGTCGGCCGACCTGGCGGGATGTGAATGGCTGCAATACGACTACAGCCCCGCGCTGATGTCGCGGGGGCGGCCGGGTTCGTTCACCATGTGGCGATACCGGAAGCTGCTGCCGGTTCCCGATGATCCGGTGCGGTACCCGCTGCCGGTCGGCGGCACGCCGCTCTTGCCCGCACCGGCTCTGAGACGGGAGTTGGGCATGCCGCAGCTATGGATCAAGGATGAGACGCGTAATCCGAGCGCGTCCAACAAGGACCGTGCCACCGCGCTCGTGATCGAAGACGGGCTGCGGCGCGGAGTGGATACGATCACGACAGCCTCCACCGGCAACGCGGCTGTGGCCACCGCCTTCGGTGCCGCGGCAGCCGGAATGCGGGCAGTCATCTTCGTGTCCACCGACTGCCGTCCGGGGAAGCTCGCGCTCATGACGCAGGCCGGTGCACAGGTCTTTCAGGTGCGCGAAGGCTATGCGGCCGCTGTCGAGCTCTCCCGGGCCGCCGCCCGCACGTTCGGCTGGCTCGACCGCAACACCGGCGCCAACCCGTTCACCATCGAGGCGAAGAAGACGGTGGCGTTCGAGGTGTGGGAACAACTCGAACGCCGGGTTCCGGACGTGATGATCGTCCCGGTCGGCGACGGCCCCACGTTGGTGGCGCTCGACAAGGGCTTCGCCGAACTCGTCAGCTGCGGCCTCGCAGCGCGCCAACCACGTCTGATCGGGGTACAGGCCGAGCGCTGTCAGCCGTTGGTGCGAGCCTGGTTCGGCACGCCCGCCGGGCAGACGGAGCTGGAGCCCGCAGCCACGGTCGCCGACGGCATCGCGGTGGTACACCCGGCCATCGGTGATGCCGTGCTGGACGCGGTAAGCCGAGGCGGCGGAGAAATGGTGGCGGTCACCGATGACGCCCTGCTGAACGCGGTCGCGATCTTGGCCGGCCGGGCAGGCGTGGGTGCCGAACCAGCCGGGGCCGCGGCCCTGGCCGGGCTGGAAAGTGCCGTCGAACGCGGTCTGGTGGACCCGTTGGAAACCGTGGTTCTGCTGGTCACCGGCCGGGAGGTGAAAGCGGGTGGGGCGACGGCCTACCCGGGCCGGGTGGCGGTCGTCGAAAGACTCGACGAGGTCGAGCGGGCTCTGGCGGACCCGATTCCTTCCCCATGAAGATGTGCCCTCGGTAAGCACCAGGTCATCCAGTGGATTGCACGACCGCGTTTCCCGGCCGTACTCGGAGAGGTGACGCCCGGTGCCGGTGTTGGTGATGGCCTGCCCCACGAAACGTCGTCTTGCCTGGCTCCAGCTCGCACGCATCGACCTGGACGCTCAGCTCCGCATTGTCACGTCGGGGAGATCCAGTGAAACCGCCAGGTCTCGCTCGGCGGGTTTCGATGATCCAGGCATTGGGCGATGACAGCCGATTGTCCGATTTGCGAAAATGACGCTTTTGGCCTTGTTCAAACCCTTGCTTTCCCGGCGGAGCGGATAGCATCGATGATTCTCGGATCCGTGTCTGACCTGCGGATGGGGGATGCAGGTGGGGGTGGGAATGCCGGAAAATGTGAAGATCCATCTGTTGGGGCCGGTGGAGGTACTCGGGCCCGGCGGCGTGGTGGAGTTGCACGGCGGGGGACAACGCACCTTGATCGCCCGTCTGGCATCGCCGCCGGACAAGACGGTGACCCGTGGGGCGCTCATCGACGCGTTGTGGGCTGACGCGGGACCACCAGCCGCCCCGAAAACCCTGCACAGCCACCTGGCTCACCTGCGCCGGTGGCTTCGTGAGGCCGGTCTCCCGGATCTGATCGCCACCCGGGATTCCGGCTACGTACTGCGCGCACCCGCGGACGCGGTGGACGCCATCCGCTTCGAAACTCTCTCTGCGCAAGGGCGAAACGCGTTGGCCGCAGGAGACCTCAAAGCGGCAACCGAGTCGCTGCAGGCCGCGTTGAAGATGTGGCGTGGCGAGGCATTGACCGACTGCCGTCCCGGCGAATGGCGGCGTGCCGAGACAACCCGGCTCAACGAGGCCAGACTTGCCGCCACAGAGGACCTGATCAGTGCCCGCCTCGCCCTCGGCGAACACATCACCGCAGTCGGCGAACTGGAATTCCTCGTCATCCAGCACCCGTTCCGGGAACAGTTGTGGGAACAGCTGATCCTTGCCCTGTACCGCTCGGGCCGTCAAGCCGATGCCTTGTCCACCTACCAACGCGCCCGCGCCACATTGATCGACGAACTGGGAATCGAACCAGGCCCGAAGCTACGCCGGCTCGAAACAGCCATACTCACCGCCGACCCCTCGCTCGATCAGCCGGTTGCTCCGGAAGTGACCGTGACCGGCCACCGCTTCAGAGGGCGCTTGCCAGTGCCGCTCACTCGCCTTGTCGGCCGGGAGGCAGACATGTCGACGCTGCGGCGGTCTCTCGCACGGCGGCGTCTGGTCACCGTCACCGGCCCCGGAGGCTGTGGAAAGACGCGGCTGGCCGTGGCCATAGCGGCGCAGCACGCCCAACCTGTCTGCTTCGTAGATCTAGCCCCACTGGCCGAATCCGACCTCGTACCGCAGGCGATCGCCGACGCTCTCGGTCTGAGTGAGCAGGGCGGTCGCAGTATCATCGACAGCCTGGTCGACCACCTGGCAGATCAAGCGCTCCTTCTGGTACTCGACAACTGCGAGCATCTCATCGACGCCTGCGCGCAGCTAGCCTGTGCGGTGCTCCCCAGCTGTCCTGAGTTACGGGTCTTGGCAACGAGCCGAGAGCCGCTGCATGTGCCGGGTGAAACGATCCACGCTCTGCGGCCCCTGGCAACCCCGGACCCCGGCGCCCCGCATTCCCACCGAGATCTTCTCCGCTACGACGCGGTCCGGCTGTTCCTCGATCGGGCACAGGACGCTGGAGCCCAGATCGGCACGGACGGGGCTACCGCACACGAGATGGCCTTGATCTGTGCACGCTTGGACGGGCTGCCACTCGCTCTCGAGCTGGCGGCGGCCCGCGCGGCGGCGCTGCCGATCCGGCAGATCGCCGAACACCTGGACGACCGCTTTCACACGCTCTTGTCCGGCAGCCAGGTCGCACGTCCCCAGCATCGGGCACTGCACAGGACCATCAAGTGGAGCTACGACCTGCTCAATCCCGACGAACGCGCACTGTTCCGGCGGCTTGCCGTGTTCGCCGGGAGTTTCGGGCTATCCGCCGTCACGGCACTATGGCCGCACGGCGACGATGCTGCCGCCCTGCTTGGCCGATTGGTAGAGAAGTCATTGGTGGCCAAGGAAGTCGGCGCCGCGCGTTACCACCTGCTGGACACCATCCACCAGTTCGCCGCCGTCCAGCTGGTGGGGAACGAACTGGCCGGCGCGCGGCGACGACACGCCGAATTCCACCTGGCACTGGCCGAACGGGCGGAAGAACACCTCGACGGTGTGAGTGCCGTGGAGTGGCTGGACCGGCTGACCGCCGAGCACGAGAACTTTCGAGCTGCCATCACTTGGACAATGGCGCATCCCGATCCCGCACCGGTCTTGCGACTGGCCGGCTCACTGTCGCGGTACTGCCGGCTGCGCGGACACTACGGGGATGGCCGGAAGTGGCTGGCGGGCGCTCTGGATCATGATGGGCAGGCCCCCTCCGCGCTGCGGGCGAAGGCAATCGCCGGGGCGGTCACCCTCACCTTCCTTCAGTGCGACTACGACGCTGCCGCACAGCTGGCCGAGCAGAACCTGGACTTGTACCAGTCGCTCGGTGACGTGCACGGCGTTGCCAGCACTCGTCTGCTACTCGGCTCGATCTGCCGGGAACATGCCAGCTACCAGCAGGCCCTGGAGTACCACCGGTCCGCTCTGGAGACCTTCCAAGCCATCGACGACGCTCCAGGGATCGCGCGAGCCCTGCAGCTGTGCGCCTTCACCGCATGGCTGCGCGGCGACTTCGACTCAGCCGTCGCGTGGGCGCAGGAAAGTCTGCGCCGTTCCGAGGAACTGGGCGACGCGGAGTCGACCGCCAGCGCGGTCATCCATCTCGGCGCGGTAGCGCATTACCGAGGCGACAACACGCAGGCGCTCCAGCTGCTCGCCAAGGCACACACGGTTTCCGAGCACAACGGATTCCTGGAAGGAATCGCCTGGACGCTGAACCTGCTCGGCCTGGTACACCACGCGACCGGCTCGGCGGAAGCCCGCACGCTCCTTGAACGAAGCCTTACCCTGCACCGCAAACTAGGCGACCGGTGGCGGATGGCCAGCGTGCTCGAGGCGATGGCCGCGATCGCTTGTGAACAGCACCGCTGGGAAGAGACGGCCGGCTTGCTGGACGAGGCCGGAACCTTGCGCAGGGAGATCAACAGCCCCATCCCCACCTGCGAACTTCCCCTCTGCCAACGAACACAGGCCGCGCTCAAAGCCGCCGACAAACGCCCTCGCCACCCTGCAGACGACCCGCCGAGCGAAGTAGTCCGTCGGATTCTCGCGGTTCATGCATCCGACCTGCCGTGACAGGCACGTTCGACGGGTAAGGCATGATCGCCGGCCATGTCGTTGCGTCTGCTCTATCCGACCTTCTTTCGACTGGTGGGCCTGGTGGTGTTGCTCGCCGCCCGTCGGCGCCCGAGAACGTCGAGGTGCTGGTCCTGCGCCATGAGGTCGCCGTGCTGCGCAGAGGCAAACCGAAACCTCGTCTCGACTGGGCTGACCGGCCCCCTCGTCAAACCGCACAAATCGCTCGACTCGGACACTGACGCCGCAGAAACTGTCCCTTATGGACAGTCGGAAAGGTGTCTCTTCGGCGAGTCCCGCTCCTGCCGCCAACTCCGGCACGCCACGTTTGCCTTACCCTGCTTGAGGATCATCCTCACCACTCACGAGCAGGCCAGGAAATCCAGCACCATCCGGGAAAACTCGGCGGGCTTCTCCAGATTGATCATATGCGCGACCCCGGGGACGACCAGTTTCCGGGCGTCGCGTGCTTCGCTTTCGATCTGGCAGGCGATGGCGAGAATGTCCGAGGAATCCAGATCTCCCACCAAGGTCAAGGTGCGTGGGGTCAGCTCGCCGGTGCGCTCGATGGCCCGGAGCTCGTCCATCAGCGTGAAGCCCGAGAGCCCGTGCCGGACTACCGTTTGCGTGTACATCTCCTGGCACAGCCGCCGGACTCGCTGATCGACGTCCGCGGGTGCGCGCCGCGGCCCGTCCACCCACATGCGCAGGATGCACTCGATGGCGCCGGAAAGATCGCCCCGAGCGCCCGCCTCTTCGAGCTTCTTGGTCTGTTCCAAGACGAAAGGATCCTTCGTCACCATCGCGCTGAGGCCGGTGGCGACGAGCACGAGGTTCTCGACCAGATCCGGGTAGGTCAGCGCGAAGTCGACCGCGATCCGGCCACCACCGGAGAGTCCGACCAGCGACGCGCGGGGGAGTCCCAGCGTGGCCATCAGCTCGCGGAGATCCTCGTAGTGGCTGAATCGCTCCGTCGGCGTGGACGACTCGCCGTGCCCGCGCGCGTCGTACCGGATGGCGGTGTGGTGGCGTTCGAGCACCGTCATCTCCGCGTCCCACATCCGGGAGTCGAGGATCCCGCCGTGCAGCAGGATCACCGGATCGCCATCGCCCCGGGCCTCGTACGCCAATTCGCCGTTTTCGACCTGAACTCTCCCCGTGGTCATACCCGCACGGTACCGAAGAACGCGAAAGGCCCCTTTCCCCAAAGTGCGGGGAAAGGGGCCTTCGTGTGCCGTGCTTACGCCTGGGTCATCTTCCGCAGGACGTACTGCAGGATGCCGCCGTTGCGGTAGTAGTCCGCCTCACCCGGGGTGTCGATGCGGACGTCCGCGTCGAACTCCACTTTGGTGCCGTCGGTCTTCGTCGCGGTGACGTGGACCGTGCGCGGGGTCTCGCCGTCGTTCAGCTTCGTGATACCCGAGATGTCGAACGTCTCGGTGCCGTCGAGGCCGAGCGACGAGGCCGACTCGCCCGCCGGGAACTGCAGCGGGATGACGCCCATGCCGATCAGGTTCGACCGGTGGATGCGCTCGAACGACTCGGTGATCACCGCGCGCACGCCCAGCAGGCGCGTGCCCTTGGCCGCCCAGTCACGGGACGAACCGGAGCCGTACTCCTTGCCGCCCAGGACGACCAGCGGGATGTCCTGCGCCGCGTAGTTCTGCGCCGCGTCGTAGATGAACGCCTGCGGGGCGTCGTCCTGGGTGAAGTCGCGGGTGTAGCCGCCCTGCACGTCGTCCAGCAGCTGGTTGCGCAGCCGGATGTTCGCGAAGGTGCCGCGGATCATGACCTCGTGGTTACCGCGACGCGAGCCGTAGGAGTTGAAGTCCTTCTTCTCCACGCCGTGCTCGGTCAGGTACTGCGCGGCCGGGGTGCCCGGCTTGATCGCGCCGGCGGGGGAGATGTGGTCGGTGGTGACCGAGTCGCCCAGCTTCGCCAGCACGCGCGCGCCGGAGATGTCGGTGACCGGGGCGGGCTCCGCCTGCATGCCCTCGAAGTACGGGGGCTTCCGGACGTAGGTGGACTCCGCGTCCCAGTCGAAGGTCTTGCCCTCGGGGGTCGGCAGCGACTTCCACCGCTCGCCACCGTCGAAGACGTCGGCGTAGTCCTTGGTGAACATCTCCTGCGTGATCGCGTAGTCGATGGTCTCCTGGATCTCCTTGGCCGACGGCCAGATGTCCTTCAGGAAGACGTCGTTGCCGTCGGTGTCCTTGCCGAGCGGCTGGGCCTCGAAGTCGAAGTCCATCGTGCCGGCGAGCGCGTACGCGATGACCAGCGGCGGCGACGCGAGGTAGTTCATCTTCACGTCGGGGTTGATGCGGCCTTCGAAGTTCCGGTTGCCCGAGAGCACCGAAACCGCGGTGAGGTCGTTCTCCTGGATCGCCGCGGAGATCTCGTCCGAGAGCGGGCCGGAGTTGCCGATGCAGGTGGTGCAGCCGTAGCCGACCAGGTGGTAGCCCAGCTTCTCCAGGTACGGCCAGAGACCGGCCTTGTCGTAGTAGTCGGTGACGACCTGCGAACCCGGCGCCATCGAGGTCTTGACCCACGGCTTGACCGCGAGACCCTTGTCGACCGCGTTCCGGGCGAGCAGCGCCGCGCCGAGCATGACCGACGGGTTGGACGTGTTGGTGCAGGAGGTGATCGAGGCGATCACCACGGCGCCGTGGTCGAGGATGAACTCGCCGCGGTCGGGGGTGCTGACCTTGACCGGGTTGGTCGGGCGGCCGCTGTGGCCGTTCGCCGCGGACTGGATGTCGACCGCGCCCTCGTCCTTGAACGAGAGGGCGGCCGGGTCGCTGGCCGGGAACGACTCCTCGACGGCTTCGTCCACGTTGGTGTGCGGGACCTCTTCGCCGCCCACGTAGTCGTGGATCGACTTGCGGAACGAGTTCTTCGCGTCGGTGAGCTCGATGCGGTCCTGCGGTCGCTTCGGGCCGGCGATCGACGGGACGACCGTCGACAGGTCCAGCTCGATGTACTCGGAGTACTCCGGCTCGTGCGACGGGTCGTGCCAGAGGCCCTGCTCCTTGGCGTAGGCCTCGACGAGCGCGACCTGCTCCTCGGAGCGGCCGGTGAGCTTGAGGTAGCGGACGGTCTCCTCGTCGATCGGGAAGATCGCCGCGGTGGAACCGAACTCCGGGCTCATGTTGCCGATGGTGGCGCGGTTGGCCAGCGGCACCGCGCCGACGCTCTCGCCGTAGAACTCGACGAACTTGCTGACCACACCGTGCTTGCGCAGCATCTCGGTGATGGTGAGCACGACGTCGGTGGCGGTCACGCCGGTCGGGATCTCGCCGGTGAGCTTGAAGCCCACGACGCGCGGGATGAGCATGGAGACCGGCTGGCCCAGCATGGCGGCCTCGGCCTCGATGCCGCCGACGCCCCAGCCCAGCACGCCGAGGCCGTTGACCATGGTGGTGTGCGAGTCGGTGCCTACGCAGGAGTCGGGGTACGCCTGGCCGTTGCGGGCCATCACCGTGCGCGCGAGGTGCTCGATGTTGACCTGGTGCACGATGCCGGTGCCCGGCGGGACGACCTTGAACTCGTCGAAGGCGCCCTGGCCCCAGCGAAGGAACTGGTAGCGCTCGCGGTTGCGCTCGTATTCGATCTCGACGTTGCGCTCGAAGGCGTCGGCGCGGCCGAAGACGTCGATGATCACGGAGTGGTCGATGACCAGCTCGGCGGGGGC
This sequence comes from Amycolatopsis sp. NPDC043889, assembly GCF_056435645.1. Classification (NCBI taxonomy): domain Bacteria; kingdom Bacillati; phylum Actinomycetota; class Actinomycetes; order Pseudonocardiales; family Pseudonocardiaceae; genus Amycolatopsis; species Amycolatopsis sp. NPDC043889. Next base: position 68,334 of record NZ_JBWKEC010000018.1, read on the forward strand.
GAGCGGGTTGACCTTGTCCGGGTCGCCGCCGAGGTCGGTGACGGCCTCGCGCATGGTGGCGAGGTCGACGACGCAGGGCACGCCGGTGAAGTCCTGCATGATCACGCGGGCGGGCGTGAACTGGATCTCGATCGACGGGTCGGCCTTGGCGTCCCAGTTGCCGAGCGCGCGGATGTGGTCGGCGGTGATGTTCGCGCCGTCCTCGGTCCGCAGCAGGTTCTCGAGCAGGATCTTCAGGCTGTAGGGAAGGCGCTGGGAGCCCTCGACCTTGTTCAGGCGGAACACCTCGTAGGAGGCGTCGCCCACCTTCAGCGTGTCTTTGGCGCCGAAGCTGTCCTTGCTGGCGGGTGCGGTCACTTCTAACTCCAGTGGCGGGTCAGTTCGGTGAGTTCTCCAGGCCGTTCGGGTCGGCCGGGAGCGAGTCTTGCGCACCCCCACCGTAGGTCCGGACGCGGGATGGCACACCTCGTTCGTCTCCTCAAACAGTACGCCCGTCCTTTTTTAAATTCAAGTCGCCCCCCCCCGGTGCCGGACCGTTCCCGCTCACTTTGACTGGCAAGCCGACACGCGGGTCAGGAACGTCTCATCCACCGGCGGCCGTTCGAGTGACGAAACGGTCGTCTGTCGTCCCCCGTTGAGGGGAAATGGTGCCTACGGTGTGTAAGTTCCTGGTGGTGCTTCTGGTAATGCTGTGACGGCAGTGGCACAGTGAGTTCATTGTTCAAGATCAGGAGGTGGGTGGATCGTGCGTGGTGAAGCCGGGTCTGGGGCACGTGCCCGCCGTGGTGTGACCATCGGCGCGCTCGGTGTCGCCCTGTTGCTCGGGGTGACCGGTACCGCCGTTGCGGTACCGCCGCCCCCGCCGAATCCCAGCGACTCCGAGATCAACTCCAGCAAGGCCGACGCCAACGCCAAGGCGGGCGACGTCGGCAGGCTCACGAACCAGCTGGCCCAGGCCGAGTCGAAGCTCGCCCAGCTCAACGACGACGTCGAGCTGAAAATGGAAGAGGCCAACAAGGCGAGGGTCGACGCGGAGACCGCGCAGGACGAAGCCGCGCAGGCCGATCGCGACGCGCAGGCCGCGCGCACCGAATCCGACGCGGCGCAGGCCGCCATCGACAAGGCCCGCGCCGACCTCGACAGGTTCGCCGCCGCCAGCTTCCAGCAGGGCAGCAAGATCGGCTCGGTTTCGGCATACCTGACGGCCAACAGCCCGAAGGAACTGCTCGGCCGCGCCCAGATGCTCGACGCGGTCGGCGGCAGCAGGCTCAACGCGCTCGACACGATGAAGCGCGCGCAGACGGACAAGTCCAACAAGGACGCGACCGCGCGCAAGAAACTGGAGATCGCGCAGGAGCGCAAACGCGCGGCCGAGGCGGCCAAGCACGAGGCCGACAACGCCCAAAGCGCCGCGCAGCACGCGCAGGACACCCAGGCCGCGCAGAACGAGAGGCTCGAAGCCGACAAGGCGAGCGTCGAGAAGCAACTCTTCGAAGCGCAGCAGAAGGTCAGCGGCCTGCAGGGGCAGCGGCAGCGCTACGAGGACTGGAAGGCGCAGAAGGCACGCGAGGACGAGGAGCGTGCCCGTCAGGCCGCTCTCGCCGCGTCGAGGCCCAGCCCCAGCCAAGGCGGGGGTGGCCGCCCGACGGCCAGGCCCGTCCAGTCGGCCCCCGCCGGAGCGAGCGTCGAAGCCGTCGTCCGGCGCGCTTTGTCGCAGCTCGGAGTGGTGTACGCCTGGGGTGGCGGCAACACGTCCGGCCCGACGCGCGGTATCCGCGACGGTGGTACGGCGGACCGTTACGGCGACTACAACAAGATCGGCTTCGACTGTTCGGGCCTGATGATCTACGCGTTCGCCGGGGTGAAGTCGCTCCCGCACTACAGCGGCTATCAGTACAACGCCGGGCGGAAGGTGCCGCTCTCCCAGATGCGCCGCGGCGACATGCTCTTCTGGGGCGGCAGCGCGCGGGGTATCCACCACGTCGCGATGTACCTCGGGAACGGGCAGATGGTCGAGGCGCCGCAGTCCGGTCTGCGGGTCCGCATCGCGCCGGTGCGCTACGGCGGAATCATGCCGTACGCGACCCGCTTGATCGGCTAGGCGTGACGTACTCGGGGATCGTGCTGGCGGGCGGCGCCGCCCGTCGCCTGTCCGGTGTGGACAAACCCGCGCTCCCTGTCGGCGGAAAGCCGTTGCTGTCCAGGGCTTTGGCCGCGCTCGCGGACGCGGACCCGGTGATCGTCGTCGGCCCGGAACGGCCGGGATTCGGCGACGTCGTCTGGACCCGGGAGTCCTCACCCGGTACGGGACCGGTGGCCGCGCTGGCCGCCGGGCTCGCGTTGGTGCGCTCGGACCTCGTCGTGGTGCTGGCCGGTGATCTCGCGGGCGTCCGGAAGTCCACTGTGGACCGGCTGCTGGCCGGGCTCGGCCGGGCTTCGGGCGCGGTGCTGGTCGACGCCTCGGGGGAGCGGCAATGGCTGCTCGGCGCCTGGCGTGTGGAGGCATTGCGCGACGCGCTGCCGGAGACGGTGGAGAACGCGTCGCTGCGGCGGACGCTGGGCGGGTTGGAGATCGTCGAGGTGCCCGAGGAGCCTGGCGAGAGCGAAGACATCGACACGCCAGAGGATCTGGACCGGCTCTCTTAGGGTGTTCGTGAGTGGTATGGACGGTTCTAACCGTTCCTGCCACTCACGAGACCCGACCGGCTCGATACCTGCGCCTTGGGCGGGGTGTGGCCCAAGCACATGAAGGCCCCCTTCATGTACCTGGGCCTTCACTCGCCATAGTCGTGGCGGTGGTTCGCCGTAGGCTCCAGCAGGCGTCGCCGAGGCCTTCACAGCCGTCATACCGCTGATCGGGTTGGCTACCGTCACGAACGGCTGTGTCACCGACCACTACGGTCACATCCGGACACAAGTACGCAAGCGGGGAACACAGGAGGCACAGTGACCGAGCCCGGCTACGCCGACGGCGCGCAGCAGCCCGGAACGCCGGCGCGGGACGCCCAGTTGCTTGAGCGGACCGTGTTCGAGGTCAAGCGGATCATCGTCGGCCAGGACAGGCTGGTCGAGCGGATGCTGGTCGGCCTGCTGGCCAGGGGGCACCTCCTGCTCGAAGGCGTTCCCGGTGTCGCGAAGACCCTCGCCGTCGAGACCTTCGCGCGAGTGGTCGGCGGTTCGTTCTCGCGGGTGCAGTTCACCCCCGACCTGGTCCCCGCCGACATCCTCGGCACCCGGATCTACCGCCAGGGCGCCGAGCGGTTCGACGTCGAACTCGGCCCGGTGGTGGCGAACTTCGTTCTCGCCGACGAGATCAACCGCGCGCCGGCGAAGGTGCAGTCGGCGATGCTGGAGGTGATGGCCGAGCGGCACGTGTCCATCGGCGGCCAGACTTTCCCGATGCCCGACCCGTTCCTCGTGCTCGCCACGCAGAACCCGATCGAGAACGAGGGCGTGTACCCGCTGCCCGAGGCGCAGCGCGACCGCTTCCTCTTCAAGATCGTCGTCGAGTACCCGACGGCCGAGGAAGAGCGGGAGATCATCTACCGGATGGGCGTCACCCCGCCCACCCCGCAAGAGGTACTGACCCCGGCCGAACTGGTCCGCCTGCAGAACGTCGCTTCGCAGGTCTTCGTGCACCACGCGCTGGTCGACTACGTCGTCCGCCTCGTGCTCACCACTCGTACGCCGAACGATCACGGCCTCGCCGACGTCGCGGGCTGGGTGTCCTACGGTGCCTCGCCGCGGGCCAGCCTCGGCATCATCGCCGCGGCCCGCGCGCTGGCGCTGGTCCGCGGCCGGGACTACGTGCTGCCGCAGGACGTCGTCGACGTCGTTCCCGACGTGCTGCGCCACCGGCTCGTGCTGTCCTACGACGCGCTGGCCGACGGCGTGCCCATCGACCACATCATCACGCGGGTGCTGCAGACCGTGCCGCTGCCGCAGGTCTCGGCCCGTCCGCAGGGCGGCGCCGGGCAGGGCGGCCCGGTCCCGGCCGGCGCACCGGTCAGGTAGGGAAGCGAGCGTGAAGAACGAGAAGGGCGAACGTCCTTCCTGGGCTCCGCCGGTACTCCGCGGGGAGCGGATGGAGGCGGGCCTGCGCACACTCGAACTCGACGTGCGCCGCCGCCTCGACGGTCTGCTGCAGGGAAACCATCTCGGCCTGGTGCCGGGGCCCGGTTCGGAACCGGGGGAGGCCCGGCCGTACCAGCCCGGTGACGACGTCCGCCGGATGGACTGGGCGGTCACCGCGCGGACGACGAGCCCGCATATCCGGGAGACCGTCGCCGACCGTGAGCTGGAGACGTGGCTGGTGGCGGACGTGTCCGCGAGCCTCGACTTCGGCACCGCGCTGTGCGAGAAGCGAGACCTGGTCGTCTGCGCGACGGCCGCGGTCGCCCATCTGACCGGCGGTGGCGGCAACCGGATCGGTGCGCTCGTCTCCAACGGGGCGGGCAACATCACGCGAATTCCGGCGCGTGGCGGCCTCCCGCACGCGCGGGGGCTGGTCCGCAAGATCGCCGAGACCCCGCGCGCCGAGGAAGGTGTCCGCGGGGATCTCGCCGCGGCACTGGAAAAACTGCGCCGTCCGCCCCGCCGTCGCGGGCTCGCCGTCGTGCTCTCCGACTTCCTCGGCGACACCGAATGGCAGCGGCCGTTGCGCGCGCTCGGCGGGCACCACGACCTCATCGCCATCGAAGTCCTCGACCCGCGCGACATCGACCTGCCCGACGTGGGCACCGTCGTGCTGGCCGACCCGGAGACAGGGAAACAGCGCGAAGTGCACGCTTCGGCCTTGCTGCGCAAGGAATTCGGCGCCGCGGCGCACGCTCACCGGCAGGACGTCGCGGCCGCGCTGCGCCGGGCCGGTGCCGCGCATCTGGTGCTGCGCACCGATTCGGACTGGATCGCGGACATGGTCCGGTTCGTGGTGGCCCGCAAGCGCCGCTGGTCCGGTGGTGTCGCGTGAGCCTCAGCGGATTCGCCTCGCCGTGGTGGTTCCTGCTGCTGCTGGCGGTCGCCGCGGTGGCCGTGGGCTACGTGCTTTCCCAGCGCGCGCGGCGCAAGCGCACCATGCGGTTCGCCAACCTGGAACTGCTGGAGAAGGTCGCGCCGAAGAGCCAGGGATGGGTGCGGCACGTTCCCGCCATCCTGATCGTGCTTTCGCTGCTGGTGCTCACCGTCGCGCTCGCGGGGCCGACGGCCGAACAGAAGGTGCCCCGCAACCGGGCCACCGTGATGCTGGTGATCGACACCTCGCTGTCGATGGAGGCGACCGACGTCGCCCCGACCCGGCTGAAGGCGGCCCAGGAGTCGGCGCGTTCGTTCGCGCAGAACATGACCCCGGGGGTGAACCTCGGGCTGATCTCCTTCGCCGGGACGGCGACCGTGCTGGTCGCGCCGACCACCGATCGCGGCGGCGTGGTGAAGGCGATCGACAATCTCAAGCTGGCGCAGTCGACGGCCACCGGCGAAGGGATTTTCGCCGCGTTGCAGTCGATCGAGAGCTTCTCGGCGATCGTGGGCGGCGCGGAAGGCCCGCCGCCCGCACGGATCGTCCTGATGAGTGACGGCAAGCAGACAGTCCCGGACGATCTGTACGCCCCGCGAGGCGGCTACACGGCGGCGCAGGCGGCGAAGCAGGCTCAGGTGCCGATCTCGTCGATCTCGTTCGGCACCACGCACGGTTCGGTCGACATCGACGGCAAACCGCAGGACGTGAAGGTCGACGACGAATCGCTGGAGGAGATCGCCCGGCTTTCGGGCGGCGACTTCTACAAGGCGGCGAGCGCGGACGAGCTGAAACGCGTGTACGACGACCTCGGCGAGCAGATCGGATACGAGCTCAAGGACGCCGACGCGAGCAGGCCTTGGGTGATTCTGGGGACGCTGGTGCTGATGATCGGGGCGGCGGCTTCGCTCTTCCTGGGGCAGCGGCTGCCGTAGACGCTCGGGCTCTGCAATGAAGGGGCCTTTCATAGCAAATTTTGCTATGAAAGGCCCCTTCATTGCAGTGGGGCTGCGTCTCAGGGAGTCGCGAAGCCGTTCTGCCGCCAAGCCTCGTAGACGCTGATCGCCGCGGTGTTCGACAGGTTCAGCGACCGGCTCGACGGCAGCATCGGCAGCCGTACCCGGTCGCTCACCTGCGGGGATTCCTGGATCTCGGTGGGCAGCCCCGCCGACTCCGGCCCGAACATCAGGACGTCACCGGGCTCGTACGCGACGTCGGTGTGCAGCCGCGTCGCCGAAGCGCTGAACGCGTAGACCCGCGCCGGGAGGAGCGCCGCCCAAGCGGCGTCGAGATCCGCGTGGACGTGGACACGTGCGAGGTCGTGGTAGTCGAGCCCCGCACGCCGTAATTGCTTGTCCTCCAGCGTGAAACCGAGCGGCTCCACCAGGTGGAGTTCGCAGCCGGTGTTCGCGGTCAAGCGGATCGCGTTACCCGTGTTGGGCGGGATTTCGGGGCGGTAGAACAGGATGCGGAACACGAGGGTTGATCGTCTTTCGTTCACGGGCGCTTCGCCTGAGCGCGGCCGGGTGGCCATCAAGCCGGACGAGCATGAGGCCCGCCCGTGACCATCCCACCACAGGAGGGCATCATGCCTTCGCTCCCTCACCCCCTGTCGCGGCGTCGCTTCCTCGGATACGGCTCCGCCGGCGCGGCCGCAGTCCTGCTGGGGACCGGTGCCTGGAACGCCGCCGGCGCGATGCCGCTCGCCAGCGGTGCCGGTAACCCGTTCACCCTCGGAGTCGCGTCGGGTGACCCGTTGCCCGGCGGTGTCGTGCTCTGGACAAGGCTCGCGCCGAAGCCCTACGAGGCCGACGGCTTCGGCGGTATGCCGCGGACGCCGGTCCGCGTCGAGTACGAGGTGTCGCTGGACGAGCGCTTCCGCGCCGTGATCCGCCGGGGATCCGTGGTCGCCACGCCCGAACTCGGTCACTCCGTGCACCCGGAGATCCACGGCCTCGCGCCGGACCACGAGTATTTCTACCGTTTCCGCACGGGCGGTGAGATCTCTCCGGTCGGGCGCACCCGGACGGCGCCGGTCGCGTGGTCGTCGCCGCGTGAGCTGAACTTCGCGTTCGCGTCCTGCCAGAACTGGGAGGCCGGGCATTTCACCGCGTACGAGCACATGGCGGCCGAGGACCTCGACCTGGTCGTGCACCTGGGCGACTACCTCTACGAAAGCGGTGTCACGGGCGTCGGCCGCGGAACGCCGGTGGGGCCGCAGTTCAAGGGCGAGACCTTCGACCTGGCCCGCTACCGGCTCCAGTACGCGCTCTACAAATCCGAAGCGCCGCTGATGGCCGCGCACGCCGCCTTCCCGTGGATCCACGTCAACGACGACCACGAGGTGGAGAACAACTGGGCGGGCGACATCTCGCAGATCGACAAGGAACCGGACCAGGACCGCGCGGTGTTCCGGCAGCGGCGGGCTGAGGCGTTCCAGGCGATGTACGAGCACCTGCCGTACCGCATCGCCCAGCTGCCGAAGGGCCCGGACGCGCGTCTGCACCGGCGGCTGAGCTACGGCACACTGGCCGACTTCACCATGCTGGACACCCGTCAGTACCGCGACGACCAGCCGTGCGGTGACGGCCAGTCGGCGAACTGCACGGAACGGTTCGACGAGAACCGCACCCTGCTCGGCTCGGAGCAGCGGAACTGGCTGCTCGACGGCTTCTCCCGGTCCCGTGCGCGGTGGCAGATCCTCGGCAACCAGGCGCCGATGGGCCAGACCGACACCGACGCGGGCGAGGCGACGAACGTCTACCTCGACCCGTGGGACGGCTACGTCGCCGACCGCGACCGCGTGCTCGCCGCGGCGCAGGACCGCGGGGTGCGGAACCTGGTGGTCATCACCGGCGACAGGCACCAGAACTACGCTTGGGACCTCAAGCGCGACTTCGCCGACCCGGATTCGCCCACCGTGGCGAGCGAGTTCGTCGGGACGTCGATCACCAGCGGCGGCAACGGCGCGGACATGACGCCTGGCGGTGAGAACCTGCTGAAGGCCAACCCGCACATGAAGTTCTTCAACAGCCAGCGCGGGTACGTCCGGGTCAACGTCAACCGGCAGCGCTGGCGGAGCGACTTCCGGGTGGTGCCGTTCGTCAACACCCCCGGCGCGCCGATCAGCACGCGCGCCAGCTACGTCGTCGAAGACCGGCGACCCGGCGTTCAGTCCGCCTGAGCGGGCAGGAGGGCGGCGTACACCTCGCGCACCGGCGCTGGTGGCGCCGCCTTCTTGAGCGTCTTCGGGTCGACGAAGACGTAGCGGGTCTTCACTTCCGTGCACAGGTCGCCGCCGCGGGTGATCTCGAAGTCGATGATCAGCGACGTCGTGCCGAGGTGTTCCAGGTACACGGCCACGACCAGTTCGTCGTCGTAGCGGCAGGGCGCGCGGTAGCGGAGGTTGGACTCGGCGACGACGACGTCGACGCCGCGGGCCAGCGCTTCCTGGTGCGAGCCGAAGAGGGCTTTCTCCACTTCGAACATGGCCATGTCGACGTAGGCGAGGTAGTTGGCGTTGAACACGATGCCCTGCCCGTCGCACTCGTGGTAGCGCACGCGCAGCGGCATTTCGACGATCGGTTTCCGTGGCTCCGTCACGGTTCCAACCTACGTGAAGGGCTCCTTCCCTTGGCTTGGGGCAGGGGCTCGGCAAAGCCGCATGAACGCCGGCCGGTGTCGCTCTTGGTGATTCGAACTGGACGTCCGAACGGGCAGACGACAGGGGTTTGAACGGGCGGTGTCCGCAAAGGACGCCAGCTGACAGGTGGATGTCCGTTCGGTGCTCATCTGTACGGTTTTCGATCGGGGTCGTGAGTGGCGATTCGGGTTCTATTGAGGGGTAAGGCAATGTGGCGTGCCGGAGTTGGCGGCAGGAGCGGGACTCGCCGAAGAGGCACCTTTCCGACTGTCCATAAGGGACAGTTTCTGCGGTGTCAGCGTCCGAGTTGAGCGATTTGTGCGTTTGACGAAGGGGTCGTGAGTGGCGATTCGGGTTCTAACCCTCATTGCCACTCACGACCCCCTCGTCAAACCAGTCATATGGCCTTGAAGCAGGAGAGCGCGGCTGACTCCTGTCGGCCAGTCCGGAACCACGCCGCGAAGAGCCGCCTCTCTGCCTTGACTCAGCGAAGTGGTCCTTCACCGCAGAGGCTCGGTCACGCCACATTTGACTTACCCCTCCCTGGCGCTCACGACCCCCTTCGCAAAAGGCTCGAATCGGGTACGGCCGTCCCCAAAGTGTCCCCTGTGGACAGTCGAGAATGTGCAGGCCACTGTGACGAGCCCCTCCAACACCCACGTGACCAGCGGATAGAGGACTTCGCCGGCACCCTGTGGCTTGGGGGAAGGGAGTCCTTCACGCGGCTCAGTCGATGAAATCGATATCCGGGTGGCGCGGCGACTCGTCGTCGAACAGATGCCGGTCACGGCCCTTCAGGTGCAGATCGAAGAACGCGCCGATGTAGTCCCGTTGCGCGGCCAGCGAACGACGGGGATCGATCGTGCCGATGACCGCCTCACGCTTCTCCGGCGCCACGCGCGAGCCGAGCTGCGGCACCACGACCTGCAGATCGCTGTACGCCATATGCGTGCTCCCGCCGCGCAGCAGCAGGTCTCGCTTCCAGCCCCGCTGGTTTGCCCAGAAGTCCGCCCAGCTGCGATCGAACTCGGGCTGCCGGTGCGTGTGCTCCAGCGGCTTCCCGTTCTCGTCGACGCCCTCGGCGCCCATCAGCAGGAACGGCCGGTCGAGACCGCGTTTCGTGACTTCACCGGGCACGTAGGCACTGCCCGGCGGGTAGCCGAACGCGGTCGCCATGGCGCCGTCGAGATTGATCCCCGCGTCGACACGGCGGTCGTGGACCATCGTCTCTCCCGCGGTGAACCCGCCGTAGGAGTGACCGTAGGCGCCGACCCTGGACAGGTCGAGCGACCAGCCGAGCCCGCGGGGGAGCGGCCGGTTCTCCGCGTCCGGGTTCTGGCCGCGGGTGATCTTCGCCAGCTGGTCGAGGACGAACCGGCTGTCGGCGACCCGGGCGTCGAGAGCCTTCTTCATGAACTCGGACCCCTCGCCCGGCGGAAGAGCAGTTTCGAGCCGTCCGCCGGGGAACTCGACCGCGGCGCTCTCGTAGGTGTGCGAGAGCGAGACGACGACGTAGCCGCGGCTGGCCAGATCGTCGACGATCGCCGAGTACGTTTCCCGCGGCCCGCCGAAACCGGGGGAGAAGAGCGCGACCGGCTTGGGCGCGCCGTGCGCCGCGGGAACGCCGATCTCGGCCCGCCGCTTCGCCGACGCCCAGTCGATGGAGCCGACCGGGAGGCCGAGGTAGTCCTCGCCGGACAACGCTTGGTCGATGACACCGCTGATGCCGGGCGTGAGCCACGGAGCGCGCGGTCCGTCGGCGAACCGGTCCGCCGGATAGGTGACGGTGACCATGAGTTCCCGGCGCCGCTCCGGTTTCCACGGATCGGGTCGGGACGGGTCGACGAGATGGAGGTCGGTCGTGCCGACCTCGTAGTGGCCGGTGAGGGCGGGTGCGGTGAGTTTGGCCTGGTCGGCCGCGACGGCGGGGGCCGCCGCGGCGAGTCCCCCCGCGAGCGCGAGGCTCGCGATCAGCGCCGAACCCCGCACCACCCTGGTGTGTCTCGATGACACTGCTGGAGTCCTTCCGGATCGGGGCGGCCCGTTGGCCGCCTGGTTCCGACCCTGGCAGCGCGCCGGTGCGACGCGCATCCCTCTGAAGATGGAGCCCGGATCACCCGTGCAGGGCACGGTAGGCCGAGGCGGCTCCGGGATGCAAGGGCACCTTGCCGGTGCCGATCAGCGTCCGGACGTCGAGGAACTGCGTTCCCACCGCGGCCGCCGGGACGAGATCGGCGGCGTGCCCGGCCAGCACCCGGGTCACCGCCGCCGCGACGTCGTCGGGCAGTGAAGGAGCCGCCAGCAGCAGGTTCGCGACGCCGATCGTCCGCAGCTCACCGACCCCCTGATAGGCCTGCGCCGGCACGAGGACCTGGTCGTACACCGGGCCGTAGCCCGCGCGCAGGGCGGGGAGATGAGCGTCCAGCGGGAGAAGGGTGATCGAAGTGGTCCGGTTCAGTTCGGTGAGCGCGGGGGTCGGGATCCCGCCGGACCAGAGCAGCGCGTCGACCTCGTGCGCCGCCAACGCGTTGATCGCTTCACCCAAGAGCAGGTTCTTCGCCTTCACCGGGACTTCGGCGCGGGCGAACAGGCGCGTGCTGAACACCGCGACGCCGGATCCGCTCGCACCCATCGCCACCGGCCGCCCGGTCAGATCGGCGAGCGAGCGCACCCCGCCGTCCGCCCGGACCACGAGCTGGTGGTAGTTCTCGTAGACACGGCCGATGGCCGAGAACGCGATCGGGACGGAGAACGGCTCCGCGCCGGCGAAAGCGGACTCGGCGACGTCGCCGAGGACGAGTCCGAGATCCGCCCGGCCGTCCCGCAACCGCCGCAGGTTCTCGACGCTGGCCTCGGTGGCGACGGCCGTCGCGCGCAGCCTCGGTTCCGCCAGGTTCAGCTGCTGGGCCAGCAGTTCCGCGAAGGCGAGGTAGAAACCGCCGCTCTCTCCCGCCGCGATGACGACCTCGCGTTCCGGGCCCCGGTAACCCGCGGTCGAGCAGCCCGCGAGCGTCGCGAGCCCGGCCAGGAGAGCGGTGCGCCTGGTGACGGTCACGGCATTTCCCCTGTCGCGAGAGGCAGTTCGACGCGGACTTCGAGCCCATGTGGTTTCGCTTCGCGCAGTTCGAGTTTCCCGCCCCGGGCGAGCACGTGCTGGCTCGCGATCGCGAGCCCGAGGCCCGTTCCGCGCGGCGCGCCGTCGCCACCCGCGCGCCAGAACCGTTCGGTCGCGCGTTCACGGTCCTCAGCGGACAGTCCGGGACCGTTGTCGGAGACGAAGAACGTGGCCGTCGTGTCTCCGGTTTCGTAGCCGGTGGTGATCGTCGCGCCGCGTCCCGCGTAGTGCACCGCGTTGTCCAGCAGGACATCCAGGACTTGGGCCAGCTCGCTTTCCGTGCACCGCACCGGCACCGGCTCGTCGTGGCCTTCCGCCGCCGCGAGGCTCACCTCCGCGTCTTCGGCCGAGGGACGCCACGCGTCGACTCGTTCGGCCAGGACCGCCGGGAGGTCGCAGGGTTCGTCGCCGGACTCACCCGCGGCGAGCCGGGTCGCGGCGCTTTCGGCGAGCGCCAGCGCGAGCAGGCCGTCGAGCAGGGACTCCAGCCGTTCGACCTCCGCGACGGTCGCGCGGTAGGCCCGCTGACCGTCCCCGTCGACCTGCGCGGCCAGCGAGTCCACGCGCAACCGCAAGGCGGCCATGGGATTGCGCAGCTGGTGTGACGCGTCCGCGACAAGCCGCCGCTGCTGTTCGGACGCCTCGACGACGGCGTCGGACATCCGGTTGAACGACGTCGCGAGCGAACGCAGCTCGCGGGGCCCGGCCCGGTCGGGAACCTGGGCGCGATGCCCCTCGGTCACCGCCTGCACGCCGGTCTCCAGTTCGTGGAGCGGCCGCACCATCCAGCGGGCCAGCAGGACCGCGAGCACCACGAACACCGCCGCGACCAGCACCGCGCCCGCGACGATCGCGGCCCAGCGGATGGCGACGTCGGTCGCCGCCGTGGACACCGACGCGCGAAGCACGACCACTCCGGCGACCCGAGTGCCCGTGCCCACCGGACGAGCGAAGTAGACCGGATCGGCCGACCACGGGCTCAGTTGTTCCGGTCCCTTCGCGGGCTGGTTGCGAAGCGCGGCCTCGACAAGCGAGCGGGCCACCGGCTCGGCGGCGGTCATCCCGCCGGTTTCGACCAGCGGCACCCCGCGTGCGTCGACCACCACGACCGCTTCGCCGTATAACGACGAATACCGCTCGGCGTCGACCGCCAGCGCGGTCGGGTCGGCGGCGTCGACGGCTTGCTGCGCCAGGACGACGAAGCGGTCGACGTCGGCGTTGCGGGCGATCACCAGCTGCTGGGTCCGCTGCGCGGCGGTCGACCCGAACAGGGGGATCGCGAACGCGGCGACCACGGTCAGCGCGAGCGCGACGAGGACGACCAGCAGCCGGGTGCGCACCGCTCAGTCCCGGCCCAGCCGGTAGCCGAAACCGCGGATCGTGGTCAGCAGTCCCGGCCTGTCGAGCTTCGCGCGCAGCTGGGTCAGGTGCACGTCGAGGGAGCGGGAGACGGCGAGGTACGCGTCGCCCCAGACCTCGTCCATGAGCTGCTGGCGGCTCACCGCCGTGCCCGGCCGGGCGGCGAGCACGGCCAAGACGGCGAACTCCTTGGCGGTCAGCCCGATGTCGTTCCCGTCGACCAGCACGCGCCGCGCGCCGAGATCGATCTCGACGTCCTCGATACGGACGACGCCGTCCTGTGGTGCGGCGGAGACGGCCGCACGGCGCACGACCGCGTCCATCCTCGCCAGCAGTTCGGCCAGGCGGATGGGTTTGGTCAGGTAGTCGTCGGCGCCGAGCCGCAGGCCGCGCACCACGGACCGCTCGTCCCCGCTCGCGGTGAGCACGAGCACCGGCACCGGCGAGACCTGCCGGACCTTCCTGAGCACGTCGAGCCCGTGCATGTCGGGCAGGTCGAGATCCAGCAGGATCACGTCGGCCGCGCGATGCCGGTGCAGCGCGTCGCTGCCACGGATCGCGTGGGAGACGGTGTGGCCGCGCGTTTGCAGCGCCTCGGCGAGCGCGTCGGCGACACCGGCGTCGTCCTCGACGAGCAGCACCCGCACGGCCACACCTTCCCGCCTAGCCTTCGCGGCCGGACACGAGCTCGGGCTCGGGCTGCTTCTTCTTGTCCAGCTCCGAGGTCTTCGAGGTTTCCCGCATTGTGCCGTACACGATGAGGGAGACCAGGACACAGCCCGCGACGTAGTAGAAGAACACCGATTCGTGACCGGCTCCCTTCAGCGCCTGCGCGATGAGCTCGGCGGTTCCGCCGAAGATCGCCACGGTGAGCGCGTAGGGGAGACCGACGCCGATGGCGCGGATCTTCGTCGGGAACAGCTCGGCCTTCACGATCGCGTTGATCGAGGTGTACCCGGTGACGATCACCAGTCCGGCCAGCATCAGCAGGAAGGCGAGCACGGGTTCCTTGGTGCCGCCCATCAGCGTCATGATCGGGACGGTCAGCAGGGTGCCCGCGATCCCGAAGAACATCAGCAGCGGGCGACGGCCGATCCGGTCGGACAGCTTGCCCGCGAACGGCTGAAGGATCGCGGCGACGAGGATCGCGCAGAACAGGATCAGCGTGACCGTCCGGCGCGGGATACCCGCGGTGTTCTCCATGAACTTCTGGCTGTAGGTGGCGAAGGTGTAGAACGACACCGTGCCGCCGAGGGTGAGGCCGACGACGAGCGCGATCTCCTTGGGGTACTTGATCAGCGCGCGCAGCGTGCCCTTGTCGCCCGCGTCCTTGCCGGTGCCGGACGCCTTGGTCTCCTCGAAGCTGGCCGACTCGTCCATCCCGCGGCGCAGGACCATCACCACGACGGCGGCGAGCGCGCCGACGACGAAGGCGATCCGCCAGCCCCACGAGGTCAGCTGCTGTTCGGTCAGGATGGCCTGCAGCAGCAGCTGGAGGCCGAGAGCCAGCAACTGGCCGCCGTACAGCGTCACGTACTGGAAGCTGGAGTAGAAGCCGCGTTTGCCCGGTGTGGCCACTTCGGACAGATAGGTCGCGGAGGTCGAATACTCACCGCCGACCGAGAGCCCCTGGATGAGCCGGGCCACCAGCAGCAGGATCGGCGCGGCGATCCCGATCGTGGCGTAGGTCGGCGTCAGCGCGATCATCAGCGACCCCGCCGCCATCAACGTGACGGAAAGCACGAGTGCGCTTCGTCGCCCGAAGCGGTCGGCGAACCGGCCCAGCATCCAGCCGCCGAGCGGTCGCATGAGGAAGCCGACGGCGAAGACCGCCGCGGTACCGAGGAAGGCCGCCGTCGTGTCCTTGGTGGGGAAGAAGGACTTGGCGAAGTAAGTGGTGAATGCGGCGTAGGCGTACCAGTCGTACCACTCGACCAGGTTGCCGATGGAGCCGCGCAGCACGTTGCCGACGACTCGCCTCTCGCTCACGGGCGGCGAGGATTCGCCGATCCGGGTTGTCATCTTTGACCTCCTGTGTTCCGGCTCACGGTGAACAATCCGTGACGACCGGGCAAGGTTTCGGCGCGGTTCCTAACATCCGCTTAGGACGGTCGCGGTTACCCGGAGGTAGGGGTGGCGCGGCTCGGGCGTGAACCTGGCGAGCCGATAACCTCATGCCGTCAGCGCGACAGGACGAGGCGAGGAGAGCTCTGTGGGACGGTCGGTACTGGTCACCGGCGGCAACCGCGGCATCGGTTTGGCGATCGCGAAGGACCTCGCGGCGCAGGGGCACAAGGTCGCGATCACGCACCGCGGTTCCGGCGCGCCCGAGGGCCTCTTCGGGGTGCAGGCCGACGTCACCGACGCCGAGCAGATCGACGCCGCCTTCAAACTCGTCGAGGAGCACCAGGGCCCGGTCGAGATCCTCGTCGCGAACGCCGGCATGACCGACGACACCCTCCTCATGCGCATGAGCGAGGAGCAGTTCACCCGCGTGGTCGACGCCAACCTCACCGGCGCGTACCGGGTCGCCAAGCGTGCCTCCCGCGGCATGCTCCGCGGCAAGTGGGGCCGCTACATCTTCATCTCGTCCGTCGTCGGGCTCACCGGGTCCGCCGGGCAGGTCAACTACGCGGCGAGCAAGGCCGGCCTCGTCGGTCTCGCCCGTTCGCTGGCGCGTGAGCTGGGCTCGCGCAACATCACCTCGAACGTCATCGCGCCGGGCTTCGTCGCCACGGACATGACCGACGAGCTCGGCGAGGACCGCAAGAAGGAGATCCTCGCCCAGGTTCCCTCCGGCCGGTACGCCGAGCCGTCGGAGATCGCCGCCGCCGTCCGCTACCTCGCCTCCGAAGAGGCCGGTTACGTCAACGGCGCGGTGCTGCCGGTCGACGGCGGCCTCGGCATGGGCCACTGACGTCCCCGTTTTCCCGTACCGATCGCAAACCACTCCGGACTGGAGGTCCCGTGCCAGGACTGCTCGAAGGCAAGCGCCTGCTGATCACCGGCGTCATCACCGACGCCTCGCTCGCGTTCCACGCGGCCAAGATCGCGCAGCAGGAGGGCGCGAAGGTCGTGCTCACCGGCTTCGGCAGGCTGTCGCTCGTCGAGCGCATCGCCAAGCGTCTCCCCGAGGAGGCGCCGGTGCTGGAGCTGGACGTCACCAACCAGGAGCACCTCGACTCGCTCGCCGACCGCGTCCGTGAGCACGTCGACGGTCTCGACGGCGTGCTGCACTCGATCGGGTTCGCCCCGCAGTCCTGCCTCGGCGCGCCGTTCCTGGACGCTCCGAGCGAGGACGTGAAGGTGGCCGTCGACGTCTCGGCGTACTCCTTCAAGGCGCTGGCCGTCGCGACCCTGCCGCTGCTGTCGCGCGGTTCGTCGATCGTCGGCATGGACTTCGACGCGCGCGTCGCGTGGCCCGTCTACAACTGGATGGGTGTCGCGAAGGCGGCGCTGGAGTCGGTGAACCGGTACCTGGCGCGCGACCTCGGCCCGAAGGGGATCCGGGTCAACCTGGTCAGCGCCGGTCCGATGAAGACCATGGCGGCGAAGTCGATCCCGGGCTTCTCCGAGCTGGAGGAAGGCTGGGGCGACCGTGCGCCGCTCGGCTGGGACAGCTCCGACCCGGACCCGACGGCGAAGTCCGTCTGTGCCGTGCTGTCGGACTGGCTGCCCGCCACCACCGGCTCGATGATCATGGTCGACGGCGGAGTGCACGCTCTCGGCATCTAGGTCTCTTCACGCGCTTCCGGTGGTGGCTGCCGGAGTAATGAAGGCCTCCTTGCCTACCTTCAGGGTAGGCAAGGAGGCCTTCACGGCCCTGCGGGCTGGTGGGATCAGGGGAGGACGGCGTTCGCGACGTGCCACGAGTCCTCGAGCAGCAGGTACTTGGTGATCAGCCCGTCGTCGTTCAGCTCGAACTCGATGGTGAAGGCCGTCTCGATCACCTTGCCGGTGCTGCGGATCGTCGAGCGGAGGCGGCCGATCGCGACCGCGTGCGGCCCGTCGACGAGAACGCGTTCGACGTCGAACCGGTCCTTGACGAGGCCCTTGTCGAGCAGGTCGTAGAACTCGCGGATCTCCGCCGGATTCCGGCGCGGGCCGATCCACGGGACCAGCTCGGTCGCACCGGGGATGTCCCACGCGACGCTGTCGGCGAACAGTTCCGTGGCTCCGTCGGTGTCCCCTGTGGACATTCGGCGGAAGAACTCGGCAAGGGTGGATCGGGTTCGTTCGGACATGATTCTCCCTACTGGGTAACGGGTTCGCGGAGCAGGCGGGTGTCGTCGGTGCGCTGGACACCGGCGGCGAAGGTGAGCGCGACGACGGTGGCGACCCCGAGCCCGACGCTCACCCACGCGACGCTGGGGTAGCCGAGACCGGCGTCGATCGATTCGCCGCCGAGCCACGGGCCGAGGGTGTTGCCGACGTTGAACGCGGCCGTCGTGCTCGCGCCGACGAGCGTGGGCGCGTTGCCCGCCACGGCGAAGGCGCGGACGTTCAAAGCGGGGTTGACCCCGAATCCGGCGACGCCGAACAGGAACACGGCGAAGATCGCGACCGGGGTCGCCGGGCCGGAGATCGCGAGCAGGACCAGGGCGAGCAGGGCGACGGCGAGGCCGCCGTAGAGGGTCGCGAAAGGCCTCGCGTCGGCGAGCCTGCCACCCGCGGTGATGCCGATCAGCGCGCCGAGCCCGAACAGCGACAGGACTCCCGGCACCCAGCTTTCCGGCAGCCCGGCGACCTCGGTCAGCAAGGGCGCGAGGTAGCTGAAGGTCGCGAAGATCATCGCCTGCGCGAGCGCGATCACGCCGAGCGCCAGCCAGAACCGGCCGCCGCGGTAGAGCCGCAGTTCGGTCGCGACGTCGGTCTTGTCCGCACCGTTCTGGGTCTCCGGGATCAGGGCGAAGACCCCGATCAACGCGACGACGGTCAGCGCCGTGACCGCCCAGAAGGCCGCCCGCCAGCCCGCGTGCTGGCCGAGGAAGGTCCCCGCGGGGACGCCGGCGATGTTCGCGACGGTGAGTCCGCCGACCAGGATGGCCAGCGCGCGGCCACGGCGCTCGACCGGCACCAGCGCGACGGCGGTGGCCGCCGCGACCGCCCAGAATCCGGCGCAGGCGACCGCGCTGACGACACGCGTCGCGAAGAGCAGGGCGTACCCGGAGCCCAGCGCGCCGACGACGTGCGAAACGCCGAAGACGACGAGCAAGGCCATGAGGGTGGCGCGCCTCGGCACCCGCAGCGTCGCGATCGCGAGCAGGGGAGCGCCGACGACCATGCCGATCGCGAACGCCGAGATGAGCAGCCCGGCCTCCGGGATGCCGACGTTCAGATCGGCCGCCATCCCCGGAAGCAGGCCGGTGATCATGAACTCGGACGTGCCGAGCGCGAACACGCTCAGTCCGAGTACGCAGACTGCCAAAGGCACGGGAAGTCCCTCCAGTTTTGTATCGATCAGTCCAAAATGTGGGCAGCGTCGCGCACGGGATTCGTTCGAGGTCTTACTTCGCGGCGATCGCGTCCAGTGCGATGGCGGCGACGGACTCCATGGCCGCCCGGTCGGCGCCTCGGCGGGACATCAGCCGGAGGCCGGCGACGGTGCTGTGCGCGAACTCGGCGATCGCACCGGGGTCGCGATCGCCGTCGATCGTCCCGTCGAGCTGCCCTTCCTTGGCGCAGGCCGAAAGAAGGGCGAGATGCCGCCGGGTGTCGGCCTCGATCCGCGCCTTGACCTCGGGGTCGCGCCCGCCGAATTCGGCCACCGTGTTGACCACGAGGCAGCCCCGTCCGTGGTGCGCGACCTCCTCGTCGATCGTGCACGAGAACAGGGCACGGAATCGCTCGACGCCGGTCCCGGATTCCTCCAGCAAGGCCGTCCTGGCCACGATCCCGCGATCGGCGTAGTGATCGAGCGCGCGCATGAACAGTTCGTGCTTGCTGGTGAAGGTGTTGTAGATGCTGCTGCGGCCCAAACCGGTGGCTTCGCAGAGGGCCTGTGTCGACGTGCCCTCGTAGCCGCGTGCCCAGAAGGCGTCCATGGCGCGCCCGATCGCGGCGCGCTCGTCGAATTCCTTCGGCCTGGCCATGGAAATGACCGTACCAGGTTTTGGATCGGTCGGTTCAAAATGGGCCGGGTCAGCGTGCGGGGCGCCATAGCGGCAAGATGGCAGGGTGGGTTACGACGCGCTGCTTTGGCTTTCGTTCGGTGGTCCCGAGGGACCCGACGAGGTGATGCCGTTCCTGGAGAACGTCACGCGGGGCCGTGGGGTCCCCCGGGAACGCCTGCTCGAGGTCTCCGAGCACTACCAGCACTTCGGCGGGGTCTCGCCGATCAACCGGCTCAACCGGGACGCGATCTCCGCGGTGGAGAAGCAACTCGCGGCCGCCGGGATCGACCTGCCCGTTCACTTCGGCAACCGCAACTGGCGGCCGATGGTCGAGGACACCCTCGCCGAGATCACCGAGGCGGGCGCTCGGCGCGTCCTGGTCTTCCCGACGAGCGCGTACGGCGGCTATTCCGCCTGCCGTCAGTACGACGAGGACATCGAGCGTGCCCGCGCGGCGGTCGGCGACGGCGCGCCGGAACTGGTGAAGCTGCGGCAGTTCTTCGACCACCCGCTGTTCATCGCCGCCTTCGCCGACGCCGTCCGCGCCGCGCACGCGAAACTGGGGAACCAGCCCGGAACCCGCACGGTGTTCTGTGCCCACTCGGTGCCCGAGTCCGCCGACACCGCGTCCGGCCCGCCGTCGGAAGGCGGACGGCGCTACTCGCGCCAGATCGCCGAGGCCGCCCGCCTCGTCGCGGCCGAAGCGGGGATCGAGACCTACGACGTTGTCTGGCAGTCGCGCTCCGGCCCGCCGCAGGTGCCGTGGCTGGAGCCGGACATCGTCGACCACATCGACGCGCTGCACGCGGAAGGTGTCACCTCGGTGGTCGTCTGCCCGGTGGGTTTCGTCTCCGATCACCTCGAGGTGATCTGGGACCTCGACAACGAGGCCGCCGAGCGGGCCGCGGAACATGGCATGGGCTTCGCGCGGGCCGCGACGCCGGATACCGACCCGCGGTTCGCCGAACTCGTCGTGGAGTTGGTCCGGGAACACACCGAGGGGCTGCCGGCGCGGAAGCTGTCGCCGTTCCCGGCTGCCGGGTGCACGGTCAACGGGGCGCCTTGTGCGATCGGATGTTGCGAGCCCGCCAAGAGGCCCGCGCGCCCTTAAGTGCTCAGCGGCCACCGCCGCTCTTCCTGCGCCGCCACTGTGGCTGCTGGGACCAGTGATGTCGCTGAGGCTATGGGTGGCGATCGCGCGTAGTCCGTGAAGGCCTCCTTCCCTACCTTCAGGGTAGGCAAGGAGGCCTTCACGGACCTGTCGCCACAAAAACAGACGTACCTCGGCGCTAACCGTCCTTGCCACTCACGAGATCGATCGTCATCGGGCGGCGATCCTCGACAGGTGGAGGTCGATGAGGGCGATGGCCTCGTCGCCGGTCTGGTAGCCGAGCAGCACCGCGTCGCCCAGGCCGGCCACTAGGGCGAGCAGGAGGTCGGCCTCCGTGGCCGGGTCGCCGGTGAGCAGGAGGTCACCGGCGTCCTGGCCGGCGATGAGCAGGGCTGCCACCGCGTCGCGGAGCTGGCCGTGCCCGGTCCGGAAGTGGCCGGCGATCTCCGGATCCTTGAGCGCGCGCACCACGAAGGCGTTCGCGACGAGCGCGTGGTCCCGGCCTGCCTCGTCCAGGGGGAGCAGGGCGATGAGCAGGTCTCGGACCCGCGGCTCGGACGGGGTGGCGATGCGCTCCTCAATGCCACCTCGCAGGGTGGTCGTCGCGTAGCGCAGCATCTCGTCCCTCGACGCGAAGTAGTGCTGGACGGAGCCCTTCGAGATACCGGCTTCTGCCGCGACCTCGTTCAGGCTGACCCCTTCGAGCCCCCGGTCGGCCGCGATGCGGCGAACGGCCGCGGCGATCTGCCGCCGCCGGTCCTCGTGATCGACTCGTTTGGGCACCCGTACTCCTTTTGACAGTCCGATCGGATTGCAAACTTCTCACCAACTGGTTACAATCCGATCGTACCGTAAAAAGGAGGGGTGAGAATGAAGGTGGGCGGATTCGCCTCGCCGGAGGCGCGCGCCGAGTACGAGGCCGTCTACGAACGAGGTTTGGCGGCCTTGCCCGCGCCGACCGGGATCCACGACGTCCGGACGGCGTTCGGGGTGGCGCGCGTGTACCGGTTCGGGGAGCCGGGTGCGACGCCGATCGTGCTGTTGCCCGGCCGCGCGGGGACCGCGGTGATGTGGGAACCCAACCTCACCGCGCTGCTCGGGCACGGCGAGGTCTTCGCGGTGGACCTCATCGGCGAAGCCGGCCGCAGCGAGCAGACCGCCCCGATCCGCGACGCCGCGGACCAGGCCGCGTGGCCGAGCACGGTGCTCGCCGAGCTCGACCTGCCGTCCGTGCACCTGATCGGGTACTCGTTCGGTGGCTGGCTCGCGACCAACCTCGCCGTGCGGGCACCGGAACGGCTGAAATCGCTCACCGTGATCGACCCCGTGCTGACGTTCGGCGGTCTGACCGCGGGACTGGTCTTCCGCTCCACGCTCGCCGCGATCCCCGGAATCAACCGATGGACCCGCCCGTCGTTCCTCGACTGGATCTCCGGCGGCGCGGAAGTCGACGCCACGGATCCGGTCGCGCGGGTGATCGACGAGGGGATGCGGACCTACCGCATCGCCCTGCCGTCGCCCAGGTTGTTCACCGATGAGCAATTGCGCTCCGTGCGGATGCCCGTGCTCGCCCTCATCGCCGGGCGCAGCGTCATCCACCACCCGGAACGGGCGGCCGCCCGCGCCCGTGAGTTCCTGTCGCGAGGTCAGGTCGAACTGTGGCCCTCGGCGACCCACGCCATCGCCGGGGAAGCGGCGGACGAGGTCAACGCACGTGTTCTGAAGTTCCTGTCCGAGTGCGAGATGGACTCGTGACCGCGCGCGCCAAGAACCCCACGCTGTCCTTGCTGCTCTGGGACGTCGCGCTCCCGCTGGCCGCCTACTACGGGCTCCGGCTCGCCGGACAGAGCGAGCAGGTCTCGCTGCTGGCCGGGGCGGGGGTGGCGGCGGCCCGGATCGTGTGGGTCGCCGTCCGGGACCGGTCCTTCGACGGCTTCGCCGCGTTGCTGGCCGGTGTGCTCGGGGTCGGGCTGGTGCTTTCGCTGGTCACCGGGGACGCGAAATTCCTGTTGCTGAAGGAATCCTTCGCCACCGCGACCGCCGCGATCGTCCTGCTGCTCAGCTGCTTCAGCCGTACGCCCATGGTGCTCGTCGCCGTGCGGGCAGGCTCCAGCGCGGCCAAACGCGCGGAGATCGACCGGCTCGGCGACAAGGTCCCCGAGTTCCGGCGGGCGTTCACCCGGATGTCGGCGGTGTGGGGAGTGGCGCTGCTGCTGGAGGCCGCGATCCGGGTGCCGCTGGTGTACACCTTGTCGGCCGACGTGATGAACGCGCTCAGCGTGGTCCTGCTGCTCGCCGTCATCGGCGGGCTTTCGCTGTGGTCCGTCCGCTATGCCGAGAAAGTCCAGAAAAAGCACACAGTGACCACGTGAACCGCTACGGGTGCCTGTCCGCCTGTTCGGCGAACACTCGCACCGCTTCGTTGATCGCCGCGTAGCGGGCGTTGCGGACCGCTTCGGTCAGCGGCCGCAGCGCCTCCGCCCGCCGGAGCGCCGCCGACGAAGAGAGCGCGCCGCCCGGATCGTCGGATTCGGCGATGGCGAGTATCGCCGCGATCTCCTGGGAACGCTGGAGCACCCGCAGCGCCCGGCTGGGCATCCCGGCGGGCCAGGGCGCGTCGGTGGTGGCCCGCAGCCGCGCCGAGAGTTCCGCCCGCACCCCTGGCCGCTCGCTGGCGACGTCCAGCGCCTGCAACGCGCCCGCACTCGCGCGGATCGCGTCGGTCAGACCGTGTTCGGCCTCGCCCAGCGGGCGGTACTCGAGGACGCCCGGCATGGGCACCGAGTACACCGTCCACCGCATGAGCCCCTCGGCGATCGCCTCGGGGACCACGCCGTAGCCGAGGTCCGGCAGCAGGACGGCCTCTCCGATCCGCAGCGCGGCCTCGGTGAACGGCCCGCCGCCACCCAGGCCCCGGACGTCGCCGGGTACCGGGAGCAGCAGCTGCATGCTCTTGGCGCCCTGCGCGCGCAGGGCGAGCAGCAGCTGGACCGGGGTCGCGGCCCGGTTGAACGCGAGCGGCAGGTCGAACGCTTCGGCGGCCGCCGCGTCCGCGGCGACGAAGTCATGGGCTTCGCCCCAGACCTGCAGGGCGTCAAGGACGTCGTCGGAGGCGGCGGCTCCGTTCAGCCACGCCGAAGACCAGACCGCGAGGGTCGCACTAGGACGGCACACCGGATTGATTTTAGTCGTGCTTTCGGCGAAACCCGGCTATGGGAGGGTTAACCCAGGCTTGCCGTTCGCGATCGCCGGAGCTGGAGTTGCTTCACGTCGACAGGGACCACGCTCGCGACGTAGCGTCGAACGGGTGAACGATGTTCCCGCAAACCTGCCCCGGACCGCCGGGGACCTTCGCGCGGCGGGTCACCTGCCGCGGTCGATCAAACAAGAGCTGCACGACAACCTCCTCGCCAAGCTCTGCGCCGGGGAAGACGCCTGGCCAGGGATCGTCGGGTTCTCGCGCACCGTGCTGCCGCAACTGGAACGCGCGCTGCTGGCCGGGCACGACGTCGTCCTCCTCGGCGAACGAGGCCAGGGCAAGACCCGCCTGCTGCGCACCCTCGCGGGGCTGCTCGACGAATGGACGCCCGTCATCGAGGGCGCCGAGCTGGCCGAGCATCCGCTCGACCCGATCACCCCGGAATCGCGCCGCCGTGCCGCCGAACTCGGCGACGCGCTGCCGGTGACCTGGCGCCACCGCGACGAGCGGTACACGGAAAAACTGGCCACACCGGACACTTCGGTCGGTGACCTGATCGGTGACGTCGATCCGGTGAAGGTCGCGGAAGGCCGCAGCCTCGGCGATCCCGAGACCATCCACTTCGGACTCGTCCCGCGCGCCCATCGCGGCATCGTGGCGATCAACGAGCTGCCGGACCTCGCCGAGCGCATCCAGGTCGCGCTGCTGAACGTGATGGAGGAACGCGACATCCAGGTGCGCGGCTACACGCTGCGCCTGCCGCTGGACGTGCTGCTGGTGTCGACGGCCAACCCGGAGGACTACACCAACCGCGGCCGCATCATCACCCCGCTCAAGGACCGGTTCGGCGCCGAGATCCGCACGCACTACCCGCTCGACGTCGAGGCGGAGATCGCGGTCGTCCGGCAGGAGGCCCGGCTGGTCGCCGAAGTCGGCGAGCCGCTGCTGGAGGTGCTCGCCCGGTTCGTGCGGAACCTGCGCGAGTCGCCGGTGATCGACCAGCGGTCGGGTGTCTCGGCCCGGTTCGCCGTCGCCGCGGCGGAAACGGTCGGCGCGGCGGCACTGCGCCGGTCCGCGCTGACCGGTGAGGAACCCGCCGTGGCGCGTCCGGTCGACCTCGACGCGGTCCCCGGCGTCCTGCGCGGCAAGCTCGAATTCGAGCCGGGGGAGGAGGGACGCGAGACCGAGCACCTCGTGCACCTGCTGCGCCGGGCGGTCGCGGAGACGGCCCGTTCGCGGTTCGCCGGCCTGGACCTGCTGCCGCTGGCCGACGCCGTCGAGTCCGGGCATCTGGTCGCCACCGGGGAACGCGTACCCGGCAAGGACGTCCTCGCCGCACTGCCGGAACTGCCCGTGCTCCACGACGTCGCCGCGCGCGCCGGCGTCGGTCCGGACGAACCGGCCGGGCGGATCGCGGCCGCGGTCGAACTGGCACTGGAATCCCTGTTCCTGTCGAGGAAACTCGCCAAGGACTCCGACGACTCGACGACCGTCTACGGCCGATGAGTCTCCTCCCGGAGGGATATTCGTACGGGCCGTGGGACAACGGCCCCGATCCGCTGGCGCCGCCGGCGGACCTGCGGGACGCGCTCGACGAGATCGGCCGCGACGTCATGGCGGGCGCTTCGCCCCGGTCCGCGCTGGAAGAACTGCTGCGCCGCGGCACCCCGCGCACCGCCGGGCTCGACGAACTGACCAGGCGGCTCTGGCAGCGCCGGTCGGAGATCCAGCGGCGGCACCGGCTGGACGGCACGCTCCAGGAGGTCCAGCGGTTGCTCGACCAGGCGCTGGAGGCCGAGCGGCGCGAGCTGTTCCCCGATCCGGACGACGACGCCCGCTTCCGTGAAGCTCAGCTGGACGCGTTGCCGCCGGGGACGGCGGCGGCCGTGCGCGAACTCTCCGGGTACGACTGGCGCTCGCGGGAGGGCAGGGAGAACTACGAGAAGATCCGTGACCTGCTCGGCCGTGAGCTGCTGGATTCTCGTTTCGAGGGGATGAAGGAGGCGCTGCGGAACGCCGGGCCGGAAGAGGCCGAGCGGGCGAACCGGATGCTCGCCGACCTCAACGCGCTCCTGGCCGCGCACGCACAGGGCAGGGAGGACGTCCCGGAGCGGTTCGCGGAGTTCATGCGCGAGCACGGCGAGTTCTTCCCGGAGAACCCGAAGAACGTCGAGGAGCTGATCGATGTCCTCGCCGCTCGTGCCGCGGCCGCGCAACGAATGTTGAACTCGATGACGCCGGAACAGCGGGCCGAACTGGCCGAACTGTCGCAGCAGGCGTTCGGCGACCCTCGGCTCGCGCAGCAGCTGTCCACTTTGGACGCCCAGTTGCGGGCGCTGCGGCCCGGCGAGGACTGGACGTCTTCCGAACGGTTCCGGGGCAACGATCCGCTGGGCCTCGGGGAAGGCGCCCGGGCGATGTCCGATCTCGCCGAACTGGACGCGCTGGCCGAACAGCTCGGCCAGTCCTACCCCGGCGCGAGGCTGGAGGACATCGACGTCGACGCTCTCGAACGCCGGCTCGGACCCGATGCGGGCGTCGACGCGCGGCGGTTGTCCGAACTGGAACGCGAACTCCGGCGCCAAGGTCTCTTCGAACGTGCCCCCGATGGCACGCTCCGGTTGTCGCCCAAGGCTTTACGGCGGCTGGGGGAGACGGCGCTCGCTGACGTCGTGAACGCTTTGCGCGGCAAGACCGGCCAACGGGAGACGGAGTCCGCCGGAGCCGCGGGCGAGCCGACCGGCGCCACCAGGCCGTGGCGGTTCGGGGACATGCAGCCGTGGGACGTCTCCAGAACGGTCCGCAACGCGGTCCTGCGTTCGGTTTCGGTGGGCGAGCGGTCGGTCCGGATGGACGTCTCCGACGTCGAGGTGATCGAGACCGAACATCGGTCGCGCGCGGCGGTGGCGTTGCTCGTGGACACGTCGTGGTCGATGGTGCAGGAGGGTCGCTGGCTGCCGATGAAGCGGACGGCACTCGCGTTGCACCAGCTGATCAGCACCCGGTTCCGCAACGACGCGCTCCAGCTGATCACCTTCGGCCGCTACGCGACGTCGGTCGAACTGGCCGAGCTGGTGGGCCTGGAGGGCGCTTGGGAACAGGGCACCAACGCCCACCACGCGCTGCTCCTGGCCGGACGGCATCTGCGGCGGCATCCCGACGCGCAGCCGGTGGTCCTGATGGTCACCGACGGGGAGCCGACGGCACATCTCGAGCCCGACGGCACGGCGGAGTTCGACTACCCGCCCCAGCCGAGGACCCTGCTCAAAACCCTGTCCGAAGTGGACAGGATGGCGAAGCTGGGCGCGTCGGTGACGGTGTTCCGGCTCGGGGACGACCCGCGCCTGACGGAGTTCGTCGACCTCATCGCGCGCCGCTCGGGCGGCCGTGTCGTCGCTCCGGATCTGGACGGGCTCGGCGCCGCCGTGGTCGGCGACTACCTGCGAACCAGGAAGCGCTGAACTCGCTTACGCTGGCCCGATGGGGTACTCGGTCGGAAAGGTCGCGGCGCTCTCGGGGGTCACCGTGCGCACGCTGCATCACTACGACGAGATCGGCCTGCTGTGCCCGAGCGGGCGGACGGCGGCGGGGTACCGGAGCTACAGCGACGACGACCTCGACCGCCTGCAGCGCGTCCTGTTCTACCGCGAACTCGGGTTCGGCCTCGAGACGATCGCGAAGGTGATCGACGACCCGGCGGTCGACGCGCTGGAGCACCTGCGGCGCCAGCGGGTGCTGCTCGCCGAGCGGATCTTCGAGCTGACGCGGATGGCCGAAACGGTCGAGCGGGTGATCGCAGCGAAGGAGGCCGGAGCCGCGCTGACCGCGGAGGAGCGGTTCGAGGTCTTCGGCGAGTTCCGTGAGCCGGAGGGCTACGCGGAGGAGGCCGTCCGCCGGTGGGGGGACACGCCGCACTGGCAGGCGGCGGCCATCCCGCGGTCAAAGCAGGAATGGATCGAGGCGGAGAAGCTCCGGGAGGACTGGGTCCGGCGGCTGCTCGCCGTCTTCGACTCCGGCGCGCCCGCCGACGGCCGCGCGGCGATGGACCTCGCCGAGGAGCACCGCCGGATGCTCGCGGCGTTCATGGGGGACTGCGACCTCGCGACGCACCGGGAGCTCGCCGGGCTGTACGCGACCGAGCCGGTCCAGCTCGGCTTCCTGGTGCGTGAGCCGGACCAGCGACCGGGCCTCGGCGAGTACATCCGGGACGCCGTCCACGCCAACGCCGAACGGGTCACGGGATAGCGAATCGGTTACTCCGGCCGTGTCCGTCTCCCACCGGACGGGAACGGCGCGGCGGCTCCGCTTACAGTCGAGGTATGCAGACTTGGTCATCGGTCGACGTGCCCCGTATCCCCGGCACCCCCCGTCCGCTGCGGCTTCACGACACGGCGACGGGGCAGATCCGCCCCACGGCGCCCGGGTCGACCGCCCGGATGTACGTCTGCGGCATCACGCCGTACGACGCCACCCATCTGGGGCACGCCGCCACGTACCTGACATTCGACCTGGTGAACCGCCTGTGGCGGGACGCCGGGCACGACGTCCACTACGTGCAGAACGTGACGGACATCGACGAGCCCCTGCTGGAGCGCGCCGAGCGCGACAAGGACGACTGGGTCGTCCTCGGCATGCGCGAGACCGCGCTGTTCCGCGAGGACATGACCGCGTTGCGGGTGCTGCCGCCGCGGCAGTTCGTCGGGGCGGTCGAGAGCATCCCGGAGATCGTCGAGGTCATCGCCAAGCTGGTGGCGAACGGCAGCGCGTACCGCGCGGACGACGCGGAGTACCCGGACATCTACTTCGAGCACAACGCGACCGGGCACTTCGGTTCGGAGTCGAACTACGACGCCGAGACCATGGCGAAGTTCTTCGCCGAACGCGGCGGCGACCCGGACCGTCCCGGCAAGCGGCACCCGCTCGACGCGTTGCTGTGGCGGATGGCGCGGCCGGGTGAGCCGTCGTGGGAGTCCGAACTGGGCGCGGGGCGGCCGGGCTGGCACATCGAGTGCAGCGCGATCGCGGTCAACCGGCTCGGCCTCGGCTTCGACGTCCAGGGCGGCGGCTCGGACCTGATCTTCCCGCACCACGAGTACAGCGCCGCGCACGCGGAAGCCGTCGCGGGGGACAGGCCGTTCGCGCGGCACTACGTGCACGCCGGGATGATCGGCCTTGACGGCGAGAAGATGTCGAAGTCGCGCGGGAACCTCGTGTTCGTATCGCGGCTGCGGGCCGACAAGGTCGACCCGGGCGTGATCCGGCTCGCGCTGTTCGCCGGCCACTACCGCGAGGACCGGCCGTGGACCGCGCAGTTGCAGGCGGACGCCGAAGCGCGCCTCGCGCGCTGGCGCGAAGCCGTCTCCCTCGGCACCGGCCCGGCGGCGGAGGACACCGTCGCGCGCCTGCGTGACCACCTCACCGACGACCTCGACACGCCCAAGGCGCTCGCGGCCGTCGACGCCTGGGCCGAGCAGGCGCTGAACCGCTCCGGCACCGACCCGGCCGCGCCCGGGCTGATCCGGAACGCCGTCGACGCGCTGCTCGGCATCGAACTCTGACGAACACTGCCGGGGCGGGAAGTTCCCGCCCCGGCAGTGTGTATAACGCCCTACACGGCGACGCGCCCGGCTTCCAACCGGAGGTGGTCACCCGCCCAATCGCGCCGCAGCCACCGGTCATGCGACGCGATGACGACGGCACCCGGCGCGGAATCGAGCGCGGTGAACAACTCCTCGGCCAAGGTGAGCGAGATGTGGTTCGTCGGCTCGTCCAGCAGGAGCACCTCCGGCGGGTCGGCGATCAGCAATGCCAGCGCGAGCCGCCGCCGCTGCCCGACCGACAACGCGCCCACCCGGGTCCCGAGATCGCGCGGGGCCAGCAATCCCAGGCCGCGCAACGGGGGAGCGTCCTCGCCGAGGGCTTCGGCGTAGGTCCGCTGCGCGGTCTTCTCCGGCTCGGCGAACGCGACGTCCTGAGCCAGCATGCCGATCCGCACGCCGCGTCCGGAAAGGACGGTGCCGGAGTCGGGTGTCAGCGAGCCGGCGAGGACGGACAGCAGCGTCGACTTCCCGGCGCCGTTCCCGCCGGTGATCAGGAGCCTCGACGTCGTGGTGACGTCCAAGGTCGCCAGCCGCAACCGTCCGGCGATCTCGATGTCCCGTACGGAGATCGCCGTCTTGCCCTCTCCGGGTTCGCCGGTCAGCTCGCCCTGGAACCGCAGCGGCGCGGGCGGTTTCCGCACCTGGTCGCGTTCCAGTTCGGCCAGCCGCAGCTGGGCGTTGCGGACTCGGCGTGAGATCTGCTTCTGCACCCTCCCGGTCTTGAAGTCGTAGAGCATCTTGGCGTTGTCGCGCTGCGGCCGGTTGTGCGCGACGTTGCGCGCGGTGACGGCCACCGACTCACGCAGTTCCTTGAGCTCGTCCTGTTCTTCGGCGTAGCGCTGCTCCCAGCGCGCCCGTTCGGCCCGTTTCTGGTCCAGGTAGTCGGAATACGTGCCGCCGTACCGGGGCGGTCCGCCCAGGGCCGGG
This sequence comes from Amycolatopsis sp. NPDC043889, assembly GCF_056435645.1. Lineage (NCBI taxonomy): Bacteria > Bacillati > Actinomycetota > Actinomycetes > Pseudonocardiales > Pseudonocardiaceae > Amycolatopsis > Amycolatopsis sp. NPDC043889. Next base: position 98,412 of record NZ_JBWKEC010000018.1, read on the forward strand.
TCGAGGTCGACGATGTCGGTGCACACCGCGTCGAGGAACACGCGATCGTGCGACGACAGCACGAGGACACCGGTCAGCGAGGCGAGATGCTGCTCCAGGAACTCCATCGCGGCGTCGTCGAGGTGGTTCGTCGGCTCGTCCAGGACGAGCGTGCCCGGTCGCCGGATCAGCAACGCCGCCAGGCCGAGCCTCGACCGTTGCCCGCCCGACAGGGTGCCCAGTTCGCGCGCCGGGTCGATCCCGGCGAGCCCGAGACCCGCGCACACGACCTCGGCACGCCGGTCGGCGTCCCACAGGTCGTGTGCCTGGGCCCATTCCAGGACGGTGCCGTACTCGTCGAGCACGGCGGCGTCGTCCGGCCGCCGAGCCAGCGCCGCGGTCAGCTCGTCGAGCCTCGCCGACGCTCGCCGGATCTCGGCGAGCGTGTCGTCGATGACGTCGGAGAACCGCGCGGTGAGCGGGAAAGGCAGCTCCTGCAAGAGGAACCCGAGATCGTCACCTCGCAGCACCTCACCGCTCTGCGGCTCTTCGACCCCGGCCAGCAACCGCAGGAGCGTGGACTTGCCGACGCCGTTCTCGCCGACCAGTCCGAGCCGCTGTCCCGCCGAAGCGGTCAGGTTGACGCCGTCGAGGACGACGCGGGCACCGTAGGAATGGACGAGGTCCTTGGCGATCAGGGAAAGAGACATACGACATCACCGTGTTCTCGGACATGAGGGATCCCCGCCGGGCCTCATGGCTTACGGGAGCGGTGCTCGACCGAAGCCGCCTCGGAGCGGGAAGGTGCGATGTCAGTTGTCCATGATGCGAGCAGTCTAACGCAACCCGTGTAGCGTTAGTCAACCCCCTTTTCGGAGCGCAGGCGAGCGGCCTCCTGTTCGGCGAACGCGCGCCCGTCGGTCATGACGCCGAGAAGCGCGGTGAGCTGGCGCCGGTCAAGTCTGCCGAGGCGGTCGCCGAAGAAGCGGGCCATGGGGGAGTAGAGGTCGGCGACATCGTCGAGCCGGTCGGGTAGTGGGCGGATCGCGAGGCGGCGCCGGTCGGCCGGGTCGGGGACGCGTTCGACCAGGCGTCGCTCCTCCATGCGGTCGAGCATCCGGGTCACCGCGCCGGTGGTCATGCCGAGGGCCCGTGCCAGCCCGGTCGGCGAGGTCGCGGCACCGCTGATGACCAGCTGGAGGCCGTGCAGCTCGGTGGCGCTGATCCCGAGTCGCTCCGCCATGGCCGTCTGGAACAGGACGGTCGCGCTGACGAACCGGGGGATCTCCAGAGCCGCCGCGGTGGCGAGTTCGCGCTGGTCAGGCATGTGCTTCCTTGTTAAGTCGTTGAGTCATGCAGTGACTGCATCGTGCAGCAACTGTCCCGGCAAGGGTATCCGGGGCGCCTTGACATCCGGTCGGCCACCTGTGAATCTGAAAGAGAAATTTCGAAAGACTTCTTTCAGATTGGCTGGGCCGATGACCGGGTTACCGCCGCGCAAGCGGATCGAAGACGTCGAGCTGATGCGGGCGCTGGCGCATCCGCTGCGTTCGGCGCTGGTGGACCACCTCATGGCGGTCGGTCCGCGGACCGCGAGCGAGTGCGCGGAGGCCGTCGGCTCGACGGCCTCGAACTGCAGCTGGCATCTCCGTCAGCTGGCGCAGCACGGTCTCGTGGAGCGGGTCGAAGGGGAGGACGGGCGGGAGCGGCCGTGGCGGGCGTGCCAGGTCGGCATCGAGTTCGGCGACGACCCGGAGCTGCGCGGCGCGCAACTGGCGGTCGTCGGCACCACCCTCGCGCGGGAGAAGGAGCTGACCGAGCGCTATCTCGACGCCGCCGACCGGCTCGACGAGGAATGGCGGGACGCGTCGGGGATCAACAACTACTCGCTGCGGGTGACCGCGGGCGAGCTGGACGAACTGGTCCGGGGAATCGACGCGCTCGTGCGGCCCTACGTCGGGTCGATCCGTGAAGACGCTCCCGCGGAAGCCCTTCCGGTCCACTTGGGACTGCGGGCGTTCTTGCGCATCGACGCAGAGGGGAAGCCGAGCAGATGAAACCGTTGAGAGAACCCGCCTTCGCGCGGTTGTGGATCGCGGCCTTCTTCTCCGAGACCGCCGAGTGGATGCTGCAGATCGCGTTGCCGGTGTTCGTCTTCCAGGCGACCGGTTCGGCGGCCACCACGGCGTTGAGCATCGTCCTCGGCCTGGTGCCCGCGGTGCTGCTGAGCCCGGTCGCCGGCGTGATCGCGGACCGGTGGAACCGGCGGCTGGTGCTGTGCGTGGTGTGCGCGGGACAGGCGTTCGTGGCGCTGCCGCTGCTGTTCGCCGCGTCCGGTGGCCCGGTGTTCGTGATCTACGGGGTGATGGCCGCGCAGGCGGGTCTGGCCTCGTTGTTCGAACCCGCCCGCAACGCGCTCGTGCCCGAACTGGTCGCCCCCGGCGAGCTGATCGGTGCCAACGGTCTGATGAGCATCAACGGCAGCGTCGCTCGTCTTGCCGGCGGCTGGGCGGGTGGTCTCCTGCTCGGATTCGGCGGCCTTGGCTGGGTCGTGGTGGCCTATCTCGGCGTGCTCGTGATCGGCTCGGCCCTGCTGGCGCGCCCGTTTGCCCGTGTCGCCGCGCCGAAAGCGGCTGGACCGCACGAACCGGTGGTGCGAGCCTGGATCGACGGGCTTCGCGAGATCGCCCGCGAAGGGCGCCTTCGCCTCGCCGGTGTCGTCGTGGTGCTGACGTCCCTGGCGCAGGGGATGTTCCTGGTGCTGTTCGTGGTGTTCGTGCTCGACATCCTCGACGGCACCGAAGGCGATGTCGGCCTGCTGCGCGGCGTGCAGGCCCTCGGTGGGCTGGCCGCGGGATTCGCCGTCGCCACCGTCGCCCGCAGGGTCGCGCCCGTGGCTCTGCTCGGCTGGGGCGGCCTGGCGCTCGGCCTGCTGTCGGCGGTGATCTGGAACCTGCCGGCCCTCACGGTGTCGCTGCCGCTGGGTGTCTTCGTCGGGCTCTTCGGCCTGGTCGGCGCCCCTGGAGTGCTCGCCGGCTCCGGTCTGCTCTCGCTGGTCCAGACCGCCGCGTCCCCCGAGCGCTCCGGCCGTGTGCTGAGCACCGTCTTCGCCGGGACGGCGGGGTTCACGGCACTGGGCGCGCTGTTGACGGGCGGTCTGCTCGACGTGCTGGGCTCCGGTGTCCTGCTCAACGTCCAGGCGGGCCTGCACACCGTCTCGGCGTTGGTCGTACTGGGCGTGTCGGCGTCGGGCAAGGTGCGCCGTGACCCGATTCCGGCGGTTCCCCGGTCCGGGTGAAGCTACGGTGGTGGAGTGCCGCATCTCTTCGCCACCAGCGACCTCCACGTCACCCATGAGGGCAACGCCCCGCTCGTAGACGAGGTCGTCCCCAGGACCCCCGACGACTGGCTGCTCGTGGCCGGTGACGTCGCCGAACGCGCCGAATCCGTGATCGGGGTGCTCAGGACCTTGCGTGAACGCTTCGCGAAGGTCGTCTGGGTGCCCGGAAACCACGAGCTGTGGACCACCCAGAAGGATGAATGCCAGCTGCGGGGACAGGCGCGCTACGAGCACTTGGTCGAGCGCTGCCGCGAGATCGACGTCCTCACTCCGGAGGATCCGTACCCGGTGTGGGAACACCAGGAGAAGCCGCTGACGATCGCCCCGCTGTTCGTGCTCTACGACTACAGCTGGCGCACCCCCGCGGCCGACGGCCTGCCGATGCTGGCGGCCATCGAGCAGGCAAGGGAGGCCGGCGTGCTGTGCACGGACGAGTTCTTCCTGCATCCGGACCCGTATCCCAGCAGGCAGGCGTGGTGCGCCGACCGGGTGAAGATCAGCACGGAACGGCTGGAGGCGATCCCCGAGGACCACGGGACGATCCTCATGTCGCACTGGCCGCTGCACCGCCACCCGACCGAGCCGCTGTACTTCCCGGAGTTCGCGCTGTGGTGCGGGACGACGGAGACCGAGGACTGGCACCAGCGCTTCCGGGCGGAGGTCGCCGTCTACGGGCACCTGCACATCCCGCGCTCCACGGAAGCGGACGGTGTGCGGTTCGAAGAGGTTTCGCTCGGCTATCCGCGTGAGTGGCGGAAGCGGTCGCGGGGGCCGATCCCGCTGCGGCGCATCTTCTGACGCCTCGTGAGTGGTAAGGACGGTTAGAACCGTCCTTACCACTCACGAGGCGTGACCAACTCAGTACCGGTGTCCCTTGCTCACTCGGAGTCCGTGGCCGGGAGTTCAGCCGCGTCCGGGACCGTCCTGGCCGGGACGGCGCCGCCGCAGGTACCGCTCGAACTCGGCCGCGATCTTGTCCCCGCTCACGTCGTCCAGCGTGAACTCGGTCTCCGCGTCACCGCGCTCCTCGAGCCCCCGGACGTACTCGCTGATCTCCTCGTCCTCCTCGGCCATCTCGGTGACCGTCCGCTGCCACTCCTCGGCCTGCTCGGGCAGGGCGCCGAGCGGGATCTCGACGTCGAGGACGTCCTCGAGCTTGTGCAGCAGCGCCAGCGTGGCCTTGGGCGACGGCGGATGCGAGACGTAGTGCGGCACGGCCGCCCAGATCGACACCGCCGGGACGCCCGCCTGCACGCAGTAGTCCTGCAGGACCCCGACGATGCCGGTCGGCCCCTGGTAGTTGTTCAGCTCCAGGCCGAACTGCGAAGCGGTGTCCTTGTCGTACGCCGTCCCGGTGACCGGGACAGGGCGGGTGTGCGCGGTGTCGGCCAGGAGCGCGCCGAGGGTGACTACCGTGGCGACTTCCAGTTGCTGGATGTGCTCGAGCAGTTCGGCGCAGAAGGCGCGCCAGCGCATATTCGGTTCGGGGCCCTGGACCAGCACGATGTCGCGGCTGAAGCCCTCCGGGCGGCACACCGAGAGCCGCGTGGTCGGCCAGTCGACCCTTCGGGTGACGCCGTCCACCATGCGTACGGTCGGTCTGCTGACCTGGAAGTCGTAGTACTCGTCAGGACTCAGCTCGCTCAGCGGTGTCGCATCCCAGTTGAGCTGGAGATGCTCGACCGCCCGGCTGGCCGCGTCACCTGCGTCGTTCCATCCTTCGAAGGCGACGATCATGATCGGCTTGCTGTCATCCGGGTGGTCGCGGCCGGGCCGCTGGGTCTCGTCGACGGGCTCACTCACCGGACCAGCCTACGACCAGGGGGCCGTGCGGCGTTGGGCATGTCCGGTGGCGTTTCGCCGGGGCGAACCGTGCGGAGCCGACGTAACGCGACATTTCGGGCAGTGGCCTCGCCGCCGACGTGAATCCGTCTCGGCTACCGTGGGTCCCGGAAGGTCCATCCGATCATGAGGGGGAACCGTGACCGAACCGTCCACACTGGACGGACTCGCCGCCGTGCTGTGGGACATGGACGGCACGCTGGTCGACTCGGAGAAGCTGTGGGACGTCGCGCTCTACGAGGCCGTCGAAAGCCTCGGCGGCACCTTGGCCGAGGAGCAGCGCCTGAGTCTCGTCGGGTCCAATATGGACGACACGGCCGCCTTCCTCCTCGAAGTGTGCGCCAGGCCCGTCACGCCCGAGTCGATCGCGGAGATGGGGGAGTGGATCCGCCGCCGCACGGCCAATCTGTTCGACGGCCCGCTCCCGTGGCGCCCCGGCGCGCAGGAGCTGCTCGAACTGTTGCGCGCCAACGGTGTCCCGATGGCGCTGGTCACCTCCACCGAACGGTCGCTGACCGAGCTCGCGCTCAACACCATCGGCCGCGAGCACTTCGCCGCCACGGTCTGCGGCGACGAGGTCGATGGTCTGAACAAGCCGAACGCCAGGCCGTACCAGCTGGCCGCGGAGTTGCTGGGAGTCCCGGCTTCCCGGTGTGTCGCGATCGAGGATTCCCCGCCGGGCGCGGCTTCGGCGGCCGCCGCGGGCTGCACGGTGGTGGTGATCCCGAACGACGTCGAGGTCGAGCCGGGTGAACGGCGCGTGTTCCGTTCGTCGCTGGTGGGTCTCGACGTGTCGGCGCTGACCGCGCTCCTGCCTTGACCGCCATGTCGCATTTCCGCTAGACCCAGCCCCGTGCGGTCGGTGATGCTTGCCGGGTGCATGAGGATTTCGAGCGCTGCGTCCGGGCGGTCCAGTCGAAGGACGCCCGGTTCGACGGCTGGTTCTTCACCGCGGTGCTGACGACGCGGATCTACTGCCGGGCGAGTTGCCCGGTCGTCCCGCCCAAACCGGAGAACATGAGCTTCTACCCGAGCGCGGCCGCCGCGCAGGAGGCCGGGTTCCGCGCCTGCAAGCGATGCCGTCCGGACGCGAGCCCGGGTTCGCCGCAGTGGAACGAGCGCGCGGACCTGGTGGCCAGGGCGATGCGGCTGATCGCCGACGGCGTCGTCGACACCCACGGAGTGAGCGGGCTGGCCGCCCGGCTGGGCTACAGCGTCCGGCAGGTGGAGCGGCATGTGCGCGCCGAACTCGGTGCCGGCCCGCTCAGCCTCGCCCGCGCGCAGCGGGCGCAGACGGCACGGCTGCTGATCGAGACGACCGGCCTGTCGATGATCGACGTCGCCCTCGCCGCGGGCTTCGGCAGCGTCCGGACCTTCAACGACACAGTGCGAGAGGTCTTCGCCCTGTCCCCGACGGAGCTGCGGGCTCGCGTCCGCACGGCGCCGGCCACCGCACCTGGCACGCTGAGCCTGCGCTTGCCGTACCGGAAGCCGTTGTTCCCGGACAACCTCTTCGGGCATCTGGTCGCGACAGGCGTCCCCGGCGTCGAAGAATGGCGCGACGGCGCGTACCGCCGGACGCTGAGGCTCCCGCACGGTCCCGCCATCGTCGCGCTCAAGCCGGAGGACGGCTACATCGGCTGCCGTCTCACAGTCTCTGACCTGCGAGACCTCTCGACCGCGATCAGCCGTTGCCGCCGCCTGCTCGACCTCGACGCCGACCCGATCGCGGTCGACGAGGCGCTGGCGGCGGACCCGCTGCTCGAGCCACTCGTTGCCGCCGCGCCGGGCAGGCGGGTGCCGAGGACGGTCGACGGTGACGAGTTCGCCGTCCGCGCCGTCCTGGGCCAGCAGGTGTCCACCGCCGCGGCCCGCACCCACGCGGCCCGGCTGGTCCTCGCGCACGGTGCCCCCATCGACGACCCGGACGGCGGCCTCACACATGTCTTCCCGGACGCCGCCGCGCTGGCGGACATCGACCCGGAGAGCCTCGCGATGCCGCAGAGCCGCAAGCGGACCCTGCTCGGTCTCGTGGCCGAACTGAACGACGGCGACCTCGACCTCGGCGCGGGAAGTGACTGGCAGCGAGCCCGCGAGCGGCTGCACGCGCTGCCCGGTTTCGGCCCGTGGACCGTCGAGAGCATCGCGATGCGCTCGCTCGGCGATCCGGACGCCTTCCTGCCGACCGACCTCGGCGTCAAGGTCGCCGCGAAGGGTCTCGGACTCGGCCCGTCCGCGTTCGCCGCGCACGCCGAACGCTGGCGCCCGTGGCGCGCCTACGCCGTCCAACACCTCTGGGCGACCGGAGATCACCCGATCAACCGGCTGCCCGCCGCCTGAATTTCGAGGAGCGCCATGCGCACGCACACCGTCATCGACAGCCCGTACGACAAGCTGACCCTGGTCGCGGACGGCGAAAGCCTCTGCGGGGTGTACATGGTCCAGCAGCGGCATCGCCCGGCCGAGGAGACGTTCGGCCATCCGGATCCGGGCTCGCCGATCTTCGTGGACACCGAAAAACAGCTGAAGGAGTACTTCGCCGGCCAGCGGAAGGAATTCGATCTCCCACTGAGCTTCGGGGGCACCGAATTCCAGCGGATGGTCTGGGAAGGGCTGCTCGGGATCCCGTATGGCGAGACGGTCTCCTACGGTCAGCTCGCCGACCGGCTCGGCAGGCCCACCGCGTCGCGCGCGGTCGGTCTCGCGAACGGGAAGAACCCGATCAGCATCATCGTGCCGTGCCATCGGGTGATCGGTTCCAACGGCGATCTCACCGGATACGGCGGTGGCGTCGAACGGAAGCGGCACCTGCTCGACTTCGAGCGGGGCGGCGCGGCGCTGTTCTGAAGTGTGACGCGACCGGCACCACACCGGCCCGGGGCAGCGCGGTGCGGGCGCGGATGGAAGGATCTCCAGACTGTGAAGACCTTCGATGAGCTGTTCGCCGAGCTTGCCGACCGCGCCCGCACGCGGCCCGACGGTTCCGGCACCGTCGCCGCGCTCGACGCGGGAGTGCACGCGCAGGGCAAGAAGGTGCTCGAAGAGGCGGGTGAGGTGTGGATCGCCGCCGAGCACGAATCCGACGACAGGCTCGCCGAGGAGATCTCACAGCTGCTGTACCGCGTGCAGGTGCTCATGCTCGGCCGAGGACTGTCGACAGAGGACGTGTACCGGTACCTGTGACGCGTTCGCGTCCGGAGAACCAAGGAGAAGCAATGCTGCGTGTCGCCGTGCCGAACAAGGGAGCCCTCGCCGCCGCCGCGTCGGAGATGCTCGGAGAGGCCGGCTACCGCAGGCGACATGAGGCCCGCGACCTGACCGTGCTGGACACCGTCAACGAGGTCGAGTTCTTCTTCTTGCGTCCCAAGGACATCGCGATCTACGTCGGGTCCGGCGAGCTGGATCTCGGCATCACCGGCCGCGACCTCGCGCTCGACTCCGGCGCCCCGGTCGAGGAGATCCTCGGCCTCGGCTTCGGCGGTTCCACCTTCCGGTACGCCGCACCCGCGGGCCGGGAGTGGAAGGCCGAAGACCTGCAGGGCAAGCGGCTCGCGACGTCGTATCCGCGCCTCGTGCGCGAGAACCTGAAGCAGCACGGGGTGGAGGCGGAGGTCATCCGTCTCGACGGCGCCGTCGAGATCTCGATCCAGCTCGGCGTCGCCGACGCCATCGCGGACGTCGTCGAGTCCGGACGTTCGCTGCGCCAGCACAACCTCGTGGCCTTCGGGGATCCGATCTGCGTGTCGGAGGCGGTGTTGCTGCAGCGGGCCGGCACCGAGCACACTCGGCCGAAGGACCAGCTGAAGGCACGGCTGCAGGGAGTCGTCTTCGCGCAGCACTACATGATGCTGGACTACGACTGCCCGCGTTCGCTGCTCGACGCGGCCATCGCGATCACGCCGGGTCTCGAGTCCCCGACCGTCGCGCCGCTGGCGGACGAAGACTGGGTGGCCGTGCGGGCGATGGTGCCGCGCAAGGAGGTCAACCGGATCATGGACGAACTCGCCGAGACCGGTGCCAAGGCCGTGCTGGCTTCGGACATCCGGGCCTGCCGCCTCTGACCCCGGTCACAGACGCCATGAAAGGTCCTTTCCTTGCAAATTTCGCAAGGAAAGGACCTTTCACGGCGTTGGTCAGCGGGGCCGGTTCGGCTTCTTGGGCATCAGGTCGTAGAGCTTCTTGCGTGCCCCGTTGTCCTTCGCACTGCGGGTCACCGACACCTCGGTGATGAAGTCCTCGAAGACGAACTCCTCGTCCGCGGGCACGATCGCCGCGGCAGGATGGTTCTGCAGATAGCCGTCCAGTGTCGCCGCGATCTCCCGGAACGACAGCGCCTGCAAGGTTTCCGGCGCGTAGGTCGTCACCGGTACGCCGTGCGCGGCGGCCTCGTTCATCACGACGCCGAGTGGGACGTGCGACAGCATCGGGATCCCGAACGCGTACAACTCCTGCAACGCCGCCGCCGCGTAGTGCGAGATCGGGCGGCGGTACAGACCGGGGACGAGGCCGTAGTAGGCGATCGGCGGACGGCCGACGGTCTGTTCGACGTAACGCACCTGGTCCGCGAGCAGGCGCAGCGCGCGGATGCTCGTCCGGTCCGGCTGCACCGGCACGAGGATCCCGTGCGAAGCGGCGAGCGCGTTGTTGGTCAGGACGTCGAGCGCGGGCGGGCAGTCGATGATGATGTGGTCGTAGTTCGCGAACTGGATGACCCTGGCCAGCTGCCAGCCGGGCACCCGGAACTGGTCCAGCCGCCGGATCAGGTCGAACATGCCCGGCGAGGTCGGGATGACGTCGAACGCGCCGCCCCGGCCGAGGTTGCTGCGCGGATGCCGCACGGCGAGTTCCTCGATCGGCCCCTTCCATACCTTGGTCAGGGCTTTCGCCAGGCTGGGCATGTCATGCGCCACCTCGTCGAGCCCGAGGAGTTCGGTGGTCGCGTGGCCCTGGGGGTCGAGGTCGATCAGCAGCACCCGGCGGCCGCGTTCGGCCAGTGCGGCCGCCGCGCCCACGCTGAGTGAGGTCTTGCCGACCCCGCCTTTCTGGTTGACCACCGAGGTGATCTGCATGCCGAAGCGCTCCCTGTGTCTGTTTGTTCCGGGAAGGCTATTGGAAACCCGCCGAGAAAGCGCGTCTATCCGATGGTGTTTTGGTCGCGCGCTACCGGAAGCATCCCGCAGGGCGCGGGCCCGCGCCCTGCGGTGCAGCTGGTCAGGGCCGTGCGGCTGCCACGTCAGCCCGCCTGTCGCGGTCGCACCAGGAGAGCCTGGGCGCCGGAGGCGACCGGGCCCGAGGCGTCGTGCAGCGTGGTGGTCGCCGTCCCGATTCCGTTCGGGCCGACCAGGGTGGCCGCGTCGACGCCGATCCAGTCGCCCAGCGGTGGGCGGCGGAGGTGCACCGTCAGCTCCGAGTTGATGAACCACCACACACGCGGGTCGAGGAAGTTCGAGATCCCGTTGCCGGAGTCCGCGAGGACGAACAGCCGCTGCAGCGGGCTGGGCTTCTCCCCGTCGACGAGGGCGACGTGCTGGCGGCCCCAGACGGTCGCCGGTCCAGCCGCGTCGAGCGCGCCCTTGACCCGCCGCCACTCGACGGCGTCGAGGTACCCGCCGTGCCAGCCCTCCGGCCAGGAGGACGTCGGCAGCCCCTCCGGCGAAGGCAGCGCCGGACCTTCCGCGGTGGCCACCGCCGTGGTGTCCGAGGTCGCGATACGCCACGCCGACGCACGGGCGACGACCCGCTCACCGTGGGAGAGTTCGGCCACCAGCCACTCGACCGAGCGGCCCGGCCGCTCCACCCACGCCCGCACCGAAAGCTCCTTCAGCGGCGCGGGCCCGAGGATCTCGATCGTCACCCGTGCCAGCTGGCTCGCGTGCGTCGCCTCGACCTCTTCGAGCGCGCGGACCAGCAACGCCGAGGGCGGCCCGAAGTGCTGCGCGTCCGGGGTCCAAGGGCCGGCGGTGTGCGGGGTCGGGAGGAAGACGCCGTCACCTGACGGCACGTAGAAGGCTTCTGTCACAAGGGCACTCTAATCAGCACGGTCCAATACGGACTCCTCGCCGGGATCCGGCTCTGGCCAGCCAGGATACGGCGGGGGAGTGCCGCCGTACTGCGGGCAGAGCGCCTGGTGATCGCACCACGCGCAGAGTTTGCTCGGATTGGGGCGGAAATCGCCGGTCTTGCCCGCTTTGAGGATCGCCTGCCAGATCGCCTCCAGTGTGCGCTCGAAGCGGATCAGCTCACCCTCGTCCGGCGTGTAGGCGAGGGACTGCCCGTCGGTGAGGTACATCAGTTTCAGCTGGCGCGGCACGACACCGCGAAGCCGCCAGAGGACCACGGCGTAGAACTTCATCTGGAACATCGCCTTGGCCTCGCCGATCTCGCGCGGCGCGGCGCCGGTCTTGTAGTCGACGACCCGGATCTCGCCGGTCGGCGCGACGTCCAGCCTGTCGACGTAGCCCCGAAGCAGCACCCCGGAGCCGAGCTCGATCTCGACGTGCAGCTCGCACGCCTCAGGCTCCAGACGGCGCGGATCCTCGAGGCCGAAGTAGGTGTCGACGAGCTGCTCGGCCGACGAGAGCCACGAGGTGACGGCCTCGGGATCGTCCTGGTCGAACAGCTCGATCCATTCCGGGCGTTCCGCGGACAGGTCCTCCCACGCCGGCGCGAGCAGTTCCTTTGCCTGCGGCGGGGTGCGATCGGCTTGGGGAAGGGAGAACAGGCGCTCCAGCACGGAATGCACCAGCGTGCCGCGCAGCTGGGCCTTCGTCGGGACCTCGGGCAGTCTGTCGACCGCTCGGAAGCGGTAGAGCAGCGGGCACTGCTTGAAGTCGCTGGCACGCGACGGGGACAGGGCCGGCCGACGGCGCGGGACTTCGGCGCCGGGCGGCGGATCGGCGGTGACCGTGTCGGTGTCGGGCATGGGGTGAGCGTATCGCCGGGCACCGACAGTTTCGGGGCCGCGACGCACCGGAGCGACATGACCGACACCACCCGGACGGGAAGGGCGGGTTACCGGCACCCCACACCTGGGCATCTACGCTCTGACACATGGCGGTGACGGGTGAGCAGGGCCCGCCTCGACGAGGCGTGGCGCCAGAGGGTGGGCTCCTGCTGTTCCGGGTATCCGGGATCCCCGTGCTGCTGGCCCCTTCGTGGTGGATCGGCTCCCTGATCATCGTGGTGCTCTACACGCCGCTGGTCGGGCGGATCCTGCCCGGCGCGACGACGTTGACCTCGTGGCTGCTGGCGGCCGCGTTCGCGGTCCTTCTCGGACTCTCCGTGCTCGCGCACGAACTCGGGCACTGCCTGGTCGCGCTGCGGCTCGGGATCCCGGTCCGGCGCCTGCGGCTGTTCCTGCTCGGCGGTCTCTCCGAGGTCGCCAGGACCCCCCGCGAGCCGAGGCAAGAAGGGCTCGTCGCGGCCGCGGGACCGATCGTTTCCCTGCTGCTCGGCGGTTTCTGCGGTCTGCTCATGTTCGCCGTCCCACCGGAAAGCGCGGCATGGCTGCTCATCGCCGAATGCGCCGTCGCGAACTTCGCCGTCGGGATCTTCAACCTCCTTCCCGGGCTTCCGCTCGACGGCGGCAGGCTGGTCCGCGCCGGGGTCTGGGCGGCGACCGGCCGCCGTGAGAAGGGCACGCGGGCAGCGGTCGTCGGTGGCGGTGTCGTCGCCGCCGGACTGCTCGTCTGGGCGCTGTGGGGGCTGGCGGCGGGCAGCGAGGACCGCTGGCTCCGGCTCGGTGTCTGCGTCGTGACGGCGTGGTTCGTGATCCTCGGCGCCCGAAGCGAACTCGCCGCCGAAACCCGCCGGGGGTGGCCGGAAGGTGTGCGGCTGAGCGAACTCGTCCGTCCCGTTCTCCAGCTTCCGGCGGAAAGCCCCGTCTCGGACGCGCTGGCCGCATCGGCGGGCCGCGGGGTGGTCCTGGTGCGTGCCGACGGCGTCGCGGCGGGCCTGCTCGACGAGACGGCAGCCGCGCAGCTGGCCGGGACGTCGCCGCACGCGCCCGCGGAGATGGCCGCGGAGCCGATCCGTGCCGACACCGTGCTGCTTTCCTCGGAGTCGGGGGAGGAGATAGCCGAGCGGGTGCGGGAAACGGCCGCGTGGCAGTTCCTCGTGGTGGACGACGAAGGCAGGCCCGCGGGGGTGCTCAGGCGTGAAGACCTGCGCGCCGCGATGACCCGGAGCCGACCCCCGGCGTAGCGCGGTGCGGCCACCTGCGAGGATCGGTCGTCGATCTGTGTTCGCGCGTATGGAGGTTCAGTGTCGGTCCGAGGGCCGTTTCGTGTTGGTGACCGGGTTCAGCTGACCGACTCCAAGGGGCGGCACTACACCATGGTCCTCGCCGAGGGACAGCAATATCACACCCATCGCGGCGCGCTGGCGCATGACGACGTGATCGGTGCGCAGGAGGGATCGGTCGTCACTTCGGCAGGCGGCAGCCACTATCTGGCGCTTCGCCCGCTGCTGCCGGACTACGTGTTGTCGATGCCGCGTGGCGCGCAGGTGATCTACCCGAAGGACGCCGCGCAGATCGTGATGTGGGGCGACATCTTCCCGGGGGCGCGGGTACTCGAGGCGGGCGCCGGCTCCGGCGCGCTGACCTGTTCGCTGCTGCGGGCGGTCGGTTCGGAAGGGACCGTGCGGTCCTACGAGATCCGGGACGACCACGCCGAACACGCCGAGCGGAACGTCGAGAAGTTCTTCGGCCACAAGCCGGACAACTGGTCGCTGACGGTCGCGGACCTGTCGACGCACACCGGCGAGGTCGACCGCGTCGTCCTCGACATGCTGGCGCCTTGGGACCAGCTGGAGACGGTCGCCGCGCATCTGGTGCCGGGCGGCGTGCTCACGGTCTATGTGGCGACGGTCACACAGCTTTCGCGGATCACGGAAGCCTTGCGGGACCAGCAGTGCTGGACCGAGCCGGAATCGTGGGAGACCCTCATGCGGCCTTGGCACGTCGTGAGCCTCGCGGTGCGGCCGGACCACCGGATGGTCGCGCACACCGCGTTCCTGCTGACGGCGCGCCGTCTGGCTGACGGCACCGTTTCGCCGCGGGTGCACCGCCGCTCCGGCAAGGGCTGATCGGTACAGCCGGTCGTGAGTGGCGTTTCGGGTTCTCTTTGAGGGAAGGGCAAACGTGGCGTGATCGACTTCCTGTCACGCGGGCCGTCTTCGCCGATTGCGTGCCCGATTGATGTCATGATGTCCGCTTCTTGCCGGGGTCGTGAGCGGCATAGACGGTTAGAACGATCATTGCCACTCACGACCCCCGCGCAAAGCACCCAAATCGGGCACGCGGGGGTGTCTTTGTGTCCCTTGCGGACAGTGGGGTCGCGATCAGTCCGGCAGGCCGGGCCTCCAGCGCGCAGCACGCCACATTTGCCTAACCCCTCAATAACCCGAAACGCCACTCACGACGTCAGGGCACGCACCACTTGCCGTCGTGCTTCTTGAGCGGGAACGGCGTGTCCTTCTGGCCGCCCACGCCTTCGACGTGGACGGTCACCGTGGCGGAGTCGCCGCTGACCACCGGCGGATCCGGGACGGTCGCGGTCACCTTGCCCGCCGCCGCCCATTTCCGGCCGAGCTCGGCCAGATCGGCCGACGACTGCTGGACGCAGGTGAGTTTCCCGAACGCCGTCGCGTCGTGGTTGACGATGGCCGCGGCGATCGCCTTGCCGACCACCTCGACCGCGGCCACGTCCGGATCCACCGGAACCGGACGGGACGACACCGGCGGTGGAGTGGGCGTGCCGGTGCTCGACGCGGCCGGGTCGGAGCCGGAGGGGGCCACCAGGAGCAGCCCCACCACGACCCCGGCCACGACCGCGCCACAAACCACCGCCACGGCGATCAGCTTGTGGCTCACCGTCACGGACAGGTCACTTCTTGTCGGCCTTGATGTCCTTGAGGCACCACAGGTCCGACTCCTTGGCCGCCGTGATGGTGCCTTCCGCCATCTTGGTGCCCTGGGTGGCGCGGTAACGGCCGGTCGCCCGGTCGCCGCTTTCCTTGGCTGGCTCGGTGATCTCGAGCTTGATGGGGTCGAGCGGCTTGCCCTCGTCCTTGGTGTTCTCGCTGCGGCAGATCAGGTCGAGGAACGTCTTCTTGTCACCCGCGCTGTAGGAGGTCGCGGCGCTTTCGAAGACTTCCTGCGGCGTGGCCTTGCCGCCGGGCGCCGGACCTGAGCTCTTCGTCGACGACGTGCTCGGCGAGCTGGACCTCGTACGGGTCGAGCTCGGCTTCTGCGACGAGGAGGACGGGGCCTCCGACGGGGCGGCGCTGCTGGTGGGCGGCGCGGCGGTCGGGTTGTCGTCACCCGAGTTCAGCGCGATGACCAGCGCGGTGACACCGCCACCGACCAGCAGGACCGCGCCGATCGCGATGCCGACGATCAGGCCGGTCTTCTTTTTCTTGGGTGGCTCTCCGCCGCCGAACCCGCCTTCCTGCGGGTAGGCGTTGTAGCCGCCCTGCTGCCCGTACGGGTCCGGCTGGCCGAACTGCTGCGTGCCGCCAGGGTATCCCTGCTGGGGCTGAGGACCGCTCTGCGGGTAGCCGCCTTGTTGCTGGCCGTACGGGTCCTGTCCGTACTGGCCGCCACCGGGGTATCCCTGTTGCGGCTGGGGGCCGCTCTGCGGGTACCCGCCCTGCTGGCCGTACGGATCTTGTCCGTAGCCGCCGGGCTGCTGCGGCGGGTAAGTCATGGCTGGTGCCCCCTAGCTGTTCTGCGAAAATGCTCAACATGACGTGCGGGTCCGCCTCCCCGGCGAACGTCGCCCGATGCTAGCCATCGAGCCGGATCGCCGCTCGATTAGGGCCGAACTGAGACCGGAAACCCGTTTGCACCCGGACGGAGCCGGGTATTCCGTCGCAGGTCAGGCCAGGTGGACGGATTGTGACCATGAGTGTGCCGGACCCGGCACCGGGATGGCCCCTTGCGCGTCGCGAAGGTACGTGCTGGCGGGTCGTCCGGAACGCGACGCGCCGATCTTGTGATGCGGAAAGGCCTTTTATTGTCGGTGATCGCCGGTACCGTGGAATGAAAAGCACTCCGAGGAGGTGCCCGATGCATCATGACCTTCCCGGAGGTCGGCGCGAGGAGGCCGACCCTTCAGAAACGACCGGAGCTGGAACCACGTCCGACGAGCAGGCACGTCAAATCCGCTTCCTCGAGGAGGAAGTCGCCCTGCTGCGCCGGAAGCTCACCGATTCCCCACGTCAGAACCGAGTGCTGGAGCAGCGACTCGCCGAGGCGTCGGAACGCGTGAGCCAACTCACTGAACGCAACACGAAACTGGTCGAGACGCTCCGCGAGGCGCGTGGTCAGTTGCTCGCGTTGCGGGAGGAGGTCGACAGGCTGGCCCAGCCTCCGAGCGGTTACGGCGTGTTCGTCACCGCGTACGAGGACAACACGGTGGACGTGTTCACCGCGGGCCGCAAAATGCGGGTTTCGGTCTCACCCGCGGTCGAGGTCTCGTCGCTTCAGCGCGGACAGGCGTTGCGGCTCAACGAGGCGCTGACCGTCGTCGAGGGCGGTGACTTCGAGCGGATCGGCGAGGTCTGCGCGCTGCGCGAGGTGCTGGCCCCGGACGTCGAGGGCGGCAGCCCCCGTGCGCTCGTGGTCGGGCACGCGGACGAGGAGCGGGTCGTCCTGCTCTCCGATCCGCTGTCCGAACAGCCCCTCAAGCCGGGCGATTCCCTGCTGGTGGACTCGAAAGCCGGTTACGCCTACGAACGCGTGCCGAAGGCGGAGGTCGAGGATCTCGTGCTGGAGGAGGTGCCCGACGTCCGGTACGAGGACATCGGTGGCCTGACCCGGCAGATCGAGCAGATCCGCGACGCCGTCGAGCTTCCGTTCCTGCACGCTGATCTCTACCAGGAGTACCAGCTGCGGCCGCCGAAGGGCGTCCTGCTCTACGGGCCTCCTGGCTGCGGTAAGACCCTCATCGCCAAGGCGGTGGCCAACTCGCTCGCCAAGAAGGTCGCGGAAGCCCGCGGCGACTCGGCGGACGGGAAGTCCTACTTCCTGAACATCAAGGGTCCGGAACTGCTGAACAAGTTCGTCGGGGAGACCGAGCGGCATATCCGCCTGATCTTCCAGCGAGCTCGGGAAAAGGCCTCCGAAGGCACCCCGGTGATCGTGTTCTTCGACGAGATGGACTCGATCTTCCGCACCCGCGGTTCGGGCGTGTCCTCCGACGTGGAGACCACGATCGTCCCGCAGCTGCTTTCGGAGATCGACGGTGTGGAAGGCCTGGAGAACGTCATCGTCATCGGCGCCTCCAACCGTGAGGACATGATCGACCCGGCGATCCTGCGGCCGGGCCGGCTCGACGTCAAGATCAAGATCGAGCGTCCGGACGCCGAAGGCGCGAAGGACATCTTCTCCAAGTACCTGTCCGATGGCCTGCCGATCCACGCGGACGACCTCGCCGAGTTCGGCGGGGACCGCAGGGCGACGTTCGACGCGATGATCCAGCACACGGTCGAGCGGATGTACGAGGAGACGGACGAGAACCGGTTCCTCGAGGTCACCTACGCCAACGGTGACAAGGAAGTCCTGTACTTCCGCGACTTCAACTCGGGCGCGATGATCCAGAACATCGTGGACAGGGCGAAGAAGTCGGCGATCAAGTCGGTGCTGGAGACCCAGCAGCCCGGTTTGCGCGTGCAGCACCTGCTGGACGCGATCGTCGACGAGTTCGCGGAGAACGAGGACCTGCCCAACACCACCAACCCGGACGACTGGGCCCGGATCTCCGGTAAGAAGGGCGAGCGGATCGTGTACATCCGCACGCTCGTCACCGGCAAGAACCAGGATTCGGGGCGGGCGATCGACACCGCCACGAACACCGGTCAGTACCTGTAGGACAAGCCGAAAGGGCCCTTCGCCGCAGCACCTGCGGCGAAGGGCCCTTTCGTGTCACGCGGGTACGGGTTCCCGGACCTTCTTGCGCACGCTTAGCCGCCCGTGCGCGGCCAGGATCCCCAGGACGACGAGCAACGCGCCGACGGGCTGGTTCCACGCCAAGGGTTCGTCGAGGACGAGAACACCGAGCAGCACACCCACGACAGGTGTGAGGTAGGTCACGGCTGACGCGTTCGACGCGCCCCACGCCGCGATGATCGACGCGTTCCAGGCGTAGGCGAGCCCGGTGCCCAGTGCTCCGAGCGCGATCATGCTGAGGACGATCGGCGTGTCGAGGCGGACCGGAGTCGTCGCGATGAACGGCGCGAGTACGAGCATCACGACGGCACCACAGCAGACCTGTCCTAGCGCGACAGTGGGCGCGTCGAGGTTCCGCCAGGAAATGAACCGTCGCACGTAGACGAACGAGATGCCGTAGCAGGTCGTCGCGCCCAGGCACGCCAGTTGCGCGGTCAGCTCGTGGGAGACATCGATCCCTTGCCAGACCCCGACGATGGTGAGCACTCCCAGGAATCCGAGGACCAGTCCGGTCGTGCGGGCCTTCGTGAAGCGTTCCGACGGCAGGGCCGCGGCGGCGATGAGCATGGTGATCAGCGGGGTCGTCGCGTTGAAGATGCTGGCGAGCCCGGAGGAGATGTACTGCTCGGCCCAGGAGAACAGCAGGAACGGGATGACGCACAGCAGCACGGAGACGACCGCGAGATGGCCCCAGAGCGCCGGATCGCGGGGGAGCGGCTTACGGCGCCACGCGGCGATGGCGATCAGCGCCACGGCGCCGAGGCAGACGCGCGAGAGCGCCACCTGAGCCGGCGACAGGCCGGTGAGACCGACCTTGATGAACAGAAAACTCGCACCCCAGACGACCGCGAGCGCCGCGAACCGGATCGCGATACCGAAACGTCCCAATTGTCCTTCTCCTGAACCCTCAAGCCGGGGCTCAGTGAATCCCGGAATCCCGTTGCGCTCCAGCGGTTTTCGGACGATGTGTCCGAAGACTCGCGCGTGGCGGTCACCCGAACCGTCTGTATAACGACCTATACTTTCGGGCTGTGAGCGAATCCTCCGGGCGCCCGCGCGCGCCGATCACCGAAGCCGATGTCCTGGCCTGGCTGGAAACGACGGCGGCCGCCGTGCGGGCGGGGGAGGTGAGCGCCCCCGAACTCATCGAGATTCTGGGGGAGTTGCGCCGCGCCTCCGCGGCCTGCGCCGACGCGTCGGACTGGGCACTGCTCGCCGCCAGAGAAGAGGGCGCCAGCCTCCGTCAGATCGCGCCTGTCTTCGGCAAGGGTTACGTTCGGGCTCCGGCGGCGCGCCTCGAAAAGCTCCATCGGCAGGCGCAGAACTCGAGCCAGTGGCTCGCGATCCTCCGCCACAAGAACGAAGGAGCCCGGTGACAGACTCGGAAACCCCCGTCGGCGACCGGATCGCCGTCGGACTGGCGGCGCTCGGCAGGCCCGCGTACATCAACCTCGGCCGGGTCGAGGCGCTGCCGCCAGGACGCGAGTTCGAGGCGATGCGCGCGGCGACCTACGACGTGCTGGACGACGCGTATCGCGCGGGCGTCCGCTGGATCGACGTCGCTCGTTCGTATGGTTCTTCGGAGGAGTTCCTCGCCGGCTGGCTCGCCGACCGCGGACACCTGGGCGTCACCGTGTCGAGCAAATGGGGCTACCGCTACGTGGGGGAGTGGAAGCTCGACGCGGAGGTGCACGAGGTCAAGGAGCACACCGCGGCGCGGTTCGCCGAGCAGTGGACCGAATCCGCCGGGCTGCTGGGGAAAGCGATCTCGCTCTACCAGGTCCATTCGCTCACTGTGGACAGTCCACTGTTCACCGACGACCGGCTGATCGGAGCGCTGGCGGAACTCGCCGCGGACGGGGTGCCGGTGGGGTTCTCGACGTCCGGACCGTCGCAGGCCGACGCCGTCCGCCGGGCGTTCGAGCTGGAGGTGTCCGGAACGCCGGTCTTCAGTGCCGTGCAGTCGACGTGGAACCTGCTCGAACCGTCCGTCGGCCCGGCGCTCGCGGAGGCGCACGCCGCCGGGAAACGGGTGCTGCTCAAGGAAACCGTCGCGAACGGACGGCTGGTGGTCGAGCCGCCTGCGCCGCTCGCGCGGATCGCGCGGGACCACGGGACGGGCCCGGACGCGGTGGCCATCGCGGCGGTGCTGGCGCAGGACTGGCGTCCGATCGCGGTCGTCGGCCCGTCGAGCACCGCCCAGCTCGCGGAGAATCTCGTTGCCGCGAAGGTGAAACTCGCCGAAGACGAACTCGCGGAGCTGGCCGCGCTCGCGGAGGAACCGGTCGCTTACTGGCGGCACCGATCCTGCCTCGGCTGGCATTGAGGGGCTGGACTAGTCTCGCGGCAAACGTCAGGCGGAAGCCGGGAGGGCTCGGGGTGCGTCATCGGCAGGTGCTCGCGGTGGCGACGGTCGCGCTGTTCGGTCTGTCGGGATGCGCCGACCGTCCCAACGACCTCGACACCTACTACGACGACCCGACACCGACGCCCGCGGCCGAGCCGTCACAGCCCTCGGTCAAACCGCAGGCCAACCCGGTGCCGCCGTCGTCGACCCGGCCTCCCGTCCCCGCGGCCGTTTCCGCCGCGTTGCTGACCGACGAGGACGTCGCCGAGGAAGAGGTCGTCCCCGGCGACAGCAAGGTGTCCGGCTGTCTGACCGGTCTCACCCGGGGCACGAGCCGCTCGGCCACGTGGTCGTACCCCAGCGGCTCGACGCTGGAACATCAGGTCACCGAGTACCCCGACCGTGACGCTTCGGACGTCGTCCTCCGGGCGGACTGCGACGGCAAGAAACTCACCCTCGCGAAGCAAACCGGCGTCGAGGTCCAGCGCGCCTGGTGCGACGGCACGACGTGCACGGTGTTACTCGCCAAGGGGAAGCTCGTCTCCGCCCTCAGCGTGACGGCCGGAACCGAGGCGCGGGCAACGGAAGCGGCGAAGCGGCTGTTGCCGATCGTCGCGCAGCGCCTCCGTTCCGCCTAGCGGGCGTTCTCCCGCCGGAACCATTCCAGCGCACCGAGACGGCCGTCCGGCACGAACGCGCTCGAAGGATCGTCGAGCCACGAACGCAATTCGGCCAACGTCAGCCAACGCCCTTCGACGACTTCGGACGGCTGATGGACGAAGGGGCCGTCCCAACGCGTTTCGAACGCGAAGTTGTGGCAGCGGATCGTGTCGTCGTCGGTGACATGGACGAAAAGCGGCCGTAGTTCCGCTCCGTGAACACCCAGTTCTTCAGCCAGTTCCCGGCGCGCGCACTCTTCCGGTGTCTCACCCGCCGCGACGATGCCGCCCGCCCAGCAGTCCCAAGTGGAGGGATAGACGTCCTTCGTGGGAGTACGCAGGTGCACGTAGACGGAGTCTCCGTCACCCGAACGGACCAACACCACGCCCGCCGCGTGCCAGAGCCCTTCGGCGCGGACCCGGGAGCGCGTGGCCGCTCCCACCACGGTTCCGCCGAGGTCATAGAGCGCAACGAGTTCGTCACTGCCTGACATGGGGGGCATCGTCGCACGGCCCGGACCCCGTAGGGTGGTGGGTATGCGGCGGATCATGGGAACCGAAGTCGAGTACGGCATCGCGGTGCCGGGCGACGCGACGGCGAACCCGGTACTCACCTCGACCCAGGTCGTGCTCGCCTACGCGGCCGCGGCGGACGTCCCGCGGGCCAGGCGGGCACGGTGGGACTACGAGGTGGAATCGCCCCTGCGCGACGCGCGCGGGTTCGACCTGACCGGCCCGAGCGGCCCGGGACACGACCCGGACGTCGAGGACCTCGGCGCGGCGAACGTGATCCTGACCAACGGAGCGCGGCTGTACGTCGACCACGCGCACCCCGAGTATTCGGCGCCCGAGGTGACGAACGCGCGCGACGCGGTCATCTGGGACAAGGCGGGCGAACGGGTCATGGAGGAGGCGGCGCGCAAGGCCGCCACCGTGCCGGGACAGCCGCCGTTGCAGCTGTACAAGAACAACGTCGACGGCAAGGGCGCGAGCTACGGCACGCACGAGAACTACCTGATGCAGCGGTCGACCCCGTTCACCGCGGTGATCGCGGGGCTGACGCCGTTCTTCGTGTCCCGCCAGGTGATCACGGGCTCAGGCCGCGTCGGTGTCGGGCAGCAGAGCGAAGAAGCGGGCTTCCAGCTCTCGCAGCGCTCGGACTACATCGAGGTCGAGGTTGGCCTGGAGACCACGCTCAAACGCGGGATCATCAACACTCGAGACGAGCCGCACGCCGACGCGGACAAGTACCGCCGTCTGCACGTCATCATCGGCGACGCGAACCTGGCCGAGTACTCGACGTACCTCAAGGTCGGCACGACGGCGCTGGTGCTGGACCTGATCGAGGCGGGCATCCGGTTCGACGACCTGAAACTGGACGAACCGGTGCGGGCCGTCCACCAGATCAGCCACGACCCGACGCTGAAGGCGAAGGTGTCGCTGGCCAACGGGCGCAAGTACACCGGGCTGGACCTCCAGTTCGCCTACCACGAGATCGCGTCGGCGAACCTGGAGCGCACCGGCGCGGACGAGGCCTCCAAGGAGGTCTTGCGGGTCTGGGGCGAGATCCTGGACGCGCTGGCGCGGGACCCCCAGGAATGCGCGGACAGGCTGGACTGGCCGGCGAAGCTGCGGTTGCTCGAGGGCTACCGCGCGCGGGACCAGCTGGCCTGGGGCGCGCCGCGGTTGCGGCTGGTCGACCTGCAGTACTCGGATGTCCGGCTGGACAAGGGTCTGTACAACAGGCTCGTCACCAGGGGTTCGATGAAGCGCCTGGTGACCGAGGAGGAGGTGCTGGAGGCGGTCACGACCCCGCCTTCGGACACCAGGGCCTACTTCCGGGGCCGCACGCTGGAGAAGTACGCCAACTCCATCGCCGCGGCGTCGTGGGATTCGGTCATCTTCGACGTCGGCAGGGAATCGCTGGTGCGGATCCCGACGTTGGAGCCGTTGCGGGGCACGAAGGCCCACGTGGGGAAGTTGCTGGACGACTCCGCGACCGCCGAGGAGCTGGTGGAGGCGCTCACCGGTTCGGACTAGCGGGATTTCCTTTCATCGGGGTTAAGCGATCACGGATCCCACGGATTGTCGGGACCGCTGGGTAGGCTAGGAAACATCGGCCACACCGGGAGGCGAGATGGCTCAGGAAAAGATCGAAAAGCACGGCGGCGGCGACTCGGACGAAGAGTTCGAGGACGGCGGTCCGGCGGGTCAGGAACGGCGCGAGAAGCTCGGCGAGGACGTCGACACGATCCTCGACGAGATCGACGACGTGCTCGAGGAGAACGCCGAGGACTTCGTCCGCGCCTACGTGCAAAAGGGCGGCGAGTAGCTCGTTTTCCGGCGGCCCCGGGCCGGGGCCGCCTGTGCGGAGCCGGCGGATCACACAGATTGGAACTTTGAGCACGTATGGAACACACCTCGGGTAAGTCGGCGCTGCCCGCCGCGTACTTCTCGTCGGCGACCTCGTCGTTCTCGGACTTCCTCCGGGCGCAGGCGCCCGAGCTGCTCCCGGAGCGGCGGGTCTCGACCGGGGCGGGCGGGCTGGACGCCCCCCACGGGACGACGATCGTCGCGGTCAAGTTCGCGGGCGGGGTGCTGATCGCCGGTGACCGGCGGGCCACGTCAGGCAACCTGATCGCTTCGCGCGACATGGAGAAGGTCCACGTCACCGACGAGTACTCGGCCGTGGGCATCGCGGGCTCGGCCGGGCTGGCGATCGAGATGGTGCGGCTGTACGCGGTCGAACTGGCGCACTACGAGAAGATCGAGGGTGTTTCGCTCTCGCTCGACGGCAAGACGAACAAGCTCGCGGGGCTGGTGAAGTCCAACCTCGAGATGGCGATGGCGGGGCTGGCCGTGCTGCCGCTGTTCGTCGGGTACGACCTCGACGCCGAGGACGCGAAGCACGCGGGCCGGATCGTCTCGTACGACGCGACGGGCGGCCGCTACGAGGAGAACGCGGGCTACCACGCCATCGGCTCGGGTTCGCTGTTCGCGAAGGGCTCGCTGAAGAAGCTGTACGACCCGGACGCGGACGCCGAAGCCGCGATTCGGACGGCGGTGGAGGCGTTGTACGACGCGGCGGACGACGACACCGCGACCGGCGGGCCGGATCTGGTGCGCCGGATCTTCCCGACGATCGTGACGGTCACCGCGGAGCAGGGTGCGGTGGCGTTGCCGCTCGAGCAGACGACAGCGGTGGCCGAGGCCGTCGTGGCCGCACGAGCCGAGCGCGGGCGCTAGCCGTCCCTCCCTGTCCCTTCCCGATTAGAGCCCGAAAGAGCGGAGCACCACAGTGACGATGCCGTTGTACGCCTCTCCCGAGCAGTTGATGCGGGAGCGTTCCGAGATCGCGCGCAAGGGCATCGCGCGTGGCCGGAGCGTGGTCGTGCTCAAGTACCGCGGTGGCGTGCTGTTCGTGGCCGAGAACCCCTCGGCGACGTTGCACAAGGTGTCAGAGATCTACGACCGGATCGGTTTCGCGGCCGTGGGCCGCTACAGCGAGTTCGAGAACCTCCGTGTCGCCGGCATCCGGCACGCGGACCTGAAGGGCTACCAGTACGACCGGCGGGACGTCAGCGCGCGTGCGCTGGCGAACGCGTACGCCGCGACGCTGGGCAGCATCTTCACCGAGCAGCTGAAGCCGTTCGAGGTGGAGGTCTGCGTCGCCGAGGTCGGCGCGACCGCCGCCGAGGACCAGCTGTACCGGCTGACCTACGACGGCTCGATCTTCGACGAGCCGAAGTTCGTCGTGATGGGCGGTCAGGCCGACACGCTCACCACGAAGCTCAAGGAGAGCTTCGAGTCGGACATGGAGCTGGAAGCGGCGCTCGGCGTCGCGGTGAAGGCGTTGCGCGCCAACACCCCCACGCCCGCGAACGGCGACTCGGACCCGGTGAAGCTCGAGGTCGCCGTCCTGGAGCGGGAACGGCGTGGCCGCAAGTTCCGCCGGGTCGCCGGTGCCGCGCTGGACGCGCTGCTGCCCGCCGAGCCGGAGGAGCCGAAGGACGACGCCGAGGGCGACAAGCCCGATGGTGAGTCCAAGAAGGACTGAGCCTCTCGAAGTACGTGAAGGCCTCCTTGCCTACCGTGAGGGTCAGGGTCCCGGCAAAGTCGGCTATCCGCTGGTCAAGCGGGTGCCGGATGGGGCTCGTCACAGTGGCCGGGCACCTTCTCGACTGTCCACGGGGGCCACTTTCGGGGCGACCGTGCCCGGTTCGGGCGTTTTGTGCGGGGTCGTGGGGGGGGTTTTTGGGTTTCCCCCCAAACACCCCCCCCCACCCCCCCCCCGGGTTTCCCCCAAAACCTGGCCGGCGAAAAAGGTTTTTTGTGGGAAAC
>NZ_JBWKEC010000018.1:123881-154984 GCF_056435645.1 Amycolatopsis sp. NPDC043889
CCGGGGGTTCCCTTTTGGTGGGCCCCCGTCCTTGTTTGGGTTTTGGGGGGGGGGGGGGGGGGTGTTTTTTGGGTTCCCACCCAAAACCCCCCCCCACGACCCCCATCCGGGCTTCAACCAGACATTGAGCCGGCGAAAAGTGTTCTTGATGGACACTCAGGGGCGCGGTCGGCTCCTGTCGGCCAGGGCAACCGAGCGCGTGACCTGCGGCAATCTTCACCGCTTACGATCCAGGCCCCCATCCAAGATCAACTTAAGCTACGTGGGATTGGGTTCCAATCCCTCTTTGTCGCTCACGGCCCCGACCGAGAACCGTGCAGATGCGCATCAAACGGACATCCACCCGTCAGCTGGCGTCCTTTGTGGACACCGTCCGTTCAAGCCCGCTGTCGTCCGCCCCGTTCGAATCACCAACAGCGACGCTGACCAGCGTCTATGCGACTTCGCCGAGCCCTGGCGTTCAGCGCAATGAAGGGGCCTTCATGAACTTGCGGGCTGCGTTGTACACAGTGGACGCGGCGGCGCGTGTTCGGCCCGGAGGGCAGCGCCTAGAGCCGGTAGATGGTGAGCGCGCTGGGCCGCGACCGGAAGCGGAAGTCGTTGCCGAGCGGGCCGACCTCGCCGTCGGTGGCGACGCGGCGGTTGCCGTTCAGCAGCCGGACGTGCAGCTCCGGAACGTCGAGTTCCTGGTAGACGTGGCTGGCGTTGAGGCTGTTCGTGATCGTGGCGAGGATGAAGCGCGCTCGCGAGTACGGCAGGTCGGCGCGCAGGTACCGGACGTCGAGAAGGCCGGTGTCGAGCGCCGGGCGGCGCGAGGGGGCGAACCCCTTCGGCGAGTAGGTGCCGTTGCCGACGAACAGCAGCCAGATGCTGATGTGCTTGCCGTTGAGGGTCACTTCCAGCGGCTTCGCGCGCCGGAGGGTGCGGGCGAGCGCGATCGCCGCCGACGGCCACTTCGGGTGCCGCTTCTGCAGCTTTTCCCGGATCCGGACCATTTCCGGGTAGCCGCCGAGGCTGGCGGTGTTGACGAAGTAGCGGTGGTCGTCGTCGTGGTTGATCTCGACTTCGCCGAGGTCGACGCCGACGGCGTTGCCCGCTTCGGTGGCGGCGTCCGCGTCGGGCATCGAGCGCATGCCCACGTCCCGGGCGAAGTGGTTGAGAGTGCCCGCCGGGATGAGCGCGAGCGGCAGGTCGTGGTCGGCCGCGACGGCGGCCACCGCGGCGACCGTCCCGTCACCCCCGGCGACACCGAGCGCGCGTACGGTGTTGTCCCGGGCAGCGATCTCGTCGCAGAGCTGATCGCGCAGGTCACGCTTCGCGTCCGGATACAGGATGGTGGCCTTGGGCCAGGCGAACCGGGCTTCCTCGGTCGGATCCTGGCCGTCGATCCCCGAATGCGGGTTGACCAGGACGAGCATGTCCTCCCCGTCGCGCATTTCGGGCGCTTCGGCGGTGTGTGCGGTGCGGCCGGGGACGTCGTCGTTCAGCGGCCACCAGTGCCGCGTGAGGAGGCCGGCGCCGACGCCTATCCCGATCCCCACCCCGACGTCACTGGGCCAGTGGACGCCGGTGTGGACCCGGGAATAGGCCACGGCGGCGGCCAGCGGTACGAGGGCGGCGCCTGCCTTGGGCGACTCCATCGCGACGGCCGTGACGAAGGCGGCCGCGGACGCCGAGTGCCCGGACGGGAACGACGACGAGGTCGGCCGCCGGACGAGCCGCCGGTGCATCGGCACCTCTTCCGCCGCGGGGCGGCGGCGGGGGAACAGCGGCTTGCCGATCAGGTTCGCCGCCGCGCTGGCCCCGGCGATGGCGGCCACGCCGCGGAGCGCTCCCCGGCGCGTCGGCCCCTTCTTCGCCGCGAGCAGGACCGCGACACACCACCAAAGCTTGGATTTGTCCGCACTTTTGGAGAGCGACGTGATCACGTCGTCGGCCCTGGTCCTCGGCAGGGCAGCACTCCGCGCCATCAGCCGCCGATCGGTCCGCCCGACCTTGCGGAAAGGGCGCTTGAGCTGCTTTAACACGGGTTCCCCACTTCCGGCCCGGAACGTCATGCGCGTGAGACCCGATCGGGACGTCCCGCACACCTTTCACCGAATGCAACGTACCGACCGCGTGTCGCCGCCCGAACGGCGCACCTTCAGTGGGTCTTCACCGCCTACTCTGGTGGGATGCAGCGGCGGATCTTTGGCATCGAGACCGAGTTCGGGGTCACGTGCACCTTTCACGGGCAACGCAGGCTCTCCCCGGACGAAGTGGCGCGTTACCTGTTTCGGCGTGTCGTGTCCTGGGGGCGTTCGTCGAACGTCTTCCTGTCGAACGGCTCGCGGCTCTACCTCGACGTGGGTTCCCACCCGGAGTACGCGACGGCCGAATGCGACGACCTCGTCCAGCTCGTCACGCACGACAAGGCGGGGGAGCGGATCCTCGAGGACCTCCTGGTGGACGCCGAGCGGCGGCTGGCGGACGAGGGCATCGGCGGCGACATCTTCCTGTTCAAGAACAACACCGACTCGGCGGGCAACTCCTACGGCTGTCACGAGAACTATCTGGTGACGCGGGCGGGTGAGTTCTCCCGGATCGCCGACGTGCTGCTGCCGTTCCTGGTGACCCGGCAGCTCATCTGCGGCGCCGGCAAGGTGCTGCAGACGCCCCGCGGCGCCGTGTACTGCCTGTCCCAGCGAGCGGAACACATCTGGGAGGGCGTCTCCAGCGCCACCACGCGCTCGCGGCCGATCATCAACACGCGCGACGAGCCGCACGCCGACGCCGAACGCTACCGGCGCCTCCACGTGATCGTCGGCGACTCGAACATGGCCGAGCCGACCACGATGCTCAAGGTCGGATCGGCGAACCTGGTGCTGGAGATGATCGAAGCGGGCGTCCAGTTCCGCGACTTCACGCTGGACAACCCGATAAGGGCCATCCGCGAGATCAGCCACGACCTCACCGGCCGCCGACAGGTGCGGCTCGCCGGCGGCCGCGAGGCGTCCGCGCTGGACATCCAGCGCGAGTACCACGCCCGGGCCGTCCAGCACGTCAAGGAGACCGGTTCGTCGCCGCAGTCCGAGCGCGTCGTCGAGCTGTGGGGCCGGGCGCTGGAGGCGGTCGAGCAGCAGGACTTCAGCAAGATCGACACCGAGATCGACTGGGCGATCAAGCACCGACTGGTCGAGCGCTACCGCGACAAGCACGACCTCGACCTGTCGAGCCCGCGGATCGCGCAACTCGACCTGGCTTACCACGACATCCGGCGCGGGCGGGGCATCTTCGACCTGCTGCAGCGGAAGGGGCTCGTGCGGCGGGTCACCGACGACGGCGAGATCGAGTTGGCCAAGGACACTCCGCCGCAGACCACGCGGGCGAAGCTGCGCGGTGACTTCATCGCAGCCGCGCAGGCCGCCGGGCGTGACTTCACCGTGGACTGGGTGCACCTCAAGCTCAACGACCAGGCGCAGCGGACCGTGCTGTGCAAGGACCCGTTCCGCTCGGTGGACGAACGCGTCGAGAGGCTCATCTCCTCGCTCTGAATTACTCCGTGAAGGCCATCTTGGAAAGCTCCGCGCCCTCTAAGGTGGCCTTCACGGATCTTCGAGGGAGAGGTGCGCCGATGCGCCGTGCGTTGCTGGTCCTGCTGGGTGCGGTCGTCCCGATGGCGTTCACCGGCGTCGCGCACGCCGCACCGGAATGTCCGGAGCCCGCGTGGACGGAGACTCCGACGGGCACGGACGCCCAGTTGCGCGGCCTGTCCGCGGTGGATTCCCGTACGGCGTGGGTCAGCGGCAGCAGGGGCACCGTCCTGCGCACCACCGACCGCGGCCGTACCTGGCAGCCCGTCGCCCCGGCGGGCACCGAGGCGCTCGACTTCCGTGACATCGAGGCCTTCGACGCCGATCACGCGGTCGCGCTGTCGATCGGGCCCGGCGACGCGTCCCGGATCTACCGCACCGACGACGGCGGCAAGAGCTGGCGACTGTCCTTCAGGAACAGTGACCCTGCCGCCTTCTACGACTGTGTCGCGTTCTTCGACCACCGGCGCGGTCTCGCGATGAGCGATCCGGTGGACGGCAAGTTCCGGTTACAGTCCACTTCGGACGGCGGTCGCACGTGGAAGCCGGTCCCCGCCGAGGGCATGGTCCCCGCGCTCGACGGCGAGTTCGGGTTCGCCGCCAGCGGCCAGTGCCTCACCACTTCAGGCCCGCGTGACGCTTGGATCGCCACCGGTGGCGGGGCCCGCGCCCGCGTCCTGCACTCCGGCGACGGCGGGATGACGTGGGAAGCCGCGGACACCCCGTTGCCGAGCGGCGCCTCAGCCGGGGTCTTTTCGGTGACGTTCCGGGATCCGCGGCACGGCGTGGCCATCGGCGGCGACTACGCGGCGCCGAACGCTCCTGGTCCGGCGGTGGCGCTCAGTGCGGACAGGGGGCGCACCTGGCGGACACCGCCCGAGGCCCCGGTCGGCTACCGCTCCGGCCTGGCGTGGCTGGGGAACACCGTGATCGCCGTCGGCCCCGGCGGGAGCGATCTGAGCCCGGACGGCGGACGGCATTGGAAGTCGTTCGACACCGGATCGCTCGACTCGGTCGACTGCGCTCGTGGCGCGTGCTGGGCGAGTGGGGCCAACGGCAGGGCCGCGCGACTCGGCACGGCCTGAGCAAAAGCGCGTGGGTGCCCTGGTCGTGAGTGGCAAGTAGGGTTAGAACACGAATCGCCACTCACGACCGACCCGCGAGCTTCTGAGGACTATGACCGCACAAGCCGAACCAGTCCCGGAGACCACCGATCATCTGGTCGAGGTGTTGAAAGCGCTCGCCAACCCGATCCGGCTCCAGGTGCTCGGGTGGCTGCGCGAACCGGACCGGCACTTCCCGCCGGAGAACGCGATCGCCGACCAGAACGAGGTCGGGGTCTGCGTCAGTCATCTCCAGGCGAAGCTGGGGCTCGCGCAGTCCACGGTGTCGGCGTACATGGCGCTGTTGCATCGCGCCGGGCTCGTCCGGTCCACCCGGGTGGGCAAGTGGACGCACTATCGCCGTGACGAGCAGCGGATCGCGCAGCTGGTCGACTTGCTGGGACGCTCCATCTGAGCCCGGCCGGGAATAACGTATCGAAAATCTGCGATACTTCGATACGTTGGACCCGACTTGAGGAGAGACAGATGGAACTGGGGCGTTTCGGGATCTGGACGTTCGACTTCGAGGATCAGCCCGCGAGCATGATCCGGGATTCGGTGCGAGAACTGGAAGAACTCGGCTGGCCCGCGATCTGGATCCCGGAACGGGACGGCCGCGAAGCGCTGACCCACGCCGGATTCCTGCTCGCGTCCACCGAACAGATGGCCGTGGTCAACGGGATCGCGCGCATCGACTCCCGTGGGTCCCGCTGGACCCGTGGCGCGGCGCTCCTGCTCGCCGACGCGTATCCGGGCAGGCATGTCCTCGGGCTCGGCTTCGGTGGCGCGCGTCCCGGCGTCAAGCCGCTGGAGGCGATGAACACCTACCTCGACGAACTCGACACTGTCACCAGCGCGAACCCGCTGCCCGCTCGGCCGATCCGGCGGCTGTTGGCGGCGTACGGGCCGAAAATGCTCGGGCTCGCCCGCGACCGGTCCGAGGGCGCGCACACCTACCACGTGCCGGTGTCGCACACCGCCCAGGCGAGGGAAGTGCTGGGGGAGAAGGCCTTCCTCGGCGTCGAGCACGCCGTGCTGTTCGAAACCGACCCGGGCAAGGCGCGTGCGATCGCCCGCGACCATCTGCACGCCTACCTGACGTCGAAGTACAACGTGGCCAAGTTCCTCCGCCTCGGCTACACCGAAGCCGACATCGACGGCGGTCGAGGCAGCGACCGGCTCGTCGACGATCTCGTGTTCTGGGGCGACCTCGACACCGTCACCGCGAAACTGCACGGCCACCTCGACGCGGGCACCGACCACGTCGGCGTCCAGGTCATCGGCATCGGACCCGGCGAATCGGCCATGCCGCACTGGCGGCGGCTGGCCGACTCGCTGCTGCCGCGCTAGCGGACCTGGCCGGTCGGGCGGACCACGACCTCGTTGATGTCGACCGAGGGCGGCTGCTCCAGCGCGAAGAGCACCGCCCTCGCGATGTCGTCGGGTTCCAGTTTCGGCTTGGACTTCGAGTCCTCGGGGATCATCGAGGTGTCGACCAGTCCCGGCTGCACGACGGTGACCCGCACGCCGGTGCCGATGGCCTCCTCGCGGATGGACCCGGCGAGCCCGGTCACCGCCCATTTCGTGGCCGAGTAGAGGTTCCCGGGCCGGTGGTAGCGCCCGGCGACCGAGCCGGTGAGCACGAGGTGCCCCTTCGATTCCGCCAGTGACGGAAGGGCCGCCCGCGCGGTGAGGGCGGTGCCGTAGACGTTCGTCAGCACCATGTCCCGCCACTGTTCGGGGTCCGCGCCGCCGTCACCGAAGAACGAGACGACGACGCTTTGTCCCGCGTTGGCGAACACCGCGTCCAGCCGGCCGAAGGTGTTCTTCACCGTCTCGACGGCCGCGGAGATCGATCCCCATTCGGTGACGTCCGCCGCGACCGCGAGGGCCCGCTCCTCGCCGAACTCGGCGACCAGCGGGAGCAGCGCCTCGCGGTCGCGGGAGAGCAACGCCAGCCGGAATCCGGCCGTCGCGGCCCGGCGCGCGGTGGCCGCGCCGATGCCGCGGGAAGCACCGGTGATCAGCAGTACTCGCTCGTTCATGCCTCCAAACTAGGCGGCGTGTAGCCGTCCCATTCGGGCACCGGTTCGCCGGCGAGGGAAGCGCCGAGCCGGTCGAGGTAGAAATGCCAGCCCTTGGCGATATCCGAGGTGTCCCAGTCCGGTTTGGGCATCCGGTGCACGAAGTCGAGCACTGTTCCGTCGCCGCGCGGGGTCAGGGTCAGCTCCACTCGCCAGGTCGGCTCGCCGGTGTTGTGCAGATCCATGACCAGCCGTTTCGGCGGATCGCATTCGCGGATGACGGCGGGACCCGGCTCGGAGCCCTCCTCGGCGGTCATCGACAGCATGATCGTGTTGCCGACTCCGGCTTCGCCCGTCCAGGTGCCGATCCAGCGGGCCGTGCGCTCGGAATCGGTGAGCGCCGACCAGACGTCCTCGATGGGGTCCGGGTACTCGCGCCGGAGTTCGAGCCGGGTCTCCTCGTTGTCCATGACGCGAAGATAACCGTAGGCTTAATTAAGCGTCAACTTATTCGTTGGTCAGGACCAGCCTCCCGCGGAGCCCGCCCTCCGCCAGGCGTTCGTGCGCCTTCACCGCCTCGGCCAAGGGCAAGGTGTCCGCGACCCGGAGGATGAGCGCGCCGTCGTCGACCAAGGTCGCCAGCCCGGCGAGCGCCGCGCCGTCGGCGGCTATCCAAACGTGCTCGACCTTGATACCCCGCAACGGAATCGGGGCGGCTCCGGCGGCGAACACGACGAACCGGCCGCGGTTCGCCACCGCGTTCACCGCGTCGAGCCCGAGCAGCGCCGTGTCGAGTGCCGCGTCGACGCCGCCAGGGACCACCGTCCGCACGCGATCGGCGAGGAAATCGCCACGTGACACGAAAACCTCCGCGCCGAAGCCTCGAACCAGCGCCTCGTCGGCCGGGCCGGCGACCGCCACCACGCGGAATCCCCTCGCCTTGGCCAAGGCGACCGCGTAGCCGCCGACGGCTCCCGCCGCGCCGGTCACCAGAACCGTCGAACCCGATGGCAGGTCGAGCAGGTCGAGGGCCTGGACCGCGGTGAGACCGTTCAGCGGCAACGTCGCGGCCTCTGCGAGGGACACCGTCCGCGGGGCGGCGGCGATCGCGTCCGCGTCGAGTACGACGAAATCGGCATACGCGCCGAGCGCGGCTGACGGCCGGTCCAGCAGGCCGATCACGCTGTCGCCGGCGGCGAACCCGGTGACGCCGCCGCCCACGGCGTCGACAGTCCCGGCCACGTCCCAGCCGATCCCGACCCGCTCACGCGGCGGGATGATCCCCGCCTCGGTCAGGAAACCCGACCGGGTCCCGGCGTCGACCGGGTTGACCCCGGCCGCGGCCACCTTCACTCGTACCTGACCGGGCCCCGGTGCCGGCACCGGGACTTCGGCGAACTCCAGGACTTCCGGCCCGCCGAACCGGCGGACCACCACTGCGCGCATCGTTCTCCTCCCGGGAATCGTTCACGGCGAACGTATGGGGAGTTACTCTCCTTCGGGAAGTACGCACCTCGAGGTGCCCAACCCACACGGAGGTACGCGCACCGTGGTCACGCGCACGGCACAGGAACGCCGGGACGAACAGAAACGGGCCTACGACGCCTACCTCGCGGCCTGTCCCGCCCGGAAACTGCTCGACGAGGTCTCGGGCAAATGGGTGAGCCTCGTCCTCGTCGCCCTAGGCGACGGACCCCAGCGCTACAGCGACCTCTCGCGCCGGATCGCCGGCGTCAGCCAGAAGATGCTCACGCAGACCCTGCGGACCCTCGAACGGGACGGCCTCCTGACCCGCACGGTGACCCCCTGCGTGCCGGTCCGCGTGGACTACGAACTGACCGAGCTCGGCCGGAGCCTCCGGCAGCTGCTGGCCGGGATCAAGGACTGGGCCGAGACCCGGTTCGACGAGGTCGAGACCGCCAGGGATCGTTACGACGCGCGATCGGCGGCTGTCACCATCGGGTCGGACGGCGCGGGCTAGGGTAGCCGGGTGTCCACCGCACGCGCCGAACGTCTGGTCAACCTGGTTCTGGCCCTTCTGTCCACCCGGCAGTACCTCACCGCCGAGCGGATCCGGGGCATCGTGCCCGGGTACGCCGACGCGGCCAGCGACGAGGCGTACTTCCGCATGTTCGAGCGCGACAAGACCGAACTGCGCGAACTCGGCATCCCGTTGGAGACCGGCCGCAACTCCGCCTTCGACGCGATCGACGGCTACCGCATCGCGCGCCGCGACTACGAACTCGGCGAGATCGACCTGGCACCCGACGAGGCGACCGCGGTCGGCCTCGCCGTCCGGCTGTGGGATTCCCCGGAACTGACCGGTGAGGCGCAAGGCGCGCTGGTGAAACTCCGCGCCGCCGGGGTCGAGGTCGACGACCACGCCCCGACCGTCGTCGAACCCCGCGTCCGCGCCGAACCGGCGTTCGGCCCGCTGCTCGCCGCCGTCCAAGCCGGGCGGGCGGTGCGTTTCGAGTACCGCCGCAGTGGTTCGGCCGAACGCAAGATCCGCACCCTCGAACCGTGGGGCGTGGTGTCGTGGAAGGGCCGCTGGTACGTCGTCGGGCACGACAGGGACCGCGGCGCGCCCCGGTGCTTCCGCCTCTCGCGCGTGACCGGGAAGGTCGACGCCTTCGGCGCGACCGGCGTCGTCGAACGCCCGGAAGGGGTCAACCTGCTGCGGATGGTCTCCGCCAGCAGTGGCGAGGACCCGTCCGCGCCGACCACCGCCAGTGTCTGGGTCGCCGACGGCCGGGCCGCCGGGGTCCGCCGCCGCGGCCGGGTGGTCGGCCGCAGCGACGCCGGGGGAGAAGAAGGCGATCTCGTGGAGATCGAGCTGTACTACCCTGAATCCGCCGCCGACTGGCTCACCGCGCACGGGCCGGACGTCCTCGTCCTCGAACCAGAGGTGCTCGCGAAGTCTGTCTTCGGCCGCCTCGAAGCCATCGCGCACGCCGGTGGTGCCCGATGAGCACCACCGGACGGATGCCGCGGCTGCTCGCGCTCGTGCCGTATCTCCTCGCGCGGCCCGGGATCAAGATCGACGACGCCGCCCACGACTTCGACGTCACACCCAAGCAGCTGCGCAAGGACCTCGAACTGCTGTGGATGTGCGGGCTGCCCGGCTACGGCCCCGGCGACCTGATCGACCTCTCTTTCGAGGGCGACACGATCGTCGTCACGCATGACGCGGGCATGAACCGCCCGCTGCGGCTCACCGGCGGCGAGGCGACGGCCATGCTCGTCGCGCTGCGCGCGCTGGCCGAGACGCCCGGGGTGGTCGACGCCGACGCGGTCCGCCGGGCCATCGCGAAGATCGAGGTGGCCGCGGGGCAGGCCCAGCCGTCGGGGATCGTCGTCGGCGGGGGAGTGCGGGAAGGCAAGAAGACGGCAGGCACGCGCGAAGCCGTCCGGGCCGCTCTCACGGCGAAGCGCGCGTTGCGGATCCGGTACTACACGGCGTCGAAGGACGAGATCACCGAACGCACCGTCGATCCGATGCGGCTGCTCATCGTCCAGGCGGTCGGCTACCTCGAAGCGTGGTGCCGCCGCGCCGAGGGTGTCCGGCTGTTCCGCCTCGACCGGATCGATGAGCTCACCGTGCTGGACGAACCCGCCGTCCCGCCGGCGCACGCACAGCCCACTGACATTTCCGATGGTGTTTTCCGCCCGCGTCCCGATCAGCAGGAAGCCGTTCTCGTCCTCGACCCCGACGCACGCTGGGTAGCCGAGTACTACCCCTGTGAGGAGCTCGACGAGCTCGACGGCGGGCGGCT
Source organism: Amycolatopsis sp. NPDC043889 (assembly GCF_056435645.1). NCBI lineage: Bacteria > Bacillati > Actinomycetota > Actinomycetes > Pseudonocardiales > Pseudonocardiaceae > Amycolatopsis > Amycolatopsis sp. NPDC043889. The sequence continues at coordinate 134,357 of NZ_JBWKEC010000018.1, forward strand.
GCGCATCCGGATGCGGTACGCCGACGAATCGTGGATGGTCCGGCTCATTCTGGGGCTGGGCGGAGACGCGCAGGTCGAAAGCCCGGTCGCGCTCGCAGAGGCAGTTCGTCAACGGGCGGCCGACGCACTGGCCCGGGCTCGTCACCTAACGTCAACCTACGAGCAGTAGGGTGACGCCGTGTCGTACCTGCCGAGCATCGCGCTCGCCGTCGCCGGGCTCATCCTGCTCTTTGTTCTGCTAATCAAATTACGCAGAGTCTTGCGCGTACTCACCCATACGATGAGCATGGTGGCTACGAACACCCGAAAACGGACAGGGCTCCTTCGCGCCCGGTCGGCCGCGCTGCGCGTGGCGATCGCGCAACGACGTGGGCTCGAAGACCGGTAACATCACACACGAGAGACTCGAGAAGGAGGCCGCAAACGATGAACGCGCTGCAGCCGTGGCACATCATCATCCTGGTGCTCGTCGTTGTTCTGCTGTTCGGCGCCAAGAGGCTTCCGGACGCCGCGCGGTCCATCGGCAAGTCCATGAAGATCTTCAAGGCCGAGACCAAGGACATGGCCGGAGACAAGGACAAGGCCGCCGAGGCCGAAGAGGTCGAGACCAAGCAGCTGCCGCAGGCCACCACGCCCGCGCCCGCCGCGACCGCGCAGGACAAGCAGGTCGCCGACCTCCAGCGTCAGCTCGACGAGCTCAAGAAGCAGCAGGCCGCCGCGCCCGCTCCGGCCGAGCAGGCGCAGAAGAACGCCAGCTGAGCGGTCTTTAGTTAGCCAAGCGGAGCCTGTTCGCGGATGAGCGCGCCGAAGTACCGGCGCGCTCATGGTGGACCCTGACGAGAACGGACTGTCCAGTGGCGGATTCCGCCTCCGGTGAGGAGCGCCGCGGCACGAAGCGGCGCAAGCGCAGCCGTCGGGCCAACCCCGACGGCACGATGACGCTCATCGAGCACATCTACGAGTTCCGGCGCCGTCTGGGCTTCGCGCTGCTCGCCATCCTGGCGGGCGGGATCATCGGTTTCCTCTGGTTCCAGACCAAGGTGGGCCCGATCCCGTCGCTCGGCCAGATCATGACCGGGCCGTACTGCGGCATCCCGTACCAGCGCAGGCTCGGCGGGGAACCCAACGGTCCCTGCCAGCTGCTCCAGACGGTTCCGTTCGAAGCCTTCATGATCCAGCTGAAGGTCGGTCTCGCCGCGGGCGCGGTCCTGCTCGCCCCGCTGTGGCTCTACCAGATCTGGGCGTTCATCGCGCCCGGCCTCTACTCGAAGGAGCGCAAGTACGCGCTCACCTTCGTCTTCTTCGCGTCGATCCTGTTCGCCGCCGGCGCCGTGCTGGCGTACCTGCTCATCCCGCACGCTCTCGAGCTGCTGATGAACTTCGGTGGCGACCAGTTCATCACCGCCCTCACCGGTGACAAGTACATCTCGTTCATCCTGTCGCTGCTGCTGATCTTCGGCGTCAGTTTCGAACTCCCGCTGTTCGTGGTGATGCTGAACCGCGTCGGCGTCCTCAAGTACCAGACGCTGAAGAAGTGGCGCCGCGGCCTGATCATGGTCGTGTTCGTCTTCGCCGCGTTCGCGACGCCCGGTTCGGACCCGTTCTCGATGCTCGCCCTGGCCGGCGCGCTGGTGGTGCTCCTGGAGCTCTCGATCCAGATCGCGCGCTTCCACGACCGCAAGCTCGACAAGGAGCGCGGCACCGAGGGCTGGGACAAGCTCGCCGACGACGAGGCCGCGCCGTTCGACTACACGCCGAGCACCATCGACGAGGAACCGTCGGCCGCCACGAACGGCAAGCGCACCAGCACCGACGACGTCACCTGAGCCGGGGATGCACGCGGCGCTGGCCGTCCACCCCGCCTCCGGTGACGGGGCCGCGGGACGGCTGCTGGAGTCGGTCGCGGCGCGGCTGCGGCCCGTCGTGGACCGGCTTGACGTCCTCGTCGCCCACACGGTCGAGGAATCCCGCGCGCTGACGACCGACTCGCGCGCGGCCGGGCTGGACGTCCTCGTCGTCCTCGGTGGTGACGGTGCGGCGCACCAAGGCGTGCAGTTCTGCGCCGAATCCGGCGTCGCACTCGGGCTCGTCCCCGCGGGTACCGGCAACGACTTCGCCAGGGCACTCGGCATCCCCGATCGGCCGCACGCCGCCGCCGATCTCGTCGCGAGGCGGATCGCGGAGGGGAAACGACGGAGGATCGATCTCGGCCGGGCGGGTGGCGAATGGTTCGCCACGGTGCTGTGCTCGGGTTTCGACGCCCTCGTCACCGAACGAGCCAACCGGCTGACCTGGCCTCGCGGCCCGCGCCGCTACGACGTCGCGATCCTCGCCGAACTCGCCGCCTTCCGGCCCCGGCCGGTCGTGCTCCGCACGGACGTCGAGACACTCGAACTCGACGCCACCATGATCGCCGTCGGCAACACCCCGTTCTACGGTGGCGGCATGCCGATCTGCCCCGGGGCGGACCCCGAAGACGGTCTGTTCGACGTCACCGTCGTCGGCAACGCGACCCGGCGCGACCTGCTCCGCATGCTGCCCGGAGTCCGGTCCGGGCAGCACATCGCGCATCCGGCGGTGCGGACCCTCAAAGCCAGTCAGATCCATCTGGCGGGCAGCGACCTGCCCGTGTACGCCGACGGCGAGCCGCTGGGCAGGCTGCCGATCGACGTCACCTGTGTTCCCGGCGCGCTCACCGTCGTCGGGTGAGCCCGGCGTAGTCACCCGCTCGCCACACCAGTCCGCGGAACGTCGCGGCAGACATCAGTTCGCCGCGCGGGAAGAACACCCCGCCGCAGCGGTGGCAGAACCACGCCTGCCGCCAGTACTCCAGCGCGTCGGGGATGCCCCGCCGGATCCGCGCGTTGCGCCGCAGCCTGAGCACGAACAGCACGGCGAACAGCGCGACCAGCGCGAGTGCCAAGAAGCACCCGCCACCGCGGAGCACCGGATACGGGTTGAGTGACGCCGCGGTCGCGGTCACCGACACGCCGGTGTGCGTCGTCGCGGTGTAGACCACGTCGTCGCCCGCCGGGATGGCCGTCATGCCTCCTTGCACCCGGTAGGTCGTCTGCCCGCTTTGGAACACCGCCGGCACACTCTGCACCTGGTCGACCTGCGCGCATTGCGGGCAAGCGATCTCCATGGGTCCCCTCTCGATCTCGGATCCGGCCCTTGGATGACACAGGGGTGGCGGCCGTTCCCGAGATCGTCACACCGAGTGCGAACTGTCGGTGGGGTATGGAACCCTGACGAAGTGGTCAATAGCCCTTCTCAGACCCCGGCCGAGGCCTACGCGGCCTCCCAGCGCCGCGCTCGATACCCCCAGCTGACCCGCTTCGCGGCGGAATCGTCGTTCGAATTCGACGACTTCCAGGTCCGCGGCTGCGAGGCGCTCGAAGACGGTCACGGCGTGCTCGTCTGCGCGCCCACCGGCGCCGGGAAGACCGTGGTCGGCGAGTTCGCGGTGCATCTCGCCCTCGCCGAGGGTCGCAAATGCTTCTACACGACACCGATCAAGGCGTTGTCGAACCAGAAGTACGCCGACCTCGTCGGCCGCTATGGCGCCGACGCCGTCGGCCTGCTGACCGGCGACACCTCGATCAACGGCAACGCGCAGGTCGTGGTCATGACCACCGAGGTCCTCCGCAACATGCTGTACGCCGGGTCCTCGACCATCGGCGAGCTCGCGTACGTGGTGATGGACGAGGTCCACTACCTCGCCGACCGGTTCCGCGGTGCCGTCTGGGAAGAGGTCATCCTCCACCTGCCCGAACACGTCCGGGTCGTCGGCCTGTCGGCCACGGTGAGCAACGCCGAGGAGTTCGGCGAATGGCTCGTCGAGGTCCGCGGCGACACCACCGTCGTCGTCGACGAGCACCGGCCGGTGCCGCTGTGGCAGCACATGCTGGTCGGCAACCGGCTGCTGGACCTGTTCGCAGGCCAGGAGGAACACGCGCCGGGCGCCGAACTGCGGATCAACCCCAGCCTGCTTCGCCGCACCGAGGAGATCGGCGGGCGTTTCGCCCCGGCCGGGTTGCGCGGGCCGAGAGGACGGCGAGGGGCGCCGTCGCGGATGCCGCGGTACCGGCCGCCGTCCCGCACCGACACGGTCGAGCGGCTGGACAACGCCGGGTTGCTCCCCGCCATCGTGTTCATCTTCTCCCGCGCCGGCTGTGACGCCGCCGTCGGTCAGTGCGTCCGGTCCGGCTTGCGGCTCAACGGCCCCGAAGAGGTCGAGAAGGTCCGCCGCATCGTCGCCGAGCGCACCAAGGACCTCCCCGAAGGCGACCTCGGCGTCCTCGGCTTCTGGGAATGGCGTGAGGCGCTCGAACGCGGTATCGCCGGGCACCACGCCGGGCTGCTCCCGGCGTTCAAGGAAACCGTCGAGGAGCTGTTCGTCCAGGGCCTGGTGAAGGTCGTCTTCGCCACCGAGACGCTCGCGCTCGGCATCAACATGCCCGCGCGCACCGTGGTGCTGGAGCGGCTGGTGAAGTACAACGGCGAGGCGCACGTCGACTTGACGCCGGGGGAGTACACGCAGCTCACCGGGCGGGCCGGACGGCGCGGCATCGACGTCGAAGGCCACGCGGTCGTCGCCTGGCAGCCGGGAATCGACCCGAAGCAGGTCGGCGGGCTGGCCTCGACCAGGACGTACCCGCTGCGGTCTTCCTTCCGGCCCGGCTACAACATGGCGGTGAACCTGGTCGCCCAGGTCGGCGCCGAAGAGGCCCGTGACCTGCTGGAACAGTCGTTCGCGCAGTTCCAGGCCGACCGGTCGGTGGTCGGGACGGCCCGGCGGATCGAGCGGAACAAGGAGGCCCTGCGGGGCTACACCTCGGCCATCACCGGCGATTTCGACCAGATGCTGGAGTACGTCGAGTTGCGGGCGAAGATCTCCGCCCGGGAGAAGGCGCTGTCGCGTCAGAACACCTCCGCCCGCCGTGCGGGAACCGCCGAATCGCTGGAGAAGCTCCGGAAGGGCGATGTCATCGCCGTCCCCGCCGGGCGGCGCGCCGGGCTGGCGGTGGTCGTCGACCCGGGGCTCGACCCGATCCGCGAACCGCGGCCCGTCGTGGTCACCGAGGACCGCTGGTCCGGGCCGCTCTCGGTCTCCGACTTCCCGTCGCCGGTCGAGGCGCTGGGGAACATCAAGCTGCCGAAGCACATCGAGCTGCGCTCGCCCAAGACCCGGCGGGATATCGCTTCGAGTCTGCGCAACGCGGGAATCTCCTTGCCTGGCAGGCAAAAGCGCCGCGCTGGGGCCAATGAGGACGGTGAGCTGGCCGCGCTGCGGCGGGCGCTGCGCGCGCATCCGTGCCACGGCCTCGCCGAACGCGAGGCGAACCTGCGCTGGGTCGAGCGGTACCAGCGGCTCACGGCCGAGACCGAGCAACTGGAACGCAAGGTCGCGGCGACCACGCACTCGCTCGCGCGTGCCTTCGACCGCATCCTGCGGCTCCTCGGCGAACGCGGGTACCTCGGCCCCGAGTCGAAGGGCGACGGCGAGAACCGTGTCACCGAACACGGGAAACGGCTCACCCGGCTCTACAGCGAGTCCGATCTGCTCGCCGCCGAGTGCATCCGGCATGGCGTCTGGAAAGGACTGGCGCCCGCCGAACTCGCCGCCGTCGTCTCGACGCTGGTCTTCGAGGCACGTCGGGACACCGCGGGGGAGCCCCGCCTGCCCGCGGGCAAGGTGCTCGACGCCTGGCAGGCGACCACGCGGCTGTGGATGGAGCTCACCGAGGACGAGCGGCGCCACAAACTGGACCGCACCCGCGAACCCGACGCCGGTTTCGCCTGGCCCGTCTACCGATGGGCGCGCGGCGAATCGCTGGAGAAGGTCCTCACCGCCGCCGAGGCGAACGGGCAGGAGCTGTCGGCCGGTGACTTCGTGCGCTGGGCGCGGCAGGTCATCGACCTGCTGGACCAGATCCGCGACGTCCTCGGGAAGGCGGACCCGGTCGGAGCGGCGGCCTCGGACGCGGTGAAGGCGTTGCGGCGTGGAGTCGTGGCGGCCGGCGGCGCGTGACCGTCCGTGAAGGCCCCCTTGCCTACCTTCAGGGTAGGTAAGGAGGCCTTCACTACGCGCGAGACCACCACCCCTCGCGGAGAGCCCATCTCCACACCCAGGCGTTGGGCTGACCGGCGGAATGGAAGCGCGTCCGGTGTGAGCACGGTCGCGGCGAGTTGCCCCGACACCGGCCGGGAACAGTGGGCAGGGGCGCCGACCTGTGGTTGGATCGCCCACGACGGCCATGCAGGTCGGCCGGTGACGATGGCGGAACAGGCGGAGGCGAACGATGAGCACGCCGTATGGCGGCAACGACCCGCAGCAGCAGCCCCAGTGGGGGCAGCAGCCGGGCTACGGGCAACAGCCGGGCGGCGCTCAACCGCCGAGCGGCCCGCAGCAGCAACCGCAGTGGGGCCAGCAGCCGCAGTACGACCCGTCGCAGACCCAGCAGCAACAGCCGCAGTGGGGTCAGCAGCCCGCCCCCTACGACCCGTCCCAGCAGCAGCCGGGCTACCCGCAGCAGCAGGACCCGTCGCAGACGCAGCAACAGCAGCCGCAGTGGGGTCAGCAGCCGCAGTACGGCCAGCAGCCGGGATATCCGCAGAGCGGGCCCCAGCAGCAACCCGGCTACCCCCAGAGCGGCCCGCAGCAACAGGCGCAGTACGGGCAGCAGCAGCCCGGCCAGTACGACTACGGCCAGAGCCAGTTCCCAGGCACCCAGGGCGAGGCGCAGGACAAGCCGAAGTCCAAGAAGGGCCTGTTCGTCGGGATCGGCGCGCTCGTGGTGATCATCGCCGTGGTCGGCATCCTCGGCTTCGTCACGCCGGGCTGGTTCAACACCCAGGTGTTCAACAACACGCAGATGCAGACCGACGTGCAGAAGCTGCTCACCGAGACCTACGGGATCAAGGAGATCAGCGCGGTCACCTGCCCCTCCGGCCAGGAGGTCAAGGACGGTGTGAAGTTCACCTGCACCGCCACGATCGAGGGCAAGCCACAGGAGGTGCCGATCACCGTGAAGGGTGACACCGGCAACTACGAGGTCTCTCCGCCCGCCATCAAATAACGGCGGGCGCCGCGCGCGGTCGATCCTGCATGATCGTGTCATGAGCGACTTCTCAGTGCGGCGGCTGCGGTCCGACGAGGAACGGGCCGCGACCGATTTGTTCAGGCGCGCCTTGCACGCCAAGGAGATGACCGACGAGGAATGGTCGGCCATCGCCCCGTCGATGCAGCCGGACCGCGGGTTCGGCGCGTTCGACCAGGAGCTGATCGGCACCCTCCGGTCGTTCGATTCGGAAGTGACCCTGCCCGGCGGCGGCACCACGCCGCTCGCCGCGGTCAGCCTCGTCGGCGTCCGCGCCGACCGGACCCGCCGCGGCGTGCTGACCGGATTGATGCGCGCGCAGTTCGAGGATTTCGCCGCTCGGGGCGTTCCCGCGGCGATGCTGCACGCGTCCGAAGGCGCCATCTACGGCAGGTTCGGGTACGGCGTCGCCGTGCGGGCGAAGTCGATCGAGGTCGACAGGCACCGGGCCCGCTTCCGGCCCGAGGCGCCCACGGGCGGTGAGATCTCCTTGCTGGATCTGGAAAGCACTGTCGAGCAATGGCCTTCGCTCTTCGACGCGCTGCCGCGCACCCGGCCGGGGATGATCGCGCGGAGCCCGCATCTGTGGCCGGGCTACGAACGGGAACTGCGCCGGGCGACCACGCCGGTCACGACCGCGGTGCATCGCGGCCAGGACGGGGTCGACGGCTATGTCACCTACACCGTCGAGAGGGCTCATTTCGGCGCTCCGGCGCTCCTGAAGGTCCAGTCGTTCCACTACGCGAGTCCTGACGCGTTCGCGGGGTTGTGGCGCTACCTGGTGTCCGTGGACCTGGTCGACCTCATCACCGCCGAGAAGCGGCCGCTCGACGAGCCGGTCGAGTTGCTGTTCAGCGACCCGCGGCACGTGACGGTGCAGAAGATCCAGGACGAAGGCTGGCTCCGGCTGGTCGACGTCGCGAGGATGCTCGACGCGCGCACGTACCGGGGCGAGCCGGTCGTCATCGAGGTCACGGACCCTTTCCTGGACCACAACTCCGGCCGCTACCGCCTGTCCGAGGACGGCGCCGTCCGCACCACCGACCCGGCGGATCTCGAACTGCACGCCGACACCCTGTCGATGGTGTACCTCGGTGGCTGGCGCCCGTCGGATCTCGCGGCCGCCGGCCGGGTCCGTGCCACCGGTGCGGCCGCTCTGGAGCGTGCGGACCTGCTGTTCGGCACGCGGGTCAATCCCTGGTGCGGTACCTTCTTCTGACGTTGGATGATCACACCGGTGGGGGTGGAGAAGCTTGAGCAGGCGAGCCGTCGCGACGGTCGGTCTGTGCTGTGCCGCGTTCGCGATGCTGGCGGCGTGTTCGGACACCCCGGCGCCCACGCCGGCGACGAAGACCGTCACGGTCCCGCCGACGACGAGTCCTGCGCCGGGCACGCCCGCCACGTCCGGCGGTTCGTCCTCCGCCGCTCCGGGCAGAGTCTTCGACCCGCGGACCATGCAGGCGGACGTGCGGAAGATCCTCACCGAGACCTATCAGGTGAGAGACGTCGGCGACGTGCTCTGCCCGGCGAACCAGACGGTCAAGGACGGCAGCACGTTCACCTGCACCGTCCAGGTCGGCGACGAGGGCAAGACCGTGACGATCACCGTCACCGGGGACGACGGCCGCTACGAGGTCGGCGCGCCCGCCTGAAAACGGGTTGGGTTCGGCCGGTCCGCGCGGCAGGATCGGCGGGTATGAGCGAATTCCATGTGCGTGCCGTGGCCGAAGGCGAACAGAGGGCGTGTCTCGGAGTCCTGGCGGAGTCCTTGCACGGCAAGCCTGCTTCGGACGAGGTCTGGGCGAAGATGGCCCCGTCCTGGCCCGCCGCCGGGAAATTCGCCGCGTTCGACGACCACGGCACCCCGGTGGGCATCGCCAGTTCCTTCGAGGTGGAGCTGACCGTCCCGGGTGGACGGAAGCTCGTCACGGCCGCCGTCGACGGTGTCGGCGTCCGCGCAGACTGGACCCGCCGCGGGATCCTCACCGCGATGATGGCCGTACAGCTGGAAGACCTCGCGGCGCGCGGCGTCCCGCTCGCCGCGCTGCACGCGTCGGAAGCGGTGATCTACGGTCGCTTCGGTTACGGCGCGGCCACTTTCTGCAGAGGTGTTTCCGTCGAACGCCCCCGCGCCCGGCTTCGCGACGGCGTGGGGCGGGACGGCGTGGTCAGGTTCGTCACCCCGGCCGAAGCGGTCGAGCGTGTTCCCGCGCTGTACAGCCGATTCGAGGGAACGCGGCCGGGTTTCGTGACCCGGCCGGCCAACTGGTGGCCGGGCTTCTTCGAACGAGTGGTCACCGGGGACGACGGGTATCGCGTCGCCGTCCACAGTGGACCGGACGGCGACGACGGTTTCGTCGTCTACCAGACCATCGACACTCGCGACCGGCAGGCGCCGGAGCGTGGCGCGCTCCTGGACATCCGTGAACTTCATGCCGCCACGCCACAGGCCTGGGCGGGCCTGTGGCGCTTCCTGCTGTCGATCGACCTCGTCTCGGCCGTCGCCGGTCGTGGCCGCCCGCTGGACGAGCCGCTCGCCGAACTGCTCACCGACCCGCGCGCGGTGAACATCACCGAAGTCATCGACGACCTGTGGCTGCGCCTCGTCGACGTCCTCGCGGCGCTGCGGGCACGCTCCTATGGCACCGCCGATCCCGTGGTACTCGAAGTGCACGACAAGCAGCTTCCGGACAACAACGGCCGTTACGTCGTCGGCCCGGACGGCGTGGAACGCACGACCGCCGAGGCCGATCTGCGGCTGGACGTCGCCACGTTGTCGTCGCTGTACCTCGGCCACGGCCTGTTCGGCGATCTGGCCTTGTCCGGTCGGGTCGAGGTACTGGACGAGGCAGCGGCCGCCCGTGCCGACGCGCTGTTCCACACCGCGCGCACGCCTTGGTGCGGAACGTTCTTCTAAGTCGGGTTGCCCGCAGGGCGATCGTGTGTCCGTGAAGGCCTCCTTGCCTACCCTGAAGGTAGTGAAGGGGCCCTTCACGGACTTCAGTCCATCCCTAGCGGCCCCGAGGCCGCGCTGCTAAGCCGGGTTGCGGCGAGGTTTGATCCGCACCTGCGGCAGCGTGGGCGCGGGCAGCCACGCGGTGGTGCCCTGATAGCCCTCCACCCGACCGAATCGGTCGGCCTGTGCCTGCCACGCCTCGCGGTACCCGGCGATCTCCTCGTGACTCCGGCCCACGAAGTTCCACCACATGACGAGTTCCTCGGTGAACGGAGTCCCGCCGAGCAGGAGCACCCGAGCCGGTTCGCCACCGGAGTTCTTCAGTTCCAGCCGCTCCGCGCCCGGTGCGAGGTAGGCGAGTTCCCCGGTTCCCAGCGCCACTCCGGCGACCGTGACGGAGCCGATGTCCTGGAGGACACCGTGCTCGAAGGCCGGGTCGACATCGAGCGCCAGGGTCGCTCCGGGCTCCACCGTGAGTTCGGCGCCCAGCAGGGGAGTGAACGCCGGGACCGGTGACGTGGTCCCGGCGAGACTCCCGAGAAAGACCCGGGCGGTCGCGCCGGGCAGGTCGAGCAGTGGCGGCGCGTAGTGCCGGAAGTCCCGAGCGGTGTCGCGATGTTCGTCCGGCAGCGCGATCCAGAGCTGGACGCCGTGCAGCGTCGAGGTGTCCGGTGTGGACACTTCGGAATGCGCGATGCCGTGCCCGGCGGTCATCAGGTTGAGCTCGCCGGGCCGCACCATGGCCCGGGTGCCGATGCTGTCGCGGTGCTCGATCTCGCCGCTGAACAGCCAGCTCGCGGTCTGCAATCCGGTGTGCGGATGCGGCGCGACGTCCATCCCGCCGGACTCCGAAACGTCCTGCGGGCCGTAGTGGTCGGCGAAACACCAGGCGCCGATCAGGGACCGTTGGCGCTGCGGGAGTGTCCGCCGGACCCGGATGGCGCGCGGACCGCCGAGCGGGACGTCGCGCGGGGTCAGCACGGTGACGCCTTCGCCCGGCCTTTCCCGGCACCGCAGCTCGGCCGGGTCGGCCTCGGTGTTGCTCACGGCTTGGGGAGCGCGGCCAGCAGACGCTCCACCGAACGGCCGAGATTCCAGCGTTCCGCGAGTTCCGCGACCTTGTCCGGGTCGGCGGGCTCGGACGGGACGACGTCCGGACGGGACTGTTCGACCGGTGCGTCGGCGGCGACCCGGACGACGGTCGGGGCGACCGCGAGGTAGTCGGCGGCGTCGGTCAGCCGGAGCCGGGTCTTGAGCGGCACGCGCGAGTCGCCTGCGTCGGACGCCTCGATCAGCTCCTGCAGCGAACCGAACTGGGTGATCAGCTTCGCCGCCGTCTTCTCGCCGATCCCGGCGACGCCGGGCAGCCCGTCCGAGGGGTCTCCGCGCAGCGCCGCCATGTCGGCGTAGCCGGGCCCGGCGTTCCCGGCCGGGATCCCGTACTTCTCCGCGATCTCGTCCGGGCCGAGGACTTCGGCCTTGTTCCAGCCCTTGCCGACGTAGATGACGACCGTGGGCGTCGGTTCATGGCGGACCAGCTGGAAAAGGTCGCGGTCGCCGGTGATGACCTCGACGGGTGACACCTGCTCGCGGATCGCGAGCGCGCCGATGACGTCGTCGGCCTCGTACCCGGCCGCCTCGGCCGTCGCGATCCCGAAGGCCTCCAGCAGTTCCAGGATGATCGGCACCTGGGGCGTCAGGGTGTCCGGCACCTCTTCGACATCGCTGCCTTCCGGGACCTCTTCGGCCACCCGGTGCGCCTTGTAGCTGGGCAGCAGGTCGGTGCGGAACTTCGGCCGCCAGTCCGCGTCGAGGCACGCCACGAGCCGGGAAGGCCGCCGGTCGACGAGGATCCGCGCGACGGTGTCGGTGAACCCGCGCACCGCGTTGACCGGTGTCCCGTCGGGGGCGGTCATCGAATCGGGCAGTGCGTAGAACGAGCGGAAGTAGAGGCTCGCGGAATCGAGGAGAGCGAGTGGTCCGGTCACGCGGACAGCCTGCCATGTCCCGCCCCGGATGTCCGTGGAGGACCCGACCCCCAGCCGGGTCCTCCACGGACACGTCAGGCCGCGTAGGGCCGCACCCGGCGCGCGTCGCGGAGGGCGTTGGCCCACCAGTTCAGCTGATTCAGCAGCGTGGTGGCCGCGGCGGAGGCGCCTTCGAAGTCGTCGTGCTCACCGTCCGGGCCGAAGTGGTTCCAGGCGTAGGGGAAGCTCACGGTCTCGCGGATCGTCGCGGCGTGGAGTTCGGCGAAGACCGGACGCAGGTGCTCCACCGCGCGCAGGCCGCCCGAGATACCGCCGTAGGAAACGAAGGCGACCGGTTTCCCGTGCCATTCGGGGCCGGTGGCGTCGAGCGCGGTCTTGAGCGGGCCGGGGTAGCTGTGGTTGTACTCGGGGACGATCACGACGACGGCGTCCGCGGCGGCGACGCCGGGGGAGAGATCACCGGGGGCTTCGGCCAGGTCGATGACGGACAGGGTGACGTCGTCGCGCTGCTTGGCGCGGTCGAGGAACCAGTTCGCGACGACGGGAGCGAAGCGGCCCTCGCGGACGCTGCTGATCACGACGGCGAGTTGGTAAGGCGAGTTCGTTGTCATGCCCAAGACCGTAAAACCTGCACTTAACTTGAAGTCAAACTCCAGAATGGTCTCACTTCAAGAGTCATTCGCAGAGAACTCTTTGCAAAGAACTCTCTGCGGTCGTAGGGTGGAGCACATGGGGGAGGGCGAGAGGTATCTCGCGCGGGTCGACGGCCGCATCCTGCGGGCGCTGTCGCATCCACTGCGCGTCAAGATCCTGGAGTTGCTGCGGGAGGACGGACCGGCGACGGCGTCCGGACTGGCGAAACGGGTGGGGGAGAGTTCCGGGACCACGAGCTGGCATCTGCGTCAGCTGGCCGAATCCGGGCTGATCACGGAGGACACCGAGCGCGGCAGCAGGCGCGACCGGTGGTGGAGGGCGGTGCACGAGGGGGACCAGATGCGCGCCAAGTACTTCATCGACGATCCCGACCTCGCGGGTCCCTTCAACGCCTACGCCCACACGATGATCGAGCGGCGCTACGCGGCCGAAGCGCAGTTCGTCGCCGAAGTGCGGGACTGGGCCGACGAGTGGATCGACAAGGTCAGCTTCCACGATTCGCCGCTGTCGCTGACACCGGACGAGGCCGCCGCGTTGAGCGACGAAATCCTCGAGGTGATCGGCCGGTACCGCCGTCCGGAGAAGGACGGCGACACCCAGGTCCGTGTGCACTGGGCGGCCTTCCCGAGGAAGTCCCGGCCGGAGACGCCATGAGCCGGATGCCACTGGGGGCTCTGGTCGTGGCTTCGGGGATCTCCTCGGCCGGGGTGATGATGACGTTGCTCGCGATTCCCTGGTTCGTGCTGCAGAGCACGGGCAGCGGCACCAAGACCGGTCTCGTCACCGCGGCCGAGGTGCTGGGACTGATGGTCGCGGCGCTGCTGGGCGGGCCGATCGTGGACCGCGTCGGCACACGCCGGGCGAGCGTCGGTGCGGACCTGCTGACCACCGTCACGGTGCTCCTCATCCCGCTCGCGATGGGCACGACAGGGCTCAGCCTGCCCGGGCTGATCGTGCTGTCGTTCGTGATGGGGGTTTCCCGGGGGCCCGCGGACACGGCCAAGCAGGTGCTGCTCCCCGGCGTCGCCGAACTCGGCGGTGTCCGCTTGAGCCGGGCGGCGAGCGCCGTCGAAGCGGCGATGAGAACCGGCCGGATGGTGGGCGGGCCCGCCGCCGGCGCGCTGATCGCGCTGATCGGCCCGATGCCGGTGCTGTTCGTCGACGCGGGCGCGTTGCTGCTGTCCTCGGCGCTGGTGTTCGCGCTGATCCCGGCCGCGGCCGGTCCGCCGAGGCCGCCGTCGGGCGGATACCTCAGGCAACTGCGCGAAGGGCTCGGATACGTCAAGCGTGACGCGGTACTGCGCGCGGTGGTCGGCATGCTGATGCTCACCAATAGCCTCGATTTCGGGCTGCTCGGCGTCCTGTACCCGGCGTACGGCGACCAGGTCCTGCACAGCACCGCGCTCATCGGCGCGATGATCACCGCGGTCGCGGCGGGCGCGCTGCTCGGTTCGGCGATCTACGGCTGGATCGGCCACCGGTTCTCCCGGCGGACGGCGATCCTCGTCGCCGTCGCGATCGAAGGCGCGCCACGCTTCGCCTTGCTCGCGCTGGAACCCGCACCGCCGGTCCTGCTCGCCGGGCTCGTGGTCGCCGGGATCGGGGCGGGCGCGCTGAATCCGATCGTGCTCCCGGCGGTCTACGAACGGGTTCCCGAAGCCGTCCGCGGCCGCGTGCTCAGCCTTCTCGTGGGCGGGGTGCTCGCCGCGATGCCGCTCGGCTCGATGGCGGCAGGGTTGCTGCTGGACGGGATCGGCCTCGTCGGCGCGCTCGCCGTGTTCGGCGCTCTGTACCTGATCGCCGGCACCTTCCCGGCGATCTTCCGGGTCTGGCGCGGACTCGACGATCCCGCCCCGATCGGGGGTGACCGGCCGGTGAGCCAAGGGGCGCGGACCGACTAGGCTCGCCATCATGTCGCGCCGTTCCCTTCACAACCCAGCCCCCGACGCCGCCAGCCTCCGCGCCCGCCTCGACCGGGCCCGCGCCGCCGCGGCCGCCGCCGACACCGACGCCCTGCTGATCGCACCCGGCTCGGACCTGCGCTACCTCATCGGCCAGGCCGGGGGCTCCTTCGAACGGCTGACCACGCTGGTGATCCCGGCCGACGGCGTCCCGGCGCTGGTCCTGCCGAAGCTGGAAGCCCCCGGCTACGCCGACGTCCCCGCCGACGAACTCGGCATCGAGATCGTCACCTGGGTCGACGGCGACAACGCCTACGAACTGGTCGCCGACCGGCTGGGCAAGCCCGGCCGCGTGGCGGTCAGCGACTTCACCCCGGCGCTGCACGTGCTCGCCTTCCGCGGCGCGCTCGGCGACGCGGAGCAGACGCTCGCCGGGCCGATCGTGCGCGAACTGCGGATGCGCAAGGACGCGGCCGAGATCCAGGCGCTGCGCGACGCGGGTGCCGCCATCGACCGCGTACACGCCCGCGTGCACGAATGGCTGCGCCCCGGCCGCACCGAGGCCGAGGTCGGCGCGGACATCACCGCCGCGATCGTCGAAGAGGGCCACACCCACGCCGACTTCGTGATCGTCGGCTCGGGCCCCAACGGCGCCAGCCCGCACCACGACGTCTCCGACCGGGTCATCGAGCGCGGCGACGTCGTCGTGGTCGACATCGGCGGCCCGATCGCCGAGGGCTACAACTCCGACTCCACCCGCACGTACGCGGTGGGCGAGCCGCGTGACGCCGACGTCGCCGAGACCTACGCCGTCCTGCAGCGGGCGCAGAAGGCCGCCGTCGACGCCGTCCGTCCTGGTGTCACCGCCGAGTCGATCGACGCCGCCGCGCGCGACATCATCGCCGAGGCGGGGTACGGCGAGTACTTCATCCACCGCACCGGCCACGGCATCGGCCTCGACGTGCACGAGGAGCCCTACATCATCAAGGGCAACGCGCTGCCGCTCGAACCGGGCATGGCCTTCAGCGTCGAGCCCGGCATCTACCAGCCCGGCCGCTGGGGCGCCCGCATCGAGGACATCGTCGTGGTCACCGAGGACGGCGTCGAGTCGGTCAACCAGCGCCCGCACGACCTGATCGTGCTCGACGCATGACGGGTTCCCTGGAGCCGCTGGATCAGGCCATCGTGCAGGAACTGGCCGCGGACGGACGGCGCAGTTTCACCGATCTGGCGGAGCGGGTCGGGCTTTCGGTGTCGGCGGTGCACCAGCGGGTGCGCCGCCTGGAGCAGCGCGGGGTCATCCTCGGGTACACCGCGCGGCTCGACGGCGAGCAGATCGGCCTGCCGCTCACGGCGCTGATCTCGCTGACGCCGAACGATCCGGCCGCGCCGGACGACTACCCGCAGCGTCTCGAGCACATCAAGGAGATCGAGTCCTGCTACTCGGTCGCGGGGGACGAGTCGTACATCCTCCTGGTCCGGGTGGCTTCGCCGCTCGGCCTGGAGGATCTGCTCCGCCGGATCCGGGAGTCCGCCAAGGTCTCGACCAGGACCACGGTGGTGCTGTCGACGCCGTTCGAGGGCCGTTCGCCCACCCTGTGAAACGGGAAAACGGGTGGGCTTGCGCGACGCTGGTACGATAAAAGGTATGGCAACACGTAAGGTCACTCTCTCACTCGACAGTGGTGCGCTCGAGTTCGCCGAGCGGGCCGCGAAGGCACACGGGATCTCGGTCTCGTCGTGGTTGTCCAAAGCGGCCCGCAGGGAGGCCGTCCGCACCGGATACACCCCGCAGCGCGCCCCGGTCGAACCGTCCGCCGAATCGGACGAGGCCGAGCTGACCGCCGCGGAGAAGGATCTGCGTGCACAGGGGTGAAGTCTGGACGTACCACCCCCCGACCGAACCGGCACGGCAGCGCACCGTCGTCCTGCTGTCCTCGGACGGGGTGAACGAATCCGAGCGGCCGTGGCTGCTCGGCACCGAACTGCTGGACCGTGATCCGCAGGACATCCTCGGCGTCGCCGTCGACGCGCGGTACTGGGTCTCCACGCTGAACCTCACGCGCCTGTACCGGCCGTGGTTCGACGAGAAGATCGCGGAGATCGACCAAGAGGTCCAGGAGCGCATCGACATCGCGTTGCGCGCCGCACTCGACCTCTAACGCGCGATCACCTCGGGCGCGGCGTGCAGTTTGCCGTCGGGGCCGGAGAGACACGACGCGTTGCCCCCGCGGGCCGCGAGGAACTCGTTGAGGCAGTTCGCGATCTGCGCGTGGCCGTTCGCGTTGGGATGGAACGACTCCTGCAACGCGTGGCTCGCGCGGTCCACCTGGCCGAGGTCACGCAGCTGCAGCGTCAGCCTGCTGAACCACTCGTTCGCCGGGTCGCTGCTACATGCCTCGTGCCCGGCGCCCGCCCGCGAAAGGTCCAGGAACCGTGCGCTGGTCGCCCTCGACGCCTGCTTGAGCCCGTCCGACAGAACGGAGACGCCGTCGCGGCGCATCCACTCCAGGTCCTCGGTGCGGAACGGGCAGCCATTGAGGCTGCGCAGGGCCTCCGGGATCTGGGGGCCGACAGGCGAGGCGTACGACATCAGCACGAGCTGATAGTCCGCCGGGACGTAACCGGCCTGCGCGAGCACCTTCTTCACGTCGGCGACGGCGTTGGTCACCTTCGGCACCATGGCGTCCACTTTGGACTTCCAAGTGGTGCGGAGAGCCACGCTGCACGGCGGGTTCTGCGGGGAGAACCAAGCCTTGAAGCATTCGTTGACCTGAGCCGAGAACTTGGGCTCGTCGTTCGCGCCGATCGCGATCACCACCGCCGCGACCCGATGGTCCTTGATCAGGTTCGCGAGCTGTTGAGCCTGTGACGGCTCGGTCCACTGCTTGGCGTCGCCGAGGGCGATCTGCTCCGAGGGCGCCCCCGAACACGCGAGGTTCACGCGCGCGGTGACGTCGGGGATCTTGATCTGCTCGACGAAGGCGTTGGGGGAGCGGTGGCACCAATTGCCGCCCTGCCCGTTGGTCGTGGGCGTGTAGTCGCCCGCGCCCTCACCGGACACGGTGCTGTCGCCGATGGAGACGACCGTCAGCGGCCCCGTCCCCGGTGGGCCTTGGCGCGGGGACGGCTGCCCTGGGCGGCTTTCCGACCCGGTAAAGGCAATGAACCCGACGAGAACCACCACGAACGTGAGCGCCAGAGCACCCCACCACCACCGGAAACGTCGCATCGTCACCGGATTCTACGGACCCGCGGCCCGACAGGGTGATCATGGCGGTGTGACGGTCGCGATGTCCGGTCAGCCCGCCTCCGTCAGATCCGTTCCAGCTGCCAGTTCTGTCACGATTTCGAGCACGCCGGGCAGCGTGGGCTTGCCGTTCGCCGGCGACCAGGCCACCACCGTCCGGGCGGTGTCGCCCGCCAGAGGCACGAACACCACGCCGCTCCGGCGCAGGCTGTGCGAAGACCTGGCGAGTCTCGTGACCCCGACGCCGGCGGCGACCAGACCGAGCAGGCCTTGGACGGTCGCCGCCCGCTGGACGACCCGCGGCGTGAAGCCGGCCGCCTCGAATTCGTCGTCATAGTGGCGATGCCAGGGCTCCCACGAGCTTCGCGGGGTGAGCACCCAAGATTCGTCGGCCAGATCCGCGAGCTTCAGTTCGGTCGCGGCCGCGAGCCGATGACCCTCCGGCAGGACGGCGCAGACCTCCTCGGTGATCAGGGTGCGGGTCTCGAACCCGTCGACGAGCGGAGGCCGGGTGAAGATCAGGTCGTAACGTCCGCCGGTGAGCCCGTCGACGAGGGACGCGATCTGGGTGTCGTCCGTGGTGAGGGTGAGGTCGGGGAGCCGCTCACGGACCGCGCGCACCACCGGGGGGAGCAGGTAGTTGGCCGTGGTGGTGAGGAAACCGAGGTGCAGTGTGCCGATTTCGCCGCGAACCGCCCGGCTAAGCACCGACAGCGCCTCGTCGTTGCGCGCCAGGACGGCGCGGGCCTCCGGCAGGAACAGTGAACCGACTTCGGTGAGCCGGGTCCCGCGGGTGTCACGCTGCAGCAACTTCGCGCCGAGGACCCGTTCCAGCACGGTGATCTGCTGCGAAAGGGACTGCTGGGCGATGTGCAGGCGCCGCGCCGCCTTGGTGAAGCTCGCGTCCTCGGCGACGGCGACGAAATAGCGCAACTGCCGCAACTCGGGGGTCACAGGCTCTGACTGTAGCCGCACCAGGAAGCCGGTGTTGGCGGCCCAGGCGCGGTCTTCGCACGATGGACCCCAGGAACTTCACTGGAGGAAACAGGAATGATGAAGGAAACCGAGGGCCGCGTCTGGCTGATCACGGGCTGCTCGTCCGGATTCGGCAGGTACCTCGCCCTGGCCGCGCTCGACGCCGGTGACCGCGTGATGGCCACGGCACGCCGTCCGGAGACACTGGCCGATCTGGAAGAGTTCGGCCAGGGCCGGGTGCGCACCGCGGCGCTCGACGTCACCGATCCGGCGCAGGTCGAAGCCGCCGTGCAGGCGACTCTCGCCGAGTTCGGCCGGATCGACGTCGTGGTCAACAACGCCGGGCATGGTTCGGTCGGTGCGGTCGAAGAACTGACCATGCCCGACCTGCGATCGCTGATGGACGTGATGTTCTTCGGCGCCGTCGAGGTGACGAAGGCCGTCCTGCCGCACCTGCGCGAACAGAGGAGCGGAGCCATCGTGCAGATGAGTTCGATGGGCGGGCAGCAGAGCCCGCCCGGCTTCGGGGCCTACTGCTCGGCGAAGTTCGCCCTGGAGGCGATGTCGGAGTCCTTGGCCGCCGAGGTCGCGCCGTTCGGCGTGAAAGTGCTGATCGTGGAGCCCGGCGCCTTCCGGACCGCGTTCGGCGGTAGCCGGTTGCAGCGCTCGCGGGTGATCGAGGCGTACCGCGAATCGACCGGCGCGATCCGGGACTTCGTCGAGGGGATGGACGGCTCGCAGCCCGGGGACCCGGCGAAGGCCGCGGCGGCGATCTTGAAGGTGCTCGAAAGCGATGCCCCGCCGCTCCGGCTCGCGCTCGGCGACGACGCTGTCGACGGGTTGCGAGCCGTGCACGAGGCCAGGGCGGCGGAGTTGGCTGCTTGGGAGTCCTTGAGCCGTTCAACCGCGCTCTGAGCCTTCGGCCTCAACGACCGTCCACCCTGGACGCGAGGATCGCCGCGCCGGGCCCGGAAAGTTCGTCCAGTGCCACGGCCCGGCCGGCGATCGACAGCAGGAGCGCCTCACCGGGGCCGCGGACCTCCGGTCCGGATCCGGCCGACCAGCCGAGACCCGTGGCGACGAGCCGGAGCCCGCGCGCCCGCTTGCGCGCCTTGATCGGCGGGGCGTAGCGGGCGAAAGCCAGGGCGTGCCGCAGCCGTTCCGGCGGCACCTCGCGGGGAAACCCCAGCGGGCGCCGGATGTCCTGGTGATGGAGGAGGCCGTCGAGCAGCGCCACCCGTCCGCCGAACGCCGAGGTGAGGCCGCGTGGTTCGAGGTGCTCCTCGAACCACGCGATCAGCTCGTCCGGGGTCCGGCCGGGTTTCCGTGCGACACCCAGCGCGTTCATCCGGTTCAGCCGCAGCCCGCCGCGGACGGCCTGGCCGAGCAGATCACGGAACCGCTGGGCGTCGTAGTCGACAACGTGGGCGACCACCTGCCGGACCGTCCACTCCGAACACAACGTGGGCGCGTCCCAGTGCTCGGGGGACAGCGTTCGCAGGAAGGCGGCGAAGTCCGCCCGTTCGTCCCGGGCGAGTCGCGCGACGGTGTCCACTGGCGGCCTCCTGCTCACTCGTGGTCGAGCCACCCGCAAACGTAGTAGTCCGTGTCCTCGTTCCGCTCGACATACCGCAGGAGGGTCGACCGCAGACGCGGGCAGGGCCGTCTGCCGGAGGGGTCGTCTATGAAGGATTTGGGACACTCAACCTGGATCCACCGGTGTGATGTGGGTGTTTGGGGTGTGTCCGGGTACGCAAATGCCCTCTGGCTTGGGATGATTGTTCTTGCGACGGAACAAAAA
>NZ_JBWKEC010000019.1:0-136012 GCF_056435645.1 Amycolatopsis sp. NPDC043889
TAGTTTTTTTTTCCTTGGGCTGACAGCCGTTTCGGCTGTGGTGCGGGTGACGGGGGGGTTGGAATCCCACGTGAAGGACTGTTTCCGGGCCCGGTCGTGAGTGGCGATTCGGGTGAAAACCCGAATCGCCACTCACGACCCAGCGGCTACTTGCCCTGGAAGTTCGGCTTGCGCTTGCCCACGAAGGCCTCGACGGCCTCGGTGTGGTCGGCGGTCGCGCCGAGCGCGGTCTGGGCCTCGTCCTCGGCCGCCAGCGCGGTTTCGAGGGACGACTCGGCGGCGACCGACAGGACGTTCTTGATTTTCGCGTACGCGACCGTCGGGCCGGCCGCGAGCTTCGCGGCGACCTTCTGCGCGCGGGCGGCCAGTTCCTCGTCCGGAACGACCTCGCTGACCAGGCCGAGTGTCAGCGCTTCAGCGGAGTCGACCGTGCGCGCCAGCAGCATCAGCTCGGCCGCGCGGCCGAGACCGATCAGCCGCTGCAGCGTCCACGACGCGCCCGAGTCCGGGCCGAGGCCGACGTTCGCGAACGCCATCAGGAAGTTCGCCGACGTCGCGGCGATCCGGAGGTCGCTCGCGTACGCGAAGGCCGCGCCCGCGCCGGCCGCGGGGCCGTTCACCGCCGCGATGACCGGCTTCGGCATCCCGACGATGGTCTTGACGATCGGGTTGTAGTGCTCCTTGACCGTGTGTAGCGGCGCGGGGTCACCCGCCTGCAGCAGGCCGACGTGCTCCTTCAGGTCCTGCCCGGCGCAGAACGCCTTGCCCGAGCCGGTCAGTACGACCGCGCGGACGCTGTCGTCGGCCGCGGCCTCGGTCAGGCCCGCCAGCAGCAGTTCCTTGAGTTCGACGGTCAGCGAGTTGTACGCCTGCGGCCGGTTCAGCGTGAAGGTGCGCACGCCATCGGCGTCGGCGGTCAGCAGAACGTCGGATGTGGTCACGGGATCTCCTAGTCGGCGAAACTGCGGTCGGAGACGAGTCTTTCAGCCTCGCGAGTCGCATACCAGCACCGATACGGCGGCAAAAGATCGGTCCGCGTTCGCGCTCGGCCGCTGATGAGGGACAATGGACAGTAGACCCGGCTGGCTTTGACGAGCGCGACCCGGGCGCGCCGGTTGAGACGGAGGGAGCACGCTATGGCGGCCATGAAGCCCCGGACCGGAGATGGTCCCCTCGAAGTGACTAAGGAGGGGCGGGGCCTCGTGATGCGCGTACCACTCGAAGGTGGTGGGCGCCTCGTCGTCGAACTCTCCGCGGAAGAAGCGAAGGATCTCGGCGCGGCCTTGCAGGAGGTCACCGGCTGAGCCGGACCGCACCAACGTTCAACCACCCGCACCCCGGTCTCCCCTCGGAGGCCGGGGTCGCGGTTCATCTGCGCCCGGAGGTCGCTCACTGTGCGTAACCCGCTACCCCCCGTTCCGGGGAAGCTGCTCGAACTCGAGGTCTCGGACGACCTAAGGCGCGGTACGCCGCTGGCCACGCTGGTCGCCGCGCCGTCCGAAGAGGACGGTGACGCCGGACTCGCGGAGATCGGCGGCGTGCGGCCCACCGGCAAGGCCGGTGACGTGCAGACCGTGCCGACCGGCGGTGTCCGCTGGCTGGCGGGTGTCGGCGACGGTGAGCCGAAGCAGTACCGCAAGGCCGGCGCCGCGCTGGTCCGCGCCGTCTCGTCGGCGCTGGAAGAAGACGTCAAGGCTGGGCAGAAGGCGTTCCGCGCCTTCGCCGTCGAGCTGCCCGAGGACGCGGGCGCCGAGCACGTCGAGGAACTCGCGTTCGGGCTGCTGCTCGGCGGTTACCGGTTCACGGTGACGGCCGAGGACCCCAAGCCGAGCCTGCGGACCGTGCGCTTGATCACACGTCACGAGCACGCCGTGGACGCCTTGGAGCGGGTCCGCGAACTCGCCGCGGCCGCCGCGTTCGCGCGCGACCTGGCGAACACGCCGTCGAACGTCAAAACCCCCGCTTGGCTCGCTGACACGGCCGCCCGGGCCGCCGGTGGCATCCCGAACCTGACCGTGACGGCGCGGGACGAGAAGTGGCTGGCCGAGCAGGGCTTCGGCGGCGTCCTCGCCGTCGGCGGCGGGTCGGCCGCGCCGCCGCGGCTGATCGAGCTGGAGTACCGGCCGCGCGGAGCGACGACGCATCTGCTGCTGGTCGGCAAGGGCATCACCTTCGACACCGGCGGTCTTTCGATCAAACCGGCCGATGGCATGCACCTCATGCGCACCGACATGGCGGGCGGCGCGGCGATCATCGCCGCGGTCCGTGCCATCGCGGCGCTGCGCCTGCCGGTCAAGGTGACCGGGCTGGTGCCCGCCGCCGAAAACCACGTGTCCGGTTCGTCGTACCGGCCCGGCGACATCGTCCGGCACTACGGCGGCAAGACCACCGAGGTGGGCAACACCGACGCCGAGGGCCGCATGGTCCTGGCCGACGCGCTCGTCTACGGCATCAAGAAGCACAAGCCGGACGCGGTGATCGACGCGGCGACCCTGACCGGCGCCATGAAGGTCTCGCTCGGCGTCCGCACCGGCGGCGTCTTCGCCACCGAAGACGCGCTCGCGGAGCGGGTCACGAAGGCGGGCGAGCGGGTCGGCGAGGCGTGGTGGCGGATGCCGCTGCTGGAGGATCTGGCCGAATCCGTGCAGGGCTCGCTCGGTGACGTCCGGCAGGCGCCGGGCGGTCCCGGCGGCATCGTCGCGGCGCTGTTCCTGCGGGAGTTCGTCGGCGACGTGCCGTGGGCGCATCTCGACATCGCCGGCCCCGCGCGGGCCGACAAGACCTACGCCGACGTCGTGCCCGGGGCCACCGGTTTCGCGGCGCGGACGCTGGTCGAACTGGTCGCTTCCTACGCCTGACCCGCGGTTACCTGCGGGGCGGGAGCAAGGGACCTTTGCTACCGCCCCGCAGGTCGACCTTGGGCATGGGCTGGGTCGGCGCGTCTCCGGCATGGGCGGTGAGCCGTCGGGCGATCCCGGTCGCCGGGCCCTTCAGGTACCGGAACACGAGCCACGCCGTGACCGACCCGAGGACGAGCCCGGCGAGCACGTCGTGCGGGTAATGCGCGCCGACGAACACCCGTGAGAAGCCCATCAGCAGGGCGCCCGGGAGCACCCACGGCGCGAGCCGGCGCCAAGCGAGTGCCAAGCCGACGGCGGCCGCCGCGGCGATCGTGGAGTGATTGCTCGGCAAGGACCAGTCGCCCGTCGGCGGGCATTCGACGAGTGTGACCAGGTGACGGCACGGCCGGTCCTCCTGGATCACGCTCTTCACCCCTTCGCTGATCAAGTACGCGATCGCGGTCGCGGCGGGCGGCAGCAGCGCCACGGCCAGCCGGACGGGTGAGGTGCGGGCCCGCCACAACAGCCAGGCGAAGAGCGCCGCGAAGGCGAGTAGTCCTGCCTCGGTGAACAGGATTCCCGTCGCCTGAAGCCAGCTCGGGCTCTCACCCGCCAACTCCACGATGTCGTCGTACATTCACCCGAAGTTAGCGAAAATGCTTCCCTGCCGGGGTGGACGAACGGCAGTGATCGACCCTGACGATCGTCACCAAGGCTGCGCGCGGACTCGCTCACGGAACCGCAGCACGGCGGGCGGCAGGACCACGTCGCGCCGCCAGGCCAGCCCGATGGTCCGCCCGACCGGCGGCACCAGCGGGACTTCGACGACCCCCGCGGGGCTGCCCGGCTCGAAACGGGGGAGCAGCGCGACGCCGAGCCCGGCCGCGACCAGCCCGCGGACTGTGTCGGATTCCTGTCCTTCGAAGGCGATCTTCGGCTCGAAGCCGGCCGCGGCGCACAGGTCGTCGGTGATGGTGCGGAGTCCGTACCCGGTTTCGAGGAGCACGAATTCCTCGTCCTTGAGGTCCTCGATGGCGGCGCTGGGCCGGTCGGCGAGGCGGTGCGACGTCGGAACGGACAGGAAGATCTCCTGCTCGGTGAGCACGGCGGCGTCGAGCAGCGGGTCGTCGACGGGTGCGGGCGCGAGCAGCGCGAGGTCGAGTTCTCCGCTGGTCAGCCTGTCGACCATGTCCTGACGTGACCCCTGGACCAGGGTGAACCGGACGCCCGGATGGTCCGCGCGATAGCCGCGGAGCAACGTGGGGACCAGCGACCTGCCGAGCAGGTGCAGGAAGCCGAGGACGACGTGCCCGGATTCGGGATCGACCTCTTCGCGGGCTTGGCGGACTCCGGCGTCGACGGCGGCGAGGGCACGTTCGGCGGCATCGGCCAGCAGCTCGGCGGCCCGGGTGAGCCGGATGCCGCGGCCGTCGGGGACCGTGAGAGGGGCGCCGAGGGCCTCGCCGAGCGCCGAGATCCGGCGGCTTACCGTGGGCTGGGGGACACCGAGCAGCTCGGCCGCGCGTGTGACGTTCGTCGTGCGGCGGAGTGCGGTGAGCAGCGCGAGCTGCGGGGCTAGCTGGGCGGTCATCCTTTCATTCAGCACGGTATCGATTGTGGCAGATGAGCGTATTAGACGTATCGTTTAGCCAGGCTTAGCTTCGGGACCGTGCCTGCCACCGGAACCACCCGCCGCGTGACGATCGCCGTCGCCGCGGCCGGGATCTCCTCGTTCGCGCTGCTCTACGCGCCGCAGCCGGTGCTGCCGCAGCTGGCCGATCAGTATCACCTCAATCCCGGTGGCGCTTCGCTCGCGGTGAGTGTCGCGACCGGTGCGCTCGCGATCGCCGTCCTGCCCATCGCGGCGCTCTCCGAGGTCGTGGGTCGGCGTCCGGTGATCATCGCTTCGGTGGTCGCGTCGGTCGTGTTCGGTTTCCTGCTGCCGCTGGCGCCCAGCTACCCGGCGCTGCTCGTGCTTCGGGCGCTGCAGGGGGTCGCGATCGCGGGGTTCCCCGGAGTGGCCGCCGCCTACCTCGCGGAACGGCTCGGCAAGGCCGGGCTCGCGGCGGCGGTGGGCGCGATGATCGCCGGGAACACCATCGGCGGCATGATCGGACGGCTCGCGGCCGGGTTCACCGCCGGACCGTTCGGCTACCACGGCGCGCTGCTCGTGGTCGCGGGGATCGGGCTGGTCTGCACGGTGGTCACGGTGCTGGCCCTGCCGCCGGGGGAGCAAGGGACCTTTGCTACCACTTTCGCGGATCGTCGCAGGTCAGAGCGGTTAGGTGAGCAGGGCAGGGCGGTATTGGCCGGGCTCGGCGCGGCGGTGCGGAAGCCGGTCCTGCTGGTCCAGTACGCGGTCGCGCTGCTGGCGATGGGCTCCTTCGTCGCGCTGTACAACGCAGCCGGATTCCGCCTGACCGGTGAGCCGCTGAACCTCTCGCCCGCGATCGCGTCGCTCGTCTTCCTCGCGTACGCGATGGGCTCGGTCTCGTCCGCGACGGCGGGCAAGCTCGTCGGCCGATTCGGCCGCCGCCGGTCGCTCGCGGGTGCCCTGCTGCTCACGATCGCGGGCGCCGCGCTGACGCTGTCCGACTCGCTGCCCATGGTCGTCGCCGGGTTCGTGGTGCTGACCGGCGCGTTCTTCGCCGCGCACGCCGTCGCCAACGGCTGGGCCGCCGCGGAGGCGCCCGAGAACGCCCGAGGCCAGGTAGGCGGGCTCTACACGCTTTCATACTACCTCGGCAGCAGTATCGGCGGCGCCGTCGGCGCGACCGTCTTCGGGCGCGCGGGCTGGACCTGGCTGATCGTGCTCACCGCCGCCTGGCTGGCCCTCGCCGCGGTGGCCGTGGTCGCGGTGATCCCCAAGTCCGTGAAGGCCTCCTTCCCTACTTTGAGGGTAGGCAAGGAGGCCTTCACGGAACGGGTCTGAAAAGTGGTAGCAAAGGTCCCTTGCTACGCAATCGCGGCGACCAGCAGCCCGCCGCCCACCGGCAACAGTGCCGGGACCAGCCGCTCGTCCTCACGGAAGGCCCGCGCGACCTCCCGCAGCGCGAGGGTGTCCGGATCACGTCGTGAGGGATCGGTCACCCTGGACCCCGAGACGTTGTGGAATGCCAGTATCCCGCCGGGCCGGAGCAGCGAGACGGCCTTCTCGTAGCAGCTCGGGTACTCGACCGGCGCCGAATCGACGAACACCAGGTCGTAGCCGCCGGGGGTGAGCCGGGGGAGGACGTCGAGCGCGCGCCCCATGATCAGGCGGGTCCGCCCCGGCGCGTAGCCGGCCTCGCGGAACGCCGTCCGCGCCGCCCGGTGGTACTCCGGCTCGATGTCGATCGAGGTGAGGATCCCGTCGTCGACCATGCCGCCGAGCAGGCACAACCCGCTCACCCCGGCCCCGGTCCCGACCTCGACGACAGCCTTCGCCCGCAGCGTCGTGGCGAGAAAACGCAGAGTCGCACCCGCGCCCGCGCTCAGCGGACCGCATCCCAGATCGGCCGACCGCGCCCGCGCGGCGGCCAGTACCTCGTCGTCGGGGACGTATCCGTCGACGAGGTCGGCGTCGGCGGCCTCGGCAGGCGAGCCCGCATGCGTCCCGGAATTCACACGCGGAGGTTAGCGCTGCCTATCGTCAAAAGAGCGAAGACTCCCTGGTACCGACTTCTCAGCCGCCTCTCAGTCCAGTCTCACTAGAAACATAAGCAGGCCGGACAGACTGGTCCTCGACAACGGGAACACCGTGCTCATCGCCCGCGTTGGGTGGAGTAGTTGGGAGAAGACGCTGATGGAGGTGCCTACTTCCCCGATGCAGGACACGATGCAGGACCAGCACGCGGACCAGGTCACGCCGGTGACGGTGGACGAGGCCGCATGGACGCCGCCCTCGTGGGACGAGGTCGTGCGTGAACACGCCGACCGCGTGTACCGGCTGGCGTACCGCCTGACCGGTAACGCCCATGACGCCGAGGACCTGACGCAGGAGACCTTCATCCGGGTCTTCCGCTCCCTCGCGTCCTACAAGCCCGGCACGTTCGAAGGCTGGCTGCACCGCATCACCACGAACCTCTTCCTCGACATGGCCCGCCGCCGCTCGCGCGTGCGGATGGAAGGCCTCCCCGAGGACACCGACCGCATCGTCGGCGACGACCCGAGCCCCGAGCAGGTCTACTCGGACACGCATCTCGACCCGGACCTGCAGGCCGCGCTCGACGAGTTGCCGCCCGAGTTCCGTGCCGCGGTCGTGCTGTGCGACGTCGAAGGCCTCTCGTACGAGGAGATCGGCGCCACCCTCGGTGTCAAGCTCGGCACCGTGCGCAGCCGGATCCACCGCGGCCGCCAGGCGCTTCGCGCTTCTTTGGAGCGCCGTCGCGCCGCGGCGCAGGAGTCTGCGAAGGTGGGGGTATGACCGCACCGCGAGGTTGGGGACTCCCCGAGTCGCATCTGCTTCCGGACGCCATCGTCGCCTTCGTCGACGGGGAGCTGTCCCTCGGCGCCCAGGACAGGGCCTCGGCGCATATCGCCCGCTGCCAGGCGTGCGCGGCCGAGGTGACCGCGCAGCGCCAGGCCGTCGCCGCCGTGAAGCAGGCGGGAGCCCCGTCGATGTCGGCGGGTTTCCTGGCCAGCCTGTGCTCCATCCCGCAGAACACCGAACTTCCCGGAACACCGGACAACCTGGCGATGACCGCCGACGGTCAGCTGGTGGCCATCCAGCGGCCCGACCGGGTCGCCGGCCTGCGCGACACCGGGGTTTTGGGCGGTACAGCGCCGTTGGGATCAACGGCGCCACTGGGCCAGTCGCCGAACGTCCTCGGCGGCGGGCGGTTCGGTCTCGCCCGGCGGAAGTACGCGCAGGGCGCCGGAGTCGTCGTTTCGGGCCTGGTCCTGAGCGCCCTGGCCCTCGTCGCGACCTCGGGTGACGGCACCGAAGACCAGCCGACCACCGGTTTCACCCCGCCGCAAGGCGTCAACGCCGGGCTGCTGCCCGCGCAGCTGGGCGGCGGCGCCCAGCCGGAACCGCCGCGCAGCACCACGCCGACCCCGAGCACGTCCAGCGTGCCCATGCCGGTGTCCGCCCGCTGATCTGCTTCGTCAGGGCGTGACGAAGCAGATGGTCGCGCTCTTGAACTTCGAAGTCCCTTGCTGATCTTCAGCGGCGGTGGTGTCGTAATCCCGATGTCGTCGAAACACAGTCCGACCTTGGCGTTGATCGCCAGGCGCAGGGCGACGCCCTCCCCGCGCAGCGGCGTCGGGACGGCGTACTCGTAGAAACCGTCCTTGCAGTTCCAGTCGCCCTTGTCGACCCCGGTGAGCTCACCGCGTACGGCGCTTGCGGTGAATCGCACGGCGTCGGGACCGCGTCAGCCTCCTCAGCGTGATGGCCACGACGAGCGAGGCGGCGAACAGGACCATTTGGACTTTGAAAGGAGAAGCCCTCCTTCTTGGGCGGCTGCTGAGACCATTGCTGGCGAGGGACAGGCGTGAGACATAGTTGCCTCAAGTGTCACATTTCTTGCCGGTTCGGGGAATCAACGCGCACTTCACCGTGGTCACGGCAGAATCCCGGGTAAGGCCTGGCGTACTCTCGCGTCCGGCCAACCTGATCTCAGCCCCGGGGAATGATGACCGAGCAGCCGAACGCGAATCCGCAGCAGCCTGGTGACCCGGCGGGGGATCGGCTGGCGCCGCGCCCGCTGGCCAGGCCCGCCGTCGATCCGGCGCAGGCGGCCACGTTCGGCAGGCCGCACGGTGTCGACGGTGCCTTCGACAAGCTGTACCAGCCGGGCGCCAACGGGCAGTCCGCGCCGGGGCTGAACCTCGCGCCCCCCACGCCGGAATCGCTGGCCGAGGCCTTCCGCCGCCCGCCGGGCGCCGAAGGTGTCGTGCTGGAGCGGCCGCACGGGACCAACGGCTCCGCACCGTCCGCGAACGGCGCCGAAGGCCCGCTCTGGACCACGACCTCGGATCCCTGGCGTGACCCGTCGTCCGGCGCGGTGCTCGCCGGGCCCGCCGTGCACCAGGACTCGGAAGAGGAGAAGGACGCGAAGCGCCCGCAGGGTGCGCTGCTGAGCCTTCCGGAGGTCCTTTTCGGGCGGCGTGTGCAGACGAAGGCGCTGGCGATGCTCGCCGCCGTCGCGTTGGTCATCGGCGCCGCCGGCGGGCTGATCGGCTGGTGGTTCGCCGACACCGGCACCGAACTGACCGGGCAGGCCAGCATCTCCGAAGCCGACGCGGCCAAGGAGCGTCCGGCGGGTTCGATCGCGGACATCGCCCACCGGGTGGCGCCCGCCGTGGTCTCGCTCGAAGTGTTCAAACCCGGCGCCGACGCGGGCCAGCAGGGCTCCGGCGTCGTCATCGACACCCAGGGCTACGTGCTCACGAACGAACACGTGATCTCCGCCGCGACGGCCGACGCGGCCACCAAGGTCACCGCCGTGTTCTTCGACGGCAGGCGCGTCGAGGCGAAGGTCGTCGGCGCCGACCCCAAAACCGACCTCGCCGTGGTCAAGGTCGACGTCAAGAACCTGACCGCGCTGCAGGTCGGGAAGTCTTCCGACCTCGCCGTCGGCGACTCGGTGATCGCCGTCGGTTCGCCGCTGGCGCTGCAGAACTCGGTCACCGCGGGCATCGTGAGCGCGCTCAACCGCCCGGTGACCGCCGGTGGCGACGGCGGCAGCGCGCCGGTGATCTACGAGGCCATCCAGACCGACGCCGCGATCAACCACGGAAACTCGGGCGGCGCGCTCGTCGACGCGACCGGTGCGCTGGTCGGCATCAACTCCGCGATCCGCTCTTCCAGCGCCGAAGGCGGCAGCATCGGCATCGGGTTCGCCATCCCCAGTGA
This sequence comes from Amycolatopsis sp. NPDC043889, assembly GCF_056435645.1. Classification (NCBI taxonomy): domain Bacteria; kingdom Bacillati; phylum Actinomycetota; class Actinomycetes; order Pseudonocardiales; family Pseudonocardiaceae; genus Amycolatopsis; species Amycolatopsis sp. NPDC043889. Next base: position 9,682 of record NZ_JBWKEC010000019.1, read on the forward strand.
CTACGCGGTGAAAATCGCGAAAACACTGATCAAGGACGGCAAGGTCGTCCATCCCGACATCGGCATCAACGCTTCATCGACCGTCGCGGGCTCCAGCACCATGGGCGCACAGGTTCGCAACGTCGCCCCTGGCGGCCCCGCGGCCTCCGCCGGGATCAAAGAAGGCGACGTCATCACGGAAGTCGGCGGACGGCTCGTGCGCGACTCGGCGGAACTGCTCGTCGCGGTCCGCGCCCGCGAAGTCGGCGAAGTGGTCCCTGTCCGCCTTGTCCGGGATGGGTCTTCTCTTGTCGTGGACGTGAAACTGGCCTCGGACTAGCGAGTTCGGCCGGGTACCCTGAACGGGGAAGACGCCGAGGCGGAGGTTCACACGGGTGTTCGAGAGTGTCGGCTGGGGAGAGATCCTCATCATCGTCGTCGCGGGTCTTTTCATCCTCGGTCCGGAACGGCTGCCCGAAGCGGCGTCCTGGGTGGCGAAGAGCGTCCGCAAGGTCCGCGACTTCGCGACCGGGGCCAAGACGCAGCTGCGCGAGGAGATGGGCCCGGAGTTCGATCAGCTGCGCAAGCCGCTGGAGGACCTGAGGGGCCTGCGGAACTTCGACCCGAAGCGGGTCGTCACCCAGCACCTGTTCGACGGTGACTCGGATCCGCTGGGGCTCAACAACATCAACGGCACCAATGGTGCCAACGGGACGAACGGTGCCAACGGGGCTTCGAAGCCCAACGGCTACCCGGCGACGGCTTCGCAGCCCGAGCCGCTGAAGCCGGGGGAGCGCCCTCCGGTCGACCCGGACGCCACCTGACCCCACGCATTTAGTCCTCTGAATGCGGTCCTTGCGTGTGCAAGTACCGCATTCAGAGGACTAAATGCGTAAGAGGGGGAGTCAGCGGCCGGCGGGAGTGACGTTCAGCATCATCCCGGCCAGCCCGCGTGCCCGGACGGTCAGCTTCTTCGCCGCCTCCTTGAGCACGAGCGACGCCGGGGCGTCCGGCTCGGCCAGCACGATCGGCGTTCCGGCGTCGCCGTTGGAGACCACGCGCGGGTCCATCGGGACCTGCCCGAGCAGCGGCACGGTCGACCCGACCGACTTCGACAGCGAGTCGGCCACGGACTGCCCGCCGCCGGATCCGAAGATCTCCATCTTCTGCCCGTCGGGTGTCTCCAGCCACGACATGTTCTCGATGACCCCGGCCACGCGCTGCCGCGTCTGGAGCGCGATCGCGCCCGCGCGCTCGGCCACCTCGGCGGCCGCCTGCTGCGGAGTGGTGACGACCAGGATCTCCGCGTTCGGGATCAGCTGCGCCACCGAGATCGCGATGTCACCGGTGCCCGGCGGCAGATCCAGCAGCAGGATGTCGAGGTCGCCCCAGAACACGTCGGCGAGGAACTGCTGCAACGCGCGGTGCAGCATCGGCCCGCGCCACACCACGGGGGTGTTGCCCGGGGTGAACATGCCGATCGAGATGACCTTCACGCCGTGCGCCTGGGGCGGCATGATCATGGTGTCGACCTTGGTCGGCTTCTCTCGCGCTCCGAGCATCCGCGGCACCGAGTGCCCGTAGATGTCCGCGTCCACCACGCCGACGGAAAGCCCGCGTTCGGCCATCGCGGCCGCGAGGTTCACCGTCACCGAGGACTTGCCGACACCGCCCTTGCCGGACGCGACGCAGTAGACCCGCGTCAGCGAACCGGGCTGCGCGAACGGGATCACCGGCTCCGCGGCGTCGCCGCGCAGCGATTTTCGCAGCTCCGTGCGTTGCTCGTCGCTCATCACGTCGAGCTCGACCCGGACGTCGCTGACGCCGGGGAGCTTCTTGACGGCTTCGGTGGTGTCGTTGGTCAACGTCGCCTTCAGCGGGCAACCGGCGACCGTCAGGTAGATCCCGACGGTGACCACACCGTCCGAGCCGACCTCCACGTCCTTGACCATGCCGAGTTCGGTGATCGGTTTCTTGATCTCCGGGTCGTACACGGCCTTCAGCGCGGTGCGGACATCGTCGACGCTGGGGAGTTGCTGCGTACTGGTCACCCCACCATGTTACGTACCGGTAGGCGGAGCTGGACGGACCCGCCTGGCCGAAGGCCCCGGGATCACAGCGGCAGGGCGCCCTGGGGAGCAAAGAGTGACCTGTTCGGCCAGCGTGCGCCCTGGGATGGGATTGCGGTCGAGGGCTCATCCGCAAAAATCAAGTACCGGTAGGGGCGCGGTCGGGTTTGGCCTTGCGCGGCTTGGCGTCAAGATCCTCGCGGAGCCGGTCGAGTTCGCCCCGCAGGAAGTCCCGGGTGGCGACCTCGCCGAGCGCGATCCGCAGCGAAGCCAGCTCCCGCGCGAGGTATTCGGTGTCCGCCTTCGTCTGCGCGGCGCGATTGCGGTCTTCCTCCAGCGAGACGCGGTCGCGGTCGTCCTGCCGGTTCTGCGCCAGCAGGATCAGCGGCGCGGCGTACGCGGCCTGCGTCGAGAACGCCAGGTTCAGCAGGATGAACGGGTACGGGTCCCACCGCAGCGAGACCGCGACCAGGTTCAGCACGATCCAGACGATGACGATCAGCGTCTGCCAGAACAGGTACTTGCCGGTGCCGAGGAACCGCGCGACCCGTTCGGTGAGCCTGCCGAAGGTGTCCGGATCGATGTTCAGCCTGAACCGGCTCTGGCCGCGGGGCTGGTCGAGCCGCCGCCCGGACATCAGTTCAGGCACGTTCGGCCTCCTCGGTGGTCTCGCCGGTGATGTCGTGCAGGCCGGTCTCGCGCCAGTCCTCGGGGAGTAGATGGTCGAGCACGTCGTCGACGGTGACCGCGCCGAGCAGGTGGTCCTCGGCGTCCACCACCGGCCCGCAGGTGAGGTTGTAGGCGGCGAAGTAGCGGGTGACCTCGGACAAGGTGGCGTTCGGCCGCAGCGCGGGCAGCTGCGAGTCGACGGCGCTCGCCACCATCTCCGCGGGTGGTTCGCGCAGCAGACGCTGGAAGTGCACGACGCCGACGAAGCGCCCGGTCGGCGTCTCCGTCGGCGGACGGCAGACGAACACCATGCTCGCCAGCGCCACCGGGAGGTCCGCGTTGCGGATATGCGCGAGCGCCTCGGCGACCGTGGCGTCCGGCGTCAGCACCACCGGTTCGGGCGTCATCAACCCGCCCGCGGTGTCGGAGGAATACTCCAGCAGCCGCTTCACCGGCGCCGACTCCTCGGGTTCCATCAGCTCCAGGAACCGGTTCTGTTCGGCGGGCGCCAGCTCGGCCAGCAGGTCGGCGGCGTCGTCGGGGTCCATCGCTTCGAGGATGTCGGCTGCGCGTTCCTCGGCGAGGTAGGACAGCAGTTCCTTCTGGTCGTCTTCGGGAAGCTCCTCGATGACGTCAGCCAGGTGCTCGTCGTCCATCGCGTCGGCGACCTCGTGCCGTCGTTTGAGCGGCAGATCGCGGACCGTGGCGGCGACGTCGGCCGCGCGCATGGTGTCGAACAGCATAAGCAGCTGCGCTGCGCCCTGGGTCTGGCCGGTCAGGTCGGTGAGCCCGAGCCCGGACACCTCCGCCCACGGCAGCACCTGCATCGCCGAGCGCCGTCTGCCGAGGCCGAGCCTGCTCGACCGTTCCCGGATCGCGAGTTTCGCGAGCACCCAGTCCCGCGTCCGGGTCGGTTCCATGCCGGCGTCGACGACGGTGACCCGCGTTTCCGAGCCGGCGAGGGTGGCGTGCGCGTCGAACAGCTGCCCGACCACCAGCACCTCGTTGGGCCGTTGGTGGAACCGCCGCATGTTCACCGATCCGGTGGCGAGCGTGACCGCGCTGGGCTCGATCGAGGTCACGCGCAACATCGGCACGAACACGCGGCGCCTCGTCGTCAGCTCGACCACGATGCCCAGGATCCGCGGGGGTTGCTGGTCCAAGCGCAGGCCCGCCACCAGGTCCCGCACCTTGCCGATCGATTCACCATCGGGGCCGAAAACCGGCAAACCGGCCAGCTGAGCTGCGAATACCCTGTTCACGGCTGCCATGCCCGAAGGTTATCCGCTCCCGGGGCCCGAGACGATTCGTGTGATCACCGCAATGCCCAGGCGGCGATTCCGGGAACGGCGGCGTAGGCCGGGTCTTCGGCGAGGGTCTCGGGCGAGGCGCCCTCCGCGAGGTCTTCGTACAGCCAGATCCAGTTCTGCACCGCGCGGACCAGCGTCCACGCCCGCGCGCGTTCGGCGTCCACCCCAGCGGCCGCGGCGAACCACGCGAGCTTTTCGTCCATTGTGGACTCGTTCGCCCGGTTCCAGAGGATCGAGATCGCGCCGAACTCGAGATCACCCGAAAGCGGCTTCGGGTCGATCACCAGCCACGGTTCGCGTTCCCCGGCGAGGACGTTCTCGAAATGAAGGTCCTCGTTCACCATCAGCTCACCGGCCTCCGGTCCGAGGTTCACGCAGATTTCCACGGCGGCGTCGAGGTACTTGCGATCGAACGGTTCGCCCAGCTCGCTCCAGGTCTCCGGGAGTTCGGTGACCAGTTCCGCGGCTTCCTCGCGAAGGGATCGCTGCAGCGTTTCGGGAGCGGGGACGGCCAACCGTCGTGCCAGGGCGCCGACGGTCTCGACGGCCTCCCGGATCGGCTCCGTTTCGAGCGACCTGGTGGCGTCGAGCCGCTCCAGCAGCAGTACGCCGTCCTCAGGCACGTTGTCGTACATCAAAACCGCGCCCTGACCGGCCCAAGTGGACAGTGCGAGCGGTTCGTCATCGGATTCCTCGTGCGGCCAGCCGAGTTTGAGGATCGCGGGGGAGCCGTCCGCTCGGCGCACCGGCTGCGCGACGTCGACGAAGCCGTGCATGGCCTCGCCGTCGTATTCGAGCTGCCACTTGGCGGTGTACTTCTCGGCGAGGAACGGGAGGGAGTCGAGCCACTCGGCGGCTCCGGGGCCGAGTTCGGCGGCGCGGTCGAGGAACTTGGGCGGGATCTTGAAACCGGTCACGAACCCACCTTGGCAGGCTTGTCCACCGTGTTTCCCCCGTGACCCGCCGGGCGTACCGTGAACAGCGAGAACAACCCCGGGAGCAGCCATGGTGGTGGAGATTCTCAGTGCGGTCGCCGTCGCGGGCGGTGCGTGGCTCGCGGCCAGCCTTCGCGTGGTGAAACAGTACGAACGCGGTCTCGTGTTCCGGTTCGGGCGGGTGCGCCCGGCCATCCGGCAGCCGGGGCTCGCGCTGCTGGTGCCGATCGCGGACAGGCTGCAGAAGGTCAACATGCAGATCGTCACGATGCCGATCCCCGCACAGGACGGCATCACCCGCGACAACGTCACCGTGCGGGTCGACGCGGTCGTGTACTTCAAGGTGATCGACCCGGTGCTGGCCGCGGTCAACGTGCAGGACTACCGCTCGGCCGTCGGGCAGGTCGCGCAGACCTCGCTGCGGTCGATCATCGGCAAGAGCGACCTGGACGACCTGCTGTCGAACCGAGAACGGCTGAACGAGGGCCTGGAGCTGATGATCGACAGCCCGGCCTTGGACTGGGGCATCCACATCGACCGGGTCGAGATCAAGGATGTCGCGCTGCCGGAGTCGATGAAACGCTCGATGTCGCGTCAGGCCGAAGCCGAACGCGAAAGGCGGGCGCGGGTCATCTCGGCAGACGGGGAGTTGCAGGCATCGCACAAGCTTTCGCAGGCGGCCGCGACCATGGCCGACACTCCGGCGGCGTTGCAGCTGCGGCTGCTCGAGACCGTCGTGCAGGTCTCGGCGGAGAAGAACTCGACGCTGGTCTTGCCGTTCCCGGTGGAGCTGCTGCGTTTCCTCGACGCGAACACGCCGCAGCGGGGAGCGCCGGAAGAACCGGAGGCCAACGGTCAGGTGGCGCCGGCGCCCAGGGAACCGGGTGATGTCGGTCAAGCCTCGTGAGTGGTAAGGACGGTTCTAACCGTCCTTACCACTCACGAGACGTGCCCCACCAGGCCACCGCCGCCTTCACGCGCCGCCACTGAGACTGCTGGGCTGGTGGTGTTGCTGAGGCTGCGGATGGCGATCGCGTAGTCCGTGAAGGCCTCCTTCCCTACCTTCAAGGTAGGGAAGGAGGCCTTCACGGACCTGCGACCAACTGCCGCCACATTCCCGCTGCTAATCGAGTTGGCCGTTCACGCCCAGGATGATCATCGTGCCGCCGAAACCGACGTACAGGGCGATCACGACGTAGGCGATGATCACCGCCGCGAGCGCCATGCCACGCCCGCCCGCTTCACCGCGGTTCGCCTTCGCCAATCCGATGTGCCCCAGGATCAGCCCGACGATCACCGTCACACAGGAGCAGATCCCGATGAGCGAGCACACCAGCCCGGCGATCGCCATCCCGTTGTCCTGCGATCGCGGGGGAGCCACCGCCGCGTACGGGTTGTACGGCTGGGGCGGCGGGTACGCGGCGGGCAACGGCACGGGCGTGTACACCGGCGGCTCCGGAGTCGCGTAGGGCGGCGGCACGGGCTCGGCGGTCAGCGGGTCGATGGCCTGCCCGTACGTCTCGACCGGAACCGGAACGGAAGCCGGGTCGGGAGGGGGTACAGGGTCCGGCGCTGAGGCCGAAGGCGGCTCGAACGGAGTGGGTGGCTCGAACGGCGGAGGCGGCGTGAAGGGCGCCGGCGGCTGGAACTGCTGCGGTTCCGCCGGGCCCGACACGGTTTCGGGCGCCGAAGTCGGGTCCGAGAAGGTGTTCGAGTCGGTGTAGGACGACGTCGACGGTGTGTCCTGCGAGTCGGAACTGCTCATCCGGTTGGCCCCCTGGTTCGTGCGGGACACCACCGTATCCGGGGACGGGTCACGAGACGCTCGCGGCTCCGATCGCGAGCACGACGAAAACGAACCACAGGATGACCGGGATCAACCACAGCGCGGTGACGACGTACCCGATGATCATGCCCGCCTGGGCCATGCCCTGGCCGCCCGCTTCGCCGCGTTTGGCCTTCGAGAGCGCGATGTGCCCGAAGATGATCCCCAAGATCGCCGGGAAACACATGACCAGCCCGATCAGCGAGCACACCAGCGACGCCACCGCCATGCCCTGGTCCGGCGGCCGCACGTAGGTCTGCTGGACGTAGTACTGCTGCGGCGGCGGTTGATACGGCTGGAGACCGTAGGGCTGCCGGCCGTACGGGTCATGCGGATTCGTCATGCCGGTCCCCTCGTAGACGAGGACCGTATCGCTACCGGAAAGCCCCGTGTTTCGCGGCGATGTTCAGCGCGACGACGAACGCGGCGAGCGCCATGCCCTGGCCGCCGACCTCACCACGCCGGGCCTTCGCTAAGGCGACGTGACCCAAGACGACCCCTGGGATCACGGACACCAGTCCGATCAGCCCGAAGAGTGAAAGATATCAGGGCGGCGGTCGCCAGGCCGGAGTCTTGCCCCGCGCTGGAGGCTGGGTTGGAAAGGCGTACTGCTGGTGCGGCGGGAATCCGCCAAAGGTCTGCCATGGTCACGGATGGCGTAGGCGTGACTGCGCTCATAGCGGGGTCTCTCCGCAGGCGTCATACTCACCGGTAACCCAGCGCCGGGAGCCCGGCGCGCGCGAATTTAGGGAGCAGCGATGGCTCGCCTCGCCCAGACCGCCGGCTTGACCGACGTGCAGTCCGAAATCCTGGCCACGGTCCGCCAGTTCGTGGACAAGGAGGTCATCCCGCGCGCGCAGGAGCTCGAGCATTCCGACACCTATCCCGCCGACATCGTCGAGGGGATGAAGGAGATGGGCCTGTTCGGGCTCACCATCCCGGAGGAGTACGGCGGCCTCGGCGAATCGCTGCTGACCTACGCCCTCGTGGTCGAGGAGATCGCGCGTGGCTGGATGAGCGTCTCCGGTGTCATCAACACGCACTTCATCGTCGCGCACATGATCAAGCAACACGGGACGCCGGAGCAGAAGCAGCACTTCCTGCCGCGGATGGCGACCGGCGAGGTCCGCGGCTCGTTCTCGATGTCCGAGCCGGACCTCGGCTCCGACGTCGCCGCGATCAAGACCCGCGCCCGCCGGACCGACGACGGCTACGTCATCGACGGTTCGAAGATGTGGCTGACCAACGGCGGCAGCTCCAACCTGATCGCGCTGCTCGTCAAGACCGACGAAGGTGCCGAGAAGGCCCACCAGAACCTGACCACTTTCCTGGTCGAGAAGCCCGAGGGCTTCGGCGAGGTCGCGCCCGGCCTCACCATCCCCGGCAAGATCGACAAGATGGGCTACAAGGGCGTCGACACCACCGAAGCCGTGTTCGACGGCTACAAGATCGGTGCCGACAAGGTCCTCGGCGAAGCGCCGGGCAAGGGCTTCGCGTACATGATGGACGGTGTCGAGGTCGGCCGCGTCAACGTCGCCGCCCGCGCCTGCGGGATCGCGATCCGCGCGTTCGAGCTCGCCGTCGAGTACGCCCAGCAGCGCAAGACCTTCGGCAAGGCCATCGCCGAGCACCAGGCGGTCGCGTTCAAACTCGCCGAGATGGCCACCAAGGTCGAGGCCGCGCACCTGATGATGGTCAACGCCGCCCGCCTCAAGGACTCCGGTGAGCGCAACGACGTCGAGGCCGGCATGGCGAAGCTGATCGCGAGCGAGTACTGCGCCGAGGTCACCCAGGACTCCTTCCGCATCCACGGCGGCTACGGCTACTCCAAGGAATACGAGATCGAACGCCTCATGCGCGAGGCGCCGTTCCTGCTCATCGGCGAAGGCACCAGCGAGATCCAGAAGACCATCATCAGCCGTGGCCTGCTCCGCGAATACAAGTCCCGCTCCTGAACGTTCGCACCTTTCGCCCGTCCTTGAGAAGATGGACCAGGATGGGCGAGAGGTGATTACGTGAGTGCTCCCTTTGGCGGAAGCGGCCGGGCCGCGGGTGGGCTGCCCAGGCTGCCGACACCGCCTACCGGCTGGCCGATCGGTTCCTACGCGACGTACGGCGAAGCCCAGCAAGCCGTCGGTTTCCTCGCGGAGAAGGAGTTCGGGGTCTCCGACGTGACCATCGTCGGCGTCGACCTGATGCTCGTCGAGCGCGTCGTCGGACGGCTGAGCTGGGGCCGGGTGCTCGGCACGGGCGCGGTGTCCGGCGCGTGGTTCGGCCTGATCATCGGGTTGCTGCTGGGCATGTTCAACAACCAGGGTTTCGCCTGGCAGCCCATGATCGGCGGGCTCGTGCTCGGCATCCTGGCGTGGACGGTCTTCGCGGCGATCAGCTACGGCATGTCCCGTCGCGACTTCTCCTCCGCGAGCCAGCTGGTCGCCGGCCGCTACGACGTGCTCTGCCAGCCGCGTTCGGCCGAACAGGGGCGCGAGCTCCTCGCCCAGCTGGCGTTGGGCGGCCGTCCAACTTGATGACTCCGAGTCCAGACCACTGACATTCGGCGGTACTTGTTCACCTGTTCGTCGTGCGGTCCGCTGAATCGTTACCGATACTGCTTGCGGGCGGTGATCGCCCGGAATAGGTTGCACAACACCAGTCGGGCGGTCGCGTACTCCAGCGTGTCCGCCCGAGCACTAGCACGTCGGGGTGCTGGCGCGCGGGCTTCTTCAACGCGTCCTAGTGCCGCCGCTCCCCAGGCGTGCGCGGGTGAGGAGGCCTCATGGGGAAGAGGATGAGCGCGAGCCGGAGGGGCCGCTCACCAGGCCGCACCGGCTCGCTACTCGGCGCGGCGGCGCTGACGGCCGGCTTGCTGGCGGGTTGCGGTTCGGATGCCGGGCTGAAGATCAACGTCTACTACGCGCCCGAAGACAATTTCCAGTCCGTTGTGGACGATTGCACGAAGGCCTCGGGCGGGCGGTACGAGGTCGTGTACAACAAGCTCCCGCGCCCGGCCGACGGCCAGCGGGAACAGATGGTGCGACGGCTGGCCGCCGGGGACGATTCGCTCGACGTACTGGGGCTGGACGTCACCTGGGTCTCGGAGTTCGCCGAGGCGGGCTGGATCGACGAATGGACCGGTGAAGCCAAGGCCGAGGCGACCGCGGGTGTCCTGCCGGGTCCCCTCGAAACCGCCACGTGGAACGGAAAGCTCTACGCGGCGACCAAGAACACCAACGTCCAGTTGCTCTGGTACGACGACCGGCTGACCCCGACGCCGCCGAAGACCTGGGACGAGATGATCCAGCAGGCCCAGGCGCTCAAGGCGCAGGGCAAGCCGGCGAACGTCGTGTTCACCGGCGCGCAGTACGAAGGCCTGGTCGTCATCTACAACACGCTCGTCGAGTCGGCGGGCGGCAAGATCCTCTCCGACGACGGCAAGTCGGTCGTGATGGACGAGGGCGCGATCAAGGCGCTGGAGATGCTCAAGAAGGTCACCACGGCCGGGATCACCGACCCGTCGCTGACCAACTCCAAGGAGGACGAGGTCCGCCAGGCCTTCCAGCGCGGGAACGCCGCCTTCGAGTTGAACTGGCCGTTCGTCTACGCCTCCTACGCCAAGGAGAAGAAGGACGAGCTGAAGCACTTCAAGTGGACCACCTATCCGGAGTTCGAAGCGGGCAAGCCCGCCAAGACCACGATCGGTGGCTACAACCTGGCGGTCAGCTCGACCTCGAAGCACAAGGCCGAGGCCTACGAGGTCGCGTTGTGCCTGCGCAGCGCGAAGAACCAGAAGTTCTCCGCGCTCAAGGACGGTGTCCCGCCGACGATCGAATCGCTCTACACGGACACGCTGCCACTCGACGCGACGGCGCCGCAGAGTGACGACAACCCGAGTATGGACACGAAGTACCCGATGCGGGAAACGATCCTGGAGGCCCTCAAGGACGCCGCGGTGCGGCCGCTGACCCCGGCCTACCAGAACGCCTCGACGGTGTTGTCGAAGGTGCTTTCCCCGCCGTCCGAGATCGATCCGCGGAAGACGGCGGAGAAACTCAAGGAAGAACTCGCCGACGCGCTCCAGTCGAAGGGAGTGATCCCGTGACCGTGCAGGAAACCGCCGGTACGGCGACCGGGAGCAAGCCGGGCAAGAAGGCCAAACCCGTTCTCAGTGAAGGAAAGAAGGCCGAACGCAGGCTCGGGCTGTGGCTGTGCGCCCCGGCGGCGATCGTGATGATCGCGGTCACCGGGTACCCGATCATCTACTCGATCTGGCTCTCCCTGCAGCGCTACGACCTAAGGTTCCCGGCGCAGCAGGAGTTCGTCGGCCTCGACAACTACATCGCGGTGCTGTCCAACGGCTACTGGTGGACGGCGTTCGGGACGACGATGGGGTTGACCATCGTTTCGGTGGTGATCGAGTTCGTCCTCGGCATGGGCTTGGCGCTGATCATGCACCGGACGCTCGTCGGACGGGGCCTCGTGCGGACGGTCGCCCTGATCCCGTACGGCATCGTGACGGTGGTCGCGGCGTTCTCCTGGTACTACGCCTGGACACCGGACACGGGCTACCTGGCCAACCTGTTCTTCCCGGACAGCGCGCCGCTGACCGAGTACTGGCCATCGCTGGCGATCATCGTGCTGGCCGAGGTGTGGAAGACGACGCCGTTCATGGCGCTGCTGCTGATGGCGGGCCTGGCGCTGGTGCCGGACGATCTGCTGAAGGCCGCGGCGATGGACGGCGCGACGGCGTGGCAGCGGTTCACGAAGGTGATGCTGCCGGTGATGAAGCCCGCGATCCTGGTGGCGCTGCTGTTCCGCACCCTGGACGCGTTCCGCATCTTCGACAACATCTTCGTGCTCACCAACGGCGCGCAGGACACGTCTTCGGTGTCGATGCAGACCTACAACAACCTGGTCAAGGGCCTGAACCTGGGGATCGGGTCGACGATGGCGGTGCTGATCTTCCTCACGGTGGCGATCATCGCGTTCATCTTCATCAAGGTGTTCGGCACGGCCGCACCCGGCAGTGACAATGGGGGTAAGCGCTGATGGCGATCGGTGGAGCGGTCACTCCCGGCCGCAAGTTCAAGTGGGGCCTCGTCGACATCCTGGTCCTGGTGTTCGCGCTGTTCCCGGTGCTGTGGGTGGTCTCGCTTTCGTTCAAGACCAAGGAGACCTTGGACGACGGGAATTTCATCCCGTCGGAATGGACGTGGCAGAACTACGCGGACATCTTCGAGACCACGGAGTTCATCAGGGCACTGGTGAACTCGATCGGGATCGCGATCATCGCGACGGTGATCGCGGTCGTCCTCGGCACGATGGCGGCGTACGCGATCGCGCGGCTGGACTTCCCCGGCAAGCAGGTGCTGGTCGGGATGTCGCTGCTGATCGCGATGTTCCCACAGGTGTCGCTGGTGACGCCGCTGTTCAACATCGAACGTGAGCTGGGCCTGTTCGACACCTGGCCGGGGCTGATCCTGCCCTACATCACGTTCGCGCTGCCGCTGTCGATCTACACGCTGTCCGCGTTCTTCCGGGAAATCCCGTGGGAGCTGGAAAAGGCGGCGAAGATGGACGGCGCGACCCCGGCGCAGGCGTTCCGGAAGGTGATCGCGCCACTGGCGGCACCGGGGGTGTTCACCACCGCGATCCTGGTGTTCATCTTCTGCTGGAACGACTTCCTGTTCGCGATCTCGCTGACCTCGACCGAGGCCTCGCGCACGGTCCCGGCGGCGCTGTCGTTCTTCACGGGGTCCTCGCAGTTCGAAGACCCCACCGGGACGATCTCCGCGGCCGCCGTGGTGATCACCGTCCCGATCATCCTGTTCGTGTTGTTCTTCCAGCGTCGCATCGTGGCGGGGCTGACGTCCGGTGCGGTGAAGGGCTGACCCATGGCTGAAATCGTTCTCGAAAAAGTGTCCAAGAAGTACCCCGACGGCGCCCTCGCGGTGTCCGAAGTGGACATCACGATCGCCGACGGTGAGTTCATCATCCTGGTCGGCCCGTCCGGCTGCGGGAAGTCCACGACGCTGAACATGGTCGCGGGGCTGGAGGACATCTCCTCCGGCGAACTGCGCATCGACGGCCGGCGCGTCAACGAGAAGGCGCCCAAGGACCGCGACATCGCGATGGTGTTCCAGTCCTACGCGCTGTACCCGCACATGAGCGTGCGGGAGAACATGGCGTTCCCGTTGCGGCTGGCCAAGGTCGACGACCGGACGGTACGGGCCAAGGTCGAGGAGGCGGCGCAGATCCTCGATCTGACCGGGCACCTGGACCGCAAACCGGCGAACCTCTCCGGTGGTCAGCGCCAGCGCGTCGCGATGGGGCGGGCGATCGTCCGCAATCCCAAGGCGTTCCTGATGGACGAGCCACTGTCCAATCTGGACGCGAAGCTCCGCGGCCAGATGCGGACGTCGGTGTCGAAGATCCAGAAACAGCTGGGCACGACGACGCTCTACGTCACGCACGACCAGACCGAGGCCATGACCCTCGGCGACCGGGTCGTCGTGCTCCGGGCCGGCTACGTGCAGCAGATCGGGTCGCCGCAGTTCCTCTACGACAACCCGGCGAACCTGTTCGTGGCCGGGTTCATCGGCAGCCCGTCGATGAACTTCGTGCCCGCGACGCTGGAGAACGGGACGGCCCGCAGCGCGCTGGGCGACATCCCGCTCACCGACCGGGTGCGGCAGCTGGTCGAAGCGGCCAACGCGCCGCGTGAGGTCATCGTCGGCATCCGGCCGGAGCACTTCGAGGACGCCGCGCTGGTGGACGCCGCCGCCCGCCAGGGCGCGACGTTCACCGCCCACGTCGACGTCCTCGAGTCGATGGGTTCCGAGAAGTTCGCGCACTTCTCGGTCGAGGGTGAGGCCGCGTCGTCGTCCGACCTCGCGGATCTCGCCGCCGACAGCGGTTCTTCGGACGTACCCGGCTCCGAGTCGCAGATCGTGGCCCGCCTTTCGGCGGCCTCGTCGGCGGCGGAGAACCAGAACGTCGAGCTGTGGTTCGACGCGGACAAGATCAAGCTGTTCGACGGGGCCAGCGGCAAGAACCTGACCTACGCCGACTAGCTCCCTCCTGTGGCGCGTGAAGGCCCCCTTCCCTCGGCTCAGCCGAGGGAAGGGGGCCTTCACGCGAGTTACGCCTTCAGTCACGTGTGTGCGTTGTCCACTTCGGACATCGTGAATTCCCCACCTTCGGCGGTGTACGCCTCACAGGGCGATCGGGGATCCTCAGCCCCGCAACGGTACCTAGAGAAGGGCGCCTGCCTTGCCGAAGAAGCTGACACGCCGTCTCCTGCAGGGCCTGGCCGGCGCGGTCCTCATCACCGCGCTCGCCCCCGCCGTCGCCTGGGCCGAACCACCACAGGCCTTGCCGGCGAACGCGACCGAAGCCGACCGCAAGTGGCAGCCCGCGTTCGACTACGACACCGACGGCTGCTACCCGACGCCCGCGATCTCACCGACCGGCGCGATCGCCACCGGTCTCAAGAATTCCGGAGCCCTCAACGGTCAGTGCCGCGACCGGTCGGACCTCGACAACACCAACTCCTACGCGCGGTCGAAGTGCAACAACGGCTGGTGCGCCCACCTCTACGACCTCTACTTCGAAAAGGACCAGGCCGTCCCGGGCATCGACTGCTGCGGGCACCGGCACGACATCGAACACGTCGTCGTCTGGGTCAACGAGGGTCAGGCCCGGTACGTCTCGACGTCAGCGCACGGCAACTACTCCACTCACGACCGCTCCAAGGTCTCCTGGGAGGGGACCCACCCGAAGATCGTCTATCACAAGGACGGCGCGAGCACCCACTGCTTCCGCATCGCGAGCGCGACCGAACCGCCGGAGAACCACTACAACGCCTGGCAGTACCCGGACCTCGTCAGCTGGGACGGGTTCCCGCCCGGTATCCGGGACACGCTCGTCCGCGCCGATTTCGGCAGCGCGAGCCTGGCGATCAAGGACGGCGCCTTCGAACACAATTTGGGGAAGGCCAAACCGGCGGGCATCCCCTTCGATCCCAACGGCTGAGGCCGGCTCAGTACTCGCTCTCGGGCAGGGCGAGCCACAGCACGAGATAGACGATGAACTGCGGGCCGGGCAGCAGGCAGGACAGCACGGCGAGCAGACGGACCTTGCCCGGCGTGGTGCCGAAGCGTTTGGCGAGACCGGCGCAGACGCCGCCGATCATGCGGCCCTGGCGCGGTCGGGTCAGGCGGGCGGCTACGGGGTTCGTCACGGTACTTCCCTCTCGGTCGTCACGGTGTGTGAAACCCATTCTCGTCTCGTGACGGCCCTGCCGCATCCCACCGCGGAACGAAACGCACCCTTAAGGGCGTGAAATCGCGGTAAGGCGGTCACCTGGGAAAACGTGGCGGCTCCTGTGTTCTTCGCCCGTAGGGGCTGGTGTTCCGCGATCTTTTGACGATACTGCTCCGGTGCCCTCGAAGAGACTCAGCGCAGTACTCTGCGGCCTGTTCCTCGCCGCGGCCTGTTCCACCCCGGAACCGGCGGTGGTGCCGTCGACCACGGCGGGTGGGGAGGCCCTGACCGCTTCCGAGGCGCTCGGGGAATACTCGTCGCTCGATTACTGCAGCCTTGTCGACCAGCGGAAAGTGATCGGCGGCGGAAACGCGGTCAAACCGCCGTTGACGTCTTTCGAGTTCTGCCGCCTCGAATTCGTCGAGGGCGCCAATCGCTACACCGTGACCACCGGCCCGATCACTTCCGGGCAGGATCCGAACAATCAGCCGTACGAATACGCCGGCCCGCTGCCGGAAGGCGTCAGCGTCCAGCGGTCGACGTTCAACGAAGACACCGCATGCACCCGGCTGCTCACCTTCGCCGACGGGATCAGGCTGTCCATCACGGTGACCTCCGACGACACGGCGCCCGCCGATCAGGCCGGCCGCTGCCGGATCGCCGACGCGACGGTCGACGGCGCGGCCGGCGTGATCGGCGCGCGCAAGGTCGGGCGGCTGAACCTCGACCAGCGTTCGTGGGGCCGGGTCGCCCCGTGCGCGCCGCTCGACCAGCATGAGCTCGACGCCGCCGCCGGTCCGGAGACCAAACCGGCCCCGGCGTTGTCCGGGCACAGCTGCATCCGCGGCAAGGTCAGCTTCTCGCTGTCGGTGGGCGCGGACACCACGCCGGGCGCGACGGAGGCGCTGGGCGGCCGGCAGGTCCAGGTCACGACGTCCGGCGCGTTCTGCCAGGTGACCACGCACCGGCCGATCCCCGGCACCCCGGACCGGGTCGAGCAGGCGATGCTCTCGGTGGTGGGCGTCGACGGGGCGCCGGAGGACGCCACCTGCGCGGCGGCGCGAGAGGTCGCCGTCGCGGTGTTCCCGAAGCTCCCTTGACGCATTCAGAGGACTAAATGCGGTAGTTGCACGCGCAAGGACCGCATTCAGAGGACCAAATGCGGGGGCTAGCGCAGCTTGGGCAGCCGGAACGAGCACATCGCCTCGTCCAGCGCCTCGACGTCCAGCGGCGGATGCGGCAACGCGGTGGCGCATCCAGGTTCGGCACGCAGGCCGTCCAGCAGCATCGCGAGGCACCGGCGCCACAGGTCCGGCTGGATACCGTGCGTGAACTCGATGACCGAGCCGAGCATCTGGTGCAGGAGCGGTATGTCCGTCGGCACGAAATCGGCGCGGAGGGCACCGGCCGCCTGAGCCCGTTCGACGAGCTGTGTGATCAACGGCACCATGCGGGATTTCGCCTCGGCGACGCGCTCCTGGCCGAAGACGTTCGACAACATGACTTCACGTAACCCGCGGTCACCGGCGTGCAGTTCGGCCGCGCGCCACGTGAAGCCTGCGAATCCCTCCCAGGGATCTTCGGCGCGAAGCGCTTCTTCGGCGAACTCGCGGATCGTCTCGAACTGGTCGACGAACATGGCTTCGACCAGGTGTTCTTTGCTCGGAAAGCGACGATAGACGGTGCCCACGCCGACGCCCGCGTGATGCGCGACGTCGTCGAGAGTCGCTTCGAGCCCGCGCTCGCCGAAGACGGTGTGTGCCGCCGCGATGATGCGCTGCCGATTGAGTTCAGCGTCGCGCCGCAGCGGCCGCGCCGGTGCGGCAGAAGCGAGTTCCCGAGCCATTCGTCCAGCTTAACAAACGAAGTAGAGGACACTTCTCCACTTCTTGTGTACCTTGGGCGCGGAAAGGGGAGATACCTACTCCACATAGCTTCTTCGTCACTATCGGTGAGGAAACCGCCCGTATGTCTGACTCATCCACCGCTGTCGCCACGCCGCCGGGGGACGCGGCCGCGCGGCACGCCAACCCGCACCACGCCAGGAGATGGCTGATCCTGGTGATGATCGGCCTCGCTCAGCTGATGGTCGTCCTCGACGCCACCGTCGTGAACATCGCGCTGCCGTCGGCGCAGCAGGACCTCGAGTTCTCGAACGACGCCCGCCAATGGGTCGTCACCGCCTATGCGCTCGCGTTCGGCAGCCTGCTCCTGCTGGGCGGGCGGCTCGCGGATCTCTTCGGCCGCAAACGCGCGTTCCTCGTCGGGCTCGCCGGTTTCGCCATCGTGTCCGCGATCGGCGGCGCCGCCACCAGTATCGAAATGCTGCTCGTCGCCCGTGCCGCGCAAGGTGTCTTCGGCGCGCTTCTCGCCCCGGCCGCCCTTTCGCTGCTGACCACGACCTTCACCGACCCGAAGGAACGCGGCAAGGCGTTCGGGGTCTTCGGCGCGATCGGCGGTGGCGGCGCGGCGATCGGCCTGCTGCTCGGCGGCGTGCTGACCGAGTACCTCGACTGGCGCTGGTCGATGTACGTCAACATCATCTTCGCGGTGATCGCGTTCGCCGGTTCGGCCGTGCTGCTGAAGAACTCCGAAACCGACGGCCCGCGCCCGAAGCTCGACATCCCGGGCACGATCACCGCGTCGGCCGGTCTCTTCGCGCTCGTCTACGGCTTCGCGAACGCCGAACGCGACTCGTGGTCCTCGATGTCGGTATGGGGTTTCCTCGCCGCCGGTGTCGTGCTGCTGACCGCGTTCGTCGTGATCCAGCAGCGTGCCGAACACCCGCTCCTGCCGCTGCGCGTGCTGCTCGACCGCGACCGAGGCGGCTCGTATCTCGCGATGTTCCTGCTCGCCATCGGGATGTTCTCGATCTTCCTGTTCCTCACCTTCTACATCCAGCTGAACCTCGGGTTCACGCCGGTGCAGAGCGGGGTCGCGTTCCTGCCGATGGTGGCCACCCTGATGGCGAGCGCGACATCGGCGACGGCCGTGCTGCTGCCGAAGTTCGGTGCGAAACCGTTGGTGTCACTGGGAATGCTGATCGCGGGGGCGGGGCTGTTCTGGCTCTCGGCCATCGACGTCACCAGCACGTACGCCGGCGGGGTGCTGTTCCCGCTGATGGTCATGGGTGTCGGCATCGGCCTCGCGATGGCGCCCGCGATGAGCGTCGCGACCTTCGGCGTCGACACGCACGACGCCGGTGTCGCGTCGGCGGCGGTCAACACCGCGCAGCAGGTCGGCGGCTCGATCGGGACCGCGCTGCTGAGCACGCTGGCCGGTAACGCGGCGACGTCGTTCACGGCCGGGAAGGTGCCTTCGGCGCAACTGGCGGCCGAAGCGGCAGTGCACAGCTACACGACCGCTTTCGTGTGGGGCGGGTGGATCTTCGTCATCGGTGCGGTGATCTGCGGGCTGCTGCTGCGGTCGGGTGCTCCGGCGAAGGCTCCCGAAGGTGCTTCGGAGGGTGCGCCGGTCGCCGTTCACATGTAGCTCTCGAACGCTATGAAAGGCCCCTTCATTGCAAATTTTGCAATGAAGGGGCCTTTCATAGCACGCGCGGAGCGCGTCAGCGGGACTGTGATCGCACGGCCTCGAAGACCTCGTCGTCCCACCGGTGCGTCCGGATCAGCCGGTACCGTTCGCAAGCCACCCACAGGTACGCCTCGGCGTCCGTCCGCGAGCCGATCAGATCCGCCTGCCGCAGCATCGCCACCACCGGCACGAACTCCTCGTCGAACCACCGCTGCGCCAGCGTCGCACGGTCCGAGTACGCCCCTTCGTCCTGCATCAGCCGGAAACCCCACGCCTCGACGTGCTCACCGAGCCGCGCGTAGTCCCACGGATCCGTGAACACCACAGAAGCCCGCGCGTGCCCCGAAAGCGGGACGCGTTCCAGGAACAGCCGCCGGTAGTCCTTCACGATCAGGTCGCCGCGGTACCGGATCCCGCTCGGGTCCAGTTTGGTCCGCACCTCGGTGACCATCGCCTCTATTGTGGACAGTCGCATCGCGTGCGCCACCGAAACGCGGTGGTGCCCGTCGATGATGAAATGCAGTTCGCCGACGCGGTACACCTCGATCGGCGGGATCGGCTCGCCGCGCCGGGTGGCGAGCGCCAGCCGTTCCCAGCGTTCGCGGACCCGCCCGGACGTCGGGCGGAAGCGGCGGTCGAAGTCGCGGCCGCGGTCGACGCTGCCGACGATCGAATCGAGCCGGATCACTCGCGCGCCGATCTTCCGTTCGCCGAGATAGCCGAGCGCGTCGACCACCTCGTGGAACGGCAGCATGATGTTGACGTCGTCGGGCTCGCGGCGCAGCCAGTTCGCCAGCCGTGACAACACCTGACGCCGTCGCGCGCGAAGGAAGTCGTGCTCCGCGTCCGCGCGGGGAAAGCCCGTGTCCTTCATGAGAACTCCATGATCCGGTGCCCGACGACGTTGCGGACCGTGGTCCCGCCGACCACCCGGTCCGGCACGGGTTCACCGTGCGGGTGGATATGCCCGTGCAGCAACCACTTCGGGCGCAGCAACTCGATCGTGCGATGGAGACAGTCGAACCCGCGGTGCGGCGGGTCCTCGCGGTCGCCGCAATGCCGCGGCGGCGCGTGCGTGAGCAGGACGTCGACGTCCCTTCCGTCCCGCCGGCGGCGGAACCGGGCCCGGCGCACCAGCCGCCGGGCACGCCGCGCCTGCTGGCGTTGTGTCCACTGGTTCGGGCCGTCGTTGTAGCGCACCGAGCCGCCGAGCCCGGCGAACCGGAGCCCGCCGACGTCGACGATGCGGCCGTCCGCGTTCACTCCGCCCGCCGGCCCTGGCCACACGGTGGGGAAACCGTCCTTCATGGACAGTCCGCCGTAGCGCGTGTAGCCGGACAGGTCGGGGTCGTGGTTGCCGGGGACGAACACGCACGGCACGTCGAGCGCGCTCGCCAGGAACTCGAGGTAGTCGTACGGCAGGTCGCCGGCGCCGATCACGAGGTCGGCCGGGTGGTTGCGGACGGCGGACGTCCACAACCGCTCTTCGACCTCGTCCGCGACGACCAGCGCTTTCACGCGCTTCAGCGTAATGCCGGACGCGCTACTTCGGGCCGTGCGCGAACGCGGGGTCCTTCGCGATGATCGCGATCACGATGCCGAGCCAGACGACGCAGAACGCCAGCGCCCAGAACTTGAGGTTGGTCAGGATCCTTGGCATGGGGAACTCCAGGTACTACCGAAAGCGGGAAGGGGTCAGAGCCAGCGGTTCTTCCTGAATATTCGGTAGAGCAGGATGCAGACGCCGAAGATGACCGTCATCGCCACCGGGTAGCCGAAACGCCAATGCAGTTCCGGCATGTAGTCGAAGTTCATCCCGTAGATGCCGGCCAGCGCCGTGGGGACCGCGATGATCGCCGCCCACGCGGTGATCTTGCGCATGTCGGTGTTCTGCTGGAGCGTGATCTTCGCCAGTGTCGCGTCGACCAGGGTGGTCAGCAGTTCGTCGAAGTTCGCGACCCGCTCCGCCACGGTCGTCAAGTGGTCGGAGACGTCACGGAAGTACGAGCGGACCTCGTCCGGGATCAGCCGCGTGTAGCCCTCGGCGAGGCGCTGCAGCGGGGTGCCCAGCGGCATGACCGCGCGGCGCAGCTCCAGCACTTCGCGCTTCATGAAGTAGATCTGCTCGGCGCTCACCTTGGACCGCGGCGCGAAGACGTGCGTCTCCATCTCGTCGATGTCCGCCTCGATGGCGGTGGTGACATCGAGGTAGTGGTCGACGACGTGGTCCGCGATCGCGTGCAGCACCGCGGACGGCCCGAGGTCGAGCCGCTCCGGGTCCTGGTCGAGTTCGCGGCGCAGCCTGGCGAGCCCCGAGTGATTCCCGTGCCGCACGGTGATCACGAAGTCGCGGCCGAGGAAGGCCATCAGCTCGCCGGTCTCGACGATCTCGTTCGCCGTCGCGGGCGACTCGTGCTCGACGTACCGGACGGTCTTCAGCACCATGAACAGCGTGTCGTCGTAGCGCTCCAGCTTGGGCCGCTGGTGTGCTTCCAGCGCGTCCTCGACGGCCAGCTCGTGCAGGCCGAAGGTGTCCGCGATGCCCTGGATCTGGACCGCGTCGGGCTCGTGCAGGCCGATCCAGACGAACCCGGCGTGCCGCTTGCGCACCTCTTTGATGGCCTCGGCGTGCGTCCAGCGGCCGGGCAGCCGCTTGCCCTCCACGTACACCGCGCAATCGACGACGTACGCCGAAAGGGGGACGGGCAGCGGGCGTTCGGGGACGCTCTTGGCGCGGCCGTTGCTCCGGCCGCGAAGGCCGCCGAGCGAGGGAATGGCAGGCATGGGATCTCCTGGGCAGACGTCGTGCGTTGATGCGCGAAGACGACGGGCCAAGCGGTCGGGGGGCCGCTCGGCTAGGCCAGCGTTCCCGGTTTCGTCAGCCCTGCCAGGTGGGGATCCGGCGAGACGTGAAGGCGGAAACGCTGCGACTACTAGGAAGCGGACTATCGCCACTGGACATCGGGTTCCTCACCTCCTTGGCTCGGCGGACGGTTACGCAGTGGTGTGGGTCGCGTTGACGACCCGACACCAATGGTCGAGGGTACTCCTCAACACGAAGGCCTGTCGTTCCAGGCTCACGCCGCGTTACTCGTGCAGGAGGAATGGGTGCAGTTCGGTCGCTATTACGAAGAGTTCGAGGTCGGTGCGGTCTACAAGCACTGGCCGGGCAAAACGGTCACCGAGTACGACGACCACCTGTTCTGCCTCATCACCATGAACCACCATCCGCTGCACCTCGACTCGCATTACGCCGAGGAGACCACCGACTTCGGCAAGAACGTCGTGGTCGGCAACTACATCTACTCGCTGCTGCTGGGGATGTCGGTGCCGGACGTGTCCGGCAAGGCGATCGCGAACCTCGAGGTCGAATCGCTGAAGCACGTGAAGCCGACCTTCCACGGTGACACCATCTACGGCGAGACCGAGGTGCTGGACAAGACGCCGTCGAAGTCGAAGGACGACCGCGGTGTCGTCTACGTCGAGACCCGCGGCTACAAGCAGGACGGCACGATCGTGTGTGTCTTCCGTCGCAAGGTGATGGTGCCGAAGCGGTCTTACGGAGACACCAGGGGCGGTGAACAGCCCGGCCGTCCTGTCCCGCACGAATAATGGGTGTCACGAACGGGAAGAGGGAGCGCGTCGATGCCCATCGGGCTGGATGAGATCAAGAGCCGTCTGCGGAAGTTCGCGACGGTCGAGGCGGCCGGTGTTTCGCCGCTGTACGAGCACCTGGCGGCGAAGGCGTCCGAGGACGACGACGTCGCCGGTCTCCTGACCGACGCCCGCGGCGGTGAAGCGCGCGGAACGCTCCTCATGGCGACGGCGCACCGGCTCATCCAGGCCGACCCCATCCACCCGCTCTCGCGGTACTACCCGTCCGTCGGCGGTTTCGACGGCGTGGACTCGGAGACGTGGCCGCTGTTCCGCTCGTTCCTGCTGGAACGAGCGGACAAGGCCCGGGCGATCATCTCCTCGCGGTACACGCAGACCAACGAGGTCCGCCGTGCCGCGCTGCTCTACCCCGCGATGACGACGGCCGCGAAGGAGGCGGGCGGCAAGATCGCGCTGCTCGAAGTCGGCTGCAGCGCGGGCCTGCTGCTCGGCCTGGACAAATACGCCTACCGCTACCAGTGCGACGGCGGCGAACAGCTCACCGCCGGGCCCGCGAAGACCGCGGTCGGCCTGCACTGCGCGCTGGACCTCGCGCCCGGCGCCGTCACGCCGAAGGTGCCGAAGAAGCTGACGATCACCGCCCGCGCCGGCCTCGACCGCGCGCCGGTGGACCTGGCCGACGAGGACGAACTGGCCTGGCTCGAAGCCTGCGTCTGGGCCGACCAGCCGGACCGGATCCGGCTCCTGCGCACGGCCGCGGCGGCGCAGGGCAAGCAACGGCCGGAGCTGATCGCGGGCGACGCCGTCGACGACCTCGCCTCGGCGGCCGCCACCCTGCCAGCCGACGCTCCGCTCGTCGTGTTGACCAGTCACGTGCTGGCGTACCTGGGGGAGCGGCGGGCGGACTTCCTCGAGGCGCTCCGGAAACTCGCCGCGGACCGGCCGTTGTGGTGGGTCAGCGAGGAGTTCTACGCCGCCGCGCTGGAGCCTTTGGTGCCCGGCCGGGCCGATCTCGCCGAACCCGTGGACCAGGCCGTGCTCGGGCTCGTCCGCTGGGACGCCGGTGTCCCGGACGTACGGGCGCTGGCCCGGACGGCGCCGCACGGACAGCGGATGACCTGGTTGCCGGTCTAGCCGGCTGTTCTCTGGCGGCTGCGGTGGCGTGGTGGGTCCGGGTGGTCGTGAGTGGCGATTCGGGTTCTAACCCGAATCGCCACTCACGACCACGGTGTCGGCAATGTGTCGGGACGGCTAATTTTCACTTCTTGCGCTGCTTTGTCCCCGCGTCTTTTGCCGAATTGGGCAAAACGGGTGTCAAGACGGTGGTCGGCAGCACTCCCCAATCGCGGAGAGTGACGAACAGGAGTTCGGCCAAGTGGCCGCCTTCGTCGAGTTCGATCAAGGTTCCGGCGTCGATCCACCGGGCGTCGGTGGCGTCGTCCCCGGCACGGAGAGTGCCGCCGGTGACCGCGCAGGCGTAATCGTGGATGTCATACGGGCCGCGGCGGACAATGCCGACGAGTGTGCCCGGCATCACGTCGAGCCCGGTCTCTTCGCGCATCTCCCGGACGACGGCCGCTTCGTCCGTTTCGCCTGGTTCGACCCGCCCGCCGGGGACCGACCAGAGTCCACGTCCGGGTTCATTCGCGCGCCGGATCAGCAGAATCCGCCCCAGCTCGTCGTGGACGATGCCGCCTACGCAGCGGACGGTGCTGTCCGAAACGGTGTTCATTCCCGAATGGTAGACGCGGGCTTCCTGACAATGGCTGTCCTGTACACGGAGAGTAGCCATACGGTACACTTCCCCTCGCCGGCTGACCCAAGCGCGGGACTTCCCTCCCGCGCCGGTGGAAGGTGCGGTACAAAATGAATGGTCAGTATCCGCAGTCAGTCACCGTAAGAGACAGGATTGATCGCTGTGAACGCGAAAAAGCTCCTCACTTTCGCAGGAATCGCGTTGGTGCTGTTCTTCGTGATCGCGCAGCCAGGTCAGGCCGCGGGCCTCGTGGGAAACATCATCGGCTTCCTGCGTGACTCGGCCGAATCGGTGATCACCTTCGTCAGCAACGTCTTCAGCTAGCGAGGGAGCGGATACTCTAGCGGTATGTTCGCCCCACGCGATCCAGACGAGTATCTCCTCGACACCGAGCGGCGGGTCATCAGGATCCGCCGGCACTGGGCTGTGCTGTTGTGGGAAACCTTCGAGACGGCCGCGTTGCTGGCCGTCTGCGTCCTGGTCTCCTACCTGTTGCCGCCCGCCGCGTGGGTCATCCAGAACATCCTCTGGTATGCCGCGTTGCTCATCATCCTGCGCTTCGCGTACGTGGTGATGGAGTGGTGGGTCGAGCGCCTGGTGGTCACGGACAAGCGGTTCGTGATGACCACGGGTGTCTTCACCACGAAAGTGCTGATGATGCCGATCACCAAGGTCACCGACCTCACCTACGAGCGTTCGGCGTGGGGCCGGATGATGGGGTACGGGACCATGGTGGTCGAGTCCGCCGGTCAGATCCAGGCGCTGAACCGCATCGACTACCTGCCGAAGCCGGAAGAGTTCTACGACACGATTTCCGAGCTCGTCTTCGGCGACAAGCAAAAGCAGGCCGAGCGCTTTTCGATGATCAAGGCGCAGCGTGCGGCGCGCGGCAAGAAGAAGGTCGGTTAGCGCAGGTCCCGGAGTCGCTGTGACCTGGAGCATCGTCGATACTGAGCGGCGATGCGCATCGACCTGCACGCCCACTCCACCGCCTCCGACGGCACCGACAGCCCTGCCGGGCTGGTCGCCGCCGCCGCGAAGGCGGGCCTCGACGTAGTCGCGATCACTGATCACGACACCACGGCCGGCTGGGCCCCGGCCGCCGAGGCACTTCCGCCGGGACTCACCCTGGTCCCCGGCGCCGAGCTGTCCACGATCTCCGTCGATCCGGTGACCGGGCGGCACATCAGCGTCCACCTGCTCGCGTACCTCTTCGACCCGGCGTCGCCGTCGATCGTCGCCGAACAGACCCGGCTCCGGTCGGAGCGGCGGTGGCGGCTGCGCGTGATGGCGGAGCGGATGGCCGCCGACGGTCTCCCCGTCGATCCCGACGAGGTCATGTCGCTGCTGCCGGAGGACGGTTCGGCCGGGCGGCCGCATCTCGCGCAGGCCCTGGTGCGGGCAGGCGTCGTCTCGTCGGTGAACGAGGCCTTCGGGAGCTATCTCGGCAACGGCAGCGGGTACTTCGTGGCGCGGCAGGACACGCTCGTGGAGGACGCGATCGACATGATCGCGGAGGCGGGCGGCGTCACCGTCATCGCGCACCCCTTCGCCTACACGCGCGGCGCGACCATCACCGTCGACGTGCTCGCCGGGCTGGCCGGGCACGGGCTCACCGGTGTCGAGGTCGATCACCCGAACCACGACGAGGAGACCCGCGTCCAGCTGCACGGGCTGGCGGGGGAGCTGGGGCTCGTGCGCACCGGTTCGAGCGACTACCACGGCACGAACAAGACCATCGATCTCGGCGACGAGACCACCGACCCGCTCGCGCTCGAAGAACTCGTCGCGCGGTCGACCGGCTACCAGGTCGTGACGCGGTGACGATCACGGACTTCTTCGACGCGCGCCTGTTCATGAGCGCGACGATCACGCTGATCGTCATCATGGACCCGCCCGGCACGGTGCCGGTGTTCCTGAGCCTGACCGGCCGCAAATCGGTGGCGTTCCGCGCCAAGGCCGCGCGGCAGGCGGTACTGGTCTCCTTGCTGGTGATCTCGCTGTTCGCCGTCGCGGGACAAGCGATCCTGTCGTACCTCGGCATCGGGATCCCGGCGCTGCAGGGCGCGGGCGGGCTGTTGCTGCTGCTCATCGCGCTGCAGCTGCTGACCGGCAAGACCGGCGGCGAGGCCGAGGCGGCGGGCGACGACGTCAACGTCGCCCTCGTGCCGCTCGGGACACCGCTGCTCGCCGGCCCGGGCGCGATCGCCGCGACCATCGTCTTCGTCCGGCAGGCCGATGGGCACGTCGGCGCGTACGTGGCTCTCGCGCTTTCGATCGTGACGGTGCACTTCGTGCTGTACCTGTGCATGCGGTACTCGGGTGTGGTCATCCGGCTGATCAAGGAAAGCGGGATCACGCTGCTGGCGAAGATCGCCGGTCTCCTGCTGGCGGCGATCGCGGTCGAGCTGGTGGCGAACTCCGTGAAGGGCTTCATCTCGGGTACGTGACGTTCCGCGGGCGGTAGCAAAGGTCCCTTGCTCCCGCGCTCGGAGTCGTGAAGGCCTCCTTGCCTACCCTGAAGGTAGTGAAGGCCCCCTTCACGGACCGCGGCCGCCGGTGATAGCAAAGGTCCCTTGCTCCCTTCCTGGGGATCCCCTCGAAAAGTGTCGGTGGGGGTGCGTAGCGTTGCGCGCGGGGTGATCCGATGGAGCAGATTGGTTTCGACTTCGGCGTCGAGGCGCCGCGCAAGCTGACGAAGGTCTCGCCCGCGCGCCTCGCGACGTTCGAAGATTGCCCGCGCCGCTACCGCATGGCGTATCTCGACCGTCCGTCCCCGGCACGCACCGGCGCGTGGGCGCACAGCACGCTGGGTGCGGTGGTGCACAACGCTTTGCGGGCGTTGTTCGACCTGCCGGTGATCAAGCGCGTGCCGCAGCGGGCGATGGCGCTCGTCGCCGAACACTGGAAGGACGCCGGGTTCGAAGACGCCGACCAGGCCGCCCGGTACCGCGCCAGGGCCAAGGCCTGGGTCGCGGAGTACGTCGAGCACAACGACGTCAGCGTCGATCCCGTCGGGCTGGAGCGCTGGGTTTCGGCGCCGGTCACGCTGGAGCCGGGCAGCGGGCCCAGCCTCATCATCGAGGGCCGCGCCGACCGGATCGACCAGCGCGGCCGCGAATTGGTGATCATCGACTACAAGACCGGCCGCCGCGAGCCGGACGAGTACGAGGCGCGTTCGTCGCAGGCCTTGGCGCTGTACGCGGTCGCGGCCGCCAGGACGCTGCGGACGCCGTGCTACCAGGTCGAGCTGCACCACGTGCCCACCGGGACCATCGCGGCCGCCGAGCACACCGAAGAGAGCCTGAAACGGCATCTCCAACGCGCCGACGAGACCGCCGGGGACCTGCGGCTGGCAGCGGATACCCTGGACGCCGGCGGCGACGAGGACGTGTTGTTCCCGGCGCGCCCTGGCCGTCGTTGCTCATGGTGCGACTTCCGGCCCAGTTGCGCGGCAGGCCAGGAGGCCGGGCCCGCGGCTCAGCCGTGGGAGTTGCTGGCGCCCTAGATTCTCGAACCCGACGATTGGACAGGCGAGGACGTGTCGTCACCGGACACCGAAGAGCTCGCGACCACCCCGCCGCCCGCGGACGAGCCCACGACGCCCGGAGGCGGCCGGTTCTGGCGCGGGCTGACCGGAGCGCTCGCGGCCGGGATGGCCGTGCTGGCGGTGTGCGTCGTCGCGATCGCCTCGCTCTGCCTGTTCACCGGCGCGCCGGGGCCGGGGCTCCTGATGCTGATCGGCCACCCGGTCGCGACGGTCGTCTCCTTGCTGGCACAACGGGTCGCGGACTCGCGTAATGGCCGCGCCGCGGGCTGCGCCGGTCTCGTGGTCGTGGTGAGCGTGACGGCCGCGCTCAGCCTGTTCTGGTGGAGCTGACACGGCAGGAAAGTGCCATTGCCCGAAAAAGCGTCCCGTCCCTGCGAAACTATGGCTCACTGGGCATGTCGTAGATGAACACGCTGTCCCGCAGCGAGGACGAAGGGCACTGTTGATGACCTACCCACCCCAGCCAGGACAGCCCGACCACGGCCAGGGCGGGCAGCAGTACCCGGGGCAGCCCGACCAGGGCGGGCAGCAGTACCCAGGACAGCAGCAATACCCAGGGCAACAGCAATACCCAGGGCAACAGCAATACCCGGGACAGCAGCAGTACCCGCAGGGCGGTTACGACCAGAGCGGCGCGTACCCGCAGCAGCAGTACCCCGGCTACGGCCAGCAGCAGTACGGCCAGAACCAGCAGTACCCCCAGGGCTTCGGCGGGCCGCCCGCGCCCCCGAAGAACAACAAGACCGGCCTGATCGTGGGCATCGCCGCCGCTGCCGTGGTGGTGGTCACGCTGGGTATCACCGGGTTCGTCGCTCCCGGGTTCTTCCTCAGCGACGACAAGGCCGAAAAGGCGGCAGGCCCGGAAGGGACCGCGCAGGCGATCATCGACGGCATCAACGCCCACGACAGGGCGGCGTTGACGGCGCTCAAGTGCGGGAACGCCGAAAAGGACATCGACCAGATCATCGATCGGGTCAGCGAAGCGTCGGACGCTTCGCTCGGCGCGGTCACGAAGGTCTCCGAGACCAAGTACACGGTCGCCGTCACGCTGAGCGTCGCGGGGCGGCCGGGCACCGCCACCGGCACGCTCGCCAGCGAAGGCGGCAAGTGGTGCTGGAAGGAAGTCAGCAGGCTGCGTACTTCCAGGACTTCGACGACGCGATGACGGCCGGCGGGAGCAGGGGACCTTTGCTACCGCCTGCCGGTCACTTGAGGGCGACGAGGGTGGGGCCGCGTTGCTCCAGCAGCACCGGCCCGACCGAGGAAAGCAGCACCGGGCCGGTGTAGCCGCGCCTGTCGACGCCGACGGTGCGGATCGTGGCGCCGGTCGTCTCGTCGAGCACGGCGAGCCCGCCCTGGATCGGCACGACCAGCTGCTCCCCGAAGGTCACCCCGGGGCCGGTGGAGTTGTTCAGCGTCCAGCGCGGCGTGAGGTCGTCCCGTGAGAACGCCATGGTCTTCGAGCCGGTGAACCAGTAGACGCCTTCCGCGGTCCACGAGGTCGTCATGACGCCACCCACCGGATCCTGTGCGATGTCCGCGTCGGGCACGTCGAGTGGGTACGCCGACTTCTGCAGGCCGTCGCCGCCGTAGATGACGAGCAGTTTCTGCTCGGGCAGCACGATCAGCGCGAGATCGCCGGACATCGCTATGACCTTCGCGTTCCTGCCCGCGAGCACGGTGCTGTAGTCGACCTTCGGGTCGTCGGCTTCGTCGTTGGTCGCGCGGTAGACGGTGAAGCGGTCGGCCGGGTCGCCGGGGCAGCGCTCGATCACACCGATCTTGCCCGCCGCGGCGGCCACCGTGCCGTAGGTGCAGCCGGTCCTCGGCTGCTTGTCCGGGTTCACGATGGCGGGGACCTGGCCGTACTCCATGCTCTTGACCAGGTCGTCGCGCCAGGTGTTCAGCAATCTCTTGCCGGTCGTGGTGACGTGCGATCCGTCGACGACCAGCCTGGTCCCGAGTTCGGCGTCCCCGTTGCGCTGCGCCGTGCGGCGCCCGGTGCCCGCGTCGAGCTGGGTGACCTCGCTGCAGCCGGTGTCCTTGCGGTACACCGCGTCCACCTTGATCCCGGCGAGCGCGACGGTGCACAGTTCGAGGTCGCGCGAGTAGCGCCACCGGACATCGCCGGTATACGGGTCCCGGCCGAGTACCTCGCCCTTGTCCGCTGTGACGACGCTGTTGGCTTCGCCGATCGGGACGGGTGTCGAGGAACTCGGTGCCTGCCACAGTTCGCTGAGGGAGCCGGGAACCTGCGCCGGCGCGGGCGGGAGCCCCGGCGGCAGGGTGGCGGCGACCTGCGCGACCGTCGCCGCGTTGTCGCTGGTCACGCCGACGACCACGCCGGTGATCGCGACGACCACGACGATCGCCGCGGCGATCACGCGATCCCGCGTGCGGTTCCACGGCGAGCGCCGGGCGCGTTTCCCGCCCAGCGGCGGCTCGTCGGCCACCGGGTGGGCGGGATCGGCGTCCAGCACGTCTTCCGTGCCGATCGCGTTTTCGGCCGTCTCCGGCTCACCGCCGTCCGGCCTGCCGTGATCGGCGGACACGGGCCGCACCGGTTCGTCGTCCGGCGCGGCGTCCCAGCGTTCGCTCACGTGCCCCTAGCTCCCCACGTCGCGGTCTGCGTTCTTACCGTGAACCCGCGCGGGGCCGTTCGGCCGGGGCGGGTTCACACTTGTGGCTGGTGCCACAGTAAGGCTTCAGCTCCGCCAGCCGGGCTGAAGCTCTCAGTCTGCCGACGCAGGTGTATCAGAAGTCGCCGAGGGACGGCGACGGCGGCGTCGGCGAGCCGGACGCTCGGCGCTGTCGCCTGCCTCCTTCTCGACCGCCGGACCGCTGACCTCCGGGCTCGGCTTCGCGGCACCGCGGCTACGGCGACGGGTCCGCGTGCGGCCCTCCGAAGCGGCTTCGCTCTGGCCTTCGGCGCTGTCCGCGGAAGCACTCGCGGCGGCGTCGGCGGCCTCGATCTTGGCGGCCGCGTTCGCCCCGCCACGGGTCCGCTTGCGCGGCGTGCGGTTGCGTTTGCGAGGCGCTTCTTCGTCCTTCGCCGGACCCTGGCCACGGCCGCGGCGCTTGCCGCCCAGGTCCTCTTCGACCTCGGCCGAAAGGCCGGCGCGGGTGCGCTTCGACAGCGGCAGGCGCCCGGTGGTGCCCTCCGGGATGCCGAGGTCGCTGAACAGGTGCTTCGACGACGAGTACGTCTCGACCGGCTCGGGCATGTCGAGGCCCAGGGTGTCGGAGATCAGCTTCCAGCGCGGCTCCTCGTCCCAGTCGACGAGGGTGATCGCGACACCGGTGCGCCCGGCGCGGCCGGTGCGGCCGATGCGGTGGACGTAGGTCTTCTCGTCCTCCGGCGTCTGGTAGTTGATCACGTGCGTGACGTCGTCGATGTCGATACCGCGGGCGGCGACATCGGTGGCGACCAGCACGTCGACCTTGCCGGAGCGGAACGCGCGCAGCGCCTGCTCGCGGGCGCCCTGGCCGAGGTCACCGTGCACGGCGGCGGCCGCGAAGCCGCGCTCGACGAGCTCGTCGGCGACCTTCTGCGCGGTGCGCTTGGTGCGGGTGAAGATCATCGTCAGGCCACGGCCTCCGGCCTGCAGCGCGCGGGCGATCAGCTCGGGCTTGTCCATCGAGTGCGCCCGGTAGACGAACTGGGTGGTGCGCTCGTGGATGGCGCCTGCGTCGTTCTCCTCGGCGCGGATATGCGTCGGCTGCGTGAGGAACGTGCGGGCCAGCGTGATGATCGGGCCCGGCATGGTCGCCGAGAACAGCATCGTCTGGCGCTTTTCGGGGACCATCCGCAGGATGCGCTCGATGTCGGGCAGGAAGCCCAGGTCGAGCATTTCGTCGGCCTCGTCCAGCACCAGGCCGCGGATCTTGCCGAGCACCAGGTGCTGCTGCTCGGCCAGGTCCAGCAGGCGGCCGGGCGTGCCGATGACGACGTCGACGCCCTTGCGGAGGGCCTCGATCTGCGGCTCGTAGGGGCGGCCGCCGTAGATGGCCAGCGTGCGGATGCCGAGGTGCTTGCCCGCGCCCTTGAGGTCGTTCGCGACCTGGATGCACAGCTCACGGGTCGGCACGACGACCAGCACCTGCGGGGTGCCGTCGCCGGGGACCTCGACGCGGTGCAGCAGCGGGACACCGAAGCCCAGCGTCTTGCCCATGCCCGTACGGGCCTGGCCGATGAGGTCGTCGCCCGCCATGGCCAGCGGCAGCGTCAGGGCCTGGATGGCGAAGGTGCGCTCGATCCCGGCCTCGCTGAGGGCCTTCACGATCTCCGGCTTGACGCCGAAGGAGGCGAAGGTGGGGGATTCGGCCTCCACCGGCGCGCCCGCCTGCAGCGGGTGCGACGTGTCCAACGTCGCCGGGCCTGTCTCGCTGTGCTCCAGCGCGACGGCCTCCGGGACGCCGGTGGTGGTGTGCTCTTCGGTTGTGGTTTCGTTCGTGGTCAGGGTGCTCGCCTCTCTCGTGACCAGCGCGCACTGCCCTGGTCACCGATCGACACTCGACCACGAAAATTCGCTCGGGCTCCGCGCTACTGGCGCTGGAGCGGCCCTTCGTGGGAATGCCGCAGGATGGCGTGCACGCACATCGTTCTTGTGCTGACCGGGGCCACACCGGCTGTCCTTCAGCCGCAGCGGCGCCCCGATCCGGGACGGAAGATCCGTCGTATCCGGCGGCCAGTTTACCTGATCTGCGGTTTTTCGATACCCCCCGGCGCGCCGGGCGGGGTGGGATCGGTCTCTTCACCGCCCCGGAGGTGTGTTCGGCGATACCCTTTCCGCCGTGACGGAGGCAAAGCAGATCAGTGAGGGCGTAGTCGATTTGCTCGGCGTACTCGCCTATGGGGAATTGTCCGCATTCGATCGCATGGCCGAGGACGCGCGCACCGCGCCGACGCTGTCGGGCCGGGCCGCGCTGGCGTCCATGGCGGCCGCCGAGATCGGGCACTACGACCTGCTCACCAAGCATCTCGCGGGGCACGGCGTCGCGATCGAGGACGCGATGCGGCCGTTCGTCGGGCACATCGACGCCTGGCACGCCTCCACGGCGCCGCGTTCGTGGCTCGAGTCCCTGGTGAAGGCCTACGTCGGCGACGGGCTCGCGGCGGATCTCTACCGCGAGATGGCCAGCTGGCTCGATCCCGAGACCAAGGATCTGGTGCTCACCGTGCTCGCCGACACGGGGCATTCCGCGTTCGCCGAGCGCGAAGTCGCGGCCGGTATCGAGGCCGACCCGAAGGCGCGGGACAAGCTCGCGCTGTGGGGCCGCCGCCTGCTGGGCGAGGCGTTGACGCAGGCCCAGTACGTCGTCGCCGAGCGGGATGGGCTCGCCGAGCTGATCGTCGAGGGCTCCGGCGACCTTTCGGGAATCGCCGCGCTGTTCCGCCGGTTGCAGCAGGGGCACACCAAACGCATGCAGGTGCTGGGGCTCGGCTGACGTCTCTTCGGCTAGCCTTGGCGCACCAGTAATTTCCGAACTTTCAAGCGGAGGTCCCACGTGGAGGTCAAGATCGGCATCAAGGACACGCCGCGGGAGCTCGTGGTGTCCAGCAGCCAGTCGCCCGACGAGGTCGAGGAACTGGTCGCGAACGCCTTGAGGGCCGGCGACGGGATCTTCCGCCTCGACGACGAAAAGGGCCGTAAGTACATCGTGCCCACCGACCGGATCGCCTACGTCGAGATCGCGCCGTCGGATGTTCGCAAGGTCGGCTTCGCTGTGGGTGGCTAACCCGATCGGGTTGTAGTCGGATGTCACAGTGGCGTCACCGCCGCGTCTCAGCCAGCTCTCAGATTTGATCGTCACGCTAAGGCGGGGACGGCAGGGGGCTAGCCGAGAAATGAGGTGGACGGCGTCACTGTGATGGACCCCGCGTTGGTCGACGGCGTGCGCACTGTTCCCGAGCAAGGCAAACGGGTCGCGGGGCGGCTGACCGGTATAGACGTCGCCCGTGGCCTGGCCGTACTCGGCATGTACGCGGTGCATGTCGGCCCTGATCCCGCCAAAGGCGGCTTCGGGGTGCTGTTCAAACCGTTCGAAGGCCATTCCGCGGCGTTGTTCGCGGTGCTGGCCGGGGTCTCGATCGCGCTGATGTCCGGCGGACGCCGTCCCAAACAGGGCCGCGACCGGACCCGCGTCGCACTCAAACTGGCGACCCGCGCCCCGCTCTTGGTGGCGCTGGGGCTGTGGCTGACCAGCCTCGAGACCGGCTACATGGTGATCCTGGCCTACTACGGGGCCTGTTTCCTCTTCGCGATCCCGTGGCTGCGCGCGGGCGCGAAGGCGCTGGCGATCGCGGCGGTCGTCGTCGCCGTGGCGGGCCCGCTGCTCTCGCATCTGATCAGGGCGCAACTGCTGCCCCGCGACCTGCTCTTCTTCGCGCCGGACCTGACCGCGGACGAGGTCACGTCGACCGGACTGCTGAAGGCCGCGACCGTCCTCGTCCTGACCGGGACGTTCCCCGCGTTGACGCTGATGGCGTACGTGTTCGCCGGGATGGCGATCGGGCGGATGGACTTGACCTCGCGCAGCGTGTGCCGGCGGCTGTTCTTCGGCGGATCGGCGCTCGCGGTGGGCGGGTACGTCGTGTCCTGGATCGCGACCGGGCCGCTCGGCGGCATGCAGGCCGTCTACCGCTCGCTGGAACCGGCCGCCGCGCAGATGGGGATGACGCCGCCGGAATTCCTCCGGCTCCACCAGACCTGGATCCACGGCACGCCGCCGACCACCAGCTGGGCCTGGGAACTACTGCCGACGGGGACCTCGTACACGCCGTTCGACCTGCTGATCTCGATCGGGATCGCGGCGGCGGTGATCGGCGGCTGCCAGCTGCTGATGCCGAAGTTCGAACGCGTGCTGCGGCCGCTTTCGGATCTGGGCGGGCGGGTGCTCAGCGCGTACGTGCTGCATTTCGTGGCGATCGCGCTGCTGTGGGACGAGAGCGACGGCGACTCGATCTTCAGCGTGCTGCACTTCGTCGAGTTCTCGGTGGTCGCCCTGACCGCGGCGGTGCTGTGGCGGAAGTTCGTCGGGCGCGGGCCGCTGGAATGGGCGATGAACAAGCTGTCGAGCTGGCCGAAGTACGTGGTGCCGCGTACTCGGGTGCCCGCTCAACGGCAGGGCTGAGTTCTGCGGCTCGTGAGTGGTAAGGACGGTTCTAACCGTCCTTACCACTCACGAGTCAGGCGTTGAGTTCGTTCAGTTCTTCCAGCGAGGTCGGCACGTGGAAGGGCGGCGTGCTGGTGCCCATGATGCGGTAGCGGTCCCACGGGTCCGGGTCGGAGAGTTCGCCCTTCGCGCTGTACTCGCCCGCGCGGATCTCGACGGCGGTCTTCTTGCCGCCGGCGGCCGCGGACACCTGCTCGTTGGTGGCGACGCGGCCGTACCAGCGGTAGTACCCGTCGATGGGCTGGAAGTAGCCCCTCAGGTCGACCGTGGTCGCGATCTCGGTCCCGTCGATCACGAGGACCGCTTCGCCGGAGTAACCGTCTTCGTCGTGCTCGCTCATTGTGCCTCCGATTCCTTCCGCATCTGGACGACCTTGTTCTCTTCGAGCGGCAGGTTCGGGTCGATGACGATGCCCTGCTGCCGGGAGAGGCCGTCGATCGCGGCCCAGATGATCTGCGTCAGGTACTCGACGACGCTGTCGCGGCCCATCGAGCGCCGGTCCAGCCACCATTCGCCGGTGCTCTGCACCATGCCGACGATGCCGTGCGCCCACGGTTCGGCGGCGCCGGAGTCCATGTTGAACATCCGCATGTAGTCGCCGAGCAGCGCGGTCAGCGCGGTGGCGATCAGTTCCTTGTCTTCGGCGACGACGTCGGCCTTGACGACCACCTTCTCCTGAAGGCCGCCGCGCGCGAGCAGTCGGTACAGGTTGGGGTGCTCCTCGATGACGCTGAAGAACGCGTCGAGCGCCATCCGGATCCGGGGGACCGGGGCGAGTTCGGAGTTGATGGCCGGGATCAGCCGCTGGAAGAGGATCTCCGTGCCGCGCTGCCCGAGCGCGACGTACAGATCCGCCTTGTCGTCGAAGTGCCGGTACAGCACGGGTTTCGTGACACCCGCTTCGGCGGCGACGTCTTCCATGCCGAGGTCCGGCCCGTGGGTGTCGAGCGCGCGCAGGGCGGCCTCGACGAACTCCGCGCGGCGCGCGATCCGGTGCTTGCGCCAGCGGTCACGACGGGCATCACCCGTGTCGGCCTCACCCGCTGCGGGGTGCTTGCTCGACTGCTTGCTGTTGCGCTTGACACGTTCGATCACCCCGGTCATGCTACCAGAGGTAACTGTTACCACGAGTTACAGATAGGGGTGTGTCGGCAATGACGCGGGCGCTGAAGGAAACAGACCGGGAGAAGACGGCCGAGCGGCTGCTCAAGTCCTCCGCGAACAAGTTCTACGATCCCGACGTCGACATCGACTGGAACGCCCCGCTCGTCGACGGGAAGCGCTTCATCCCGGCTCACCGTTCTTCGCTCTACGGCACCGAGTTGTGGGACTCACTGTCCGAAGAGCAGCGCATCGAACTCGGAAAGCACGAAGTCGCGAGCGTCGCCACGACGGGGCTGTGGTTCGAAATCCTCCTGATGCAGATGCTGCTCAAGGAGGTCTACGAAGAGGACCCGACCAGCTCGCACGCCCAGTACGCGTTGACCGAGATCGCGGACGAATGCCGTCACTCGACGATGTTCGCGCGGATGGCTTCGCGGATCGGCTGCCCGTCCTACGGGCCGGTGCCGTGGTTGCGGCGGCTGGCGAAACTGATGCCGACGATCAGCTACGGCCCCGCGCGCTACGGCGCGATCCTCGTCGCCGAAGAGGTACTCGACCGGCTTCAGCGCGAGCAGATGAACGACCCGGAGATCCAGCCGCTGGTGCGCATGGTGAACCGGATCCACGTGCTCGAAGAGGCCCGGCACGTCACTTTCGCCCGCGAAGAGGTGACTCGCGGGATGGCGAAACTGTCGAAAAAGGAAATCCTCTACCAGCAGTTCATCATCGCGCTCATTTCGTACTTCGTGACGCGGGCCTTCATCAACCCGAACGTCTACAAGGCCGTCGGCATCCGTCCGCGAGACGGCGTCGAAGCCGCGCTGAACAACCCCAACTGGCGCGAAAGCATCCAGTGGGCGGGCGAGAAGATCATGCCGTTCCTGCAGGAATCCGGTCTGGTCGGCAAGCCGGGCATGTACTTCTGGCGCAAGTCCTTCCTGTTGCCGGGGAAGCGATGAGGAGCGTCAAGCAGCGCGACGCCGTCTCGTGGGACCCGTCGCGGGAACACCGGTTCGTGACGGGCGACGGCACCGCCCTGCACGTCGAGACGAGCGGCCCCGCCGACTCCGAACTCACGCTGGTGCTCGTGCACGGCTGGACACAGGACCACCGGACCTGGGACGGCGTGGCGTCGCGGCTCGGGGACTCCGTCCGGACCCTGCGCTACGACCTGCGCGGCCACGGCGGCTCC
This sequence comes from Amycolatopsis sp. NPDC043889, assembly GCF_056435645.1. Lineage (NCBI taxonomy): Bacteria > Bacillati > Actinomycetota > Actinomycetes > Pseudonocardiales > Pseudonocardiaceae > Amycolatopsis > Amycolatopsis sp. NPDC043889. The sequence continues at coordinate 46,658 of NZ_JBWKEC010000019.1, forward strand.
GCGCCGGCGAAACCGGGGACGGCCACGATCGCGACCCTCGCGGACGACCTCGCCGAGCTGATCGAAGACCGCGTCCCGAACGGACCGCTCGTGCTCGCCGGGCACTCCATGGGCGGTATGACGATCATGGAGCTTTCCCGCAGACATCCCGATCTCGTGGCCCGGCGCGTCGCAGGGGTCGCGTTCGTCGCCACATCGTCCGGTGAGATGGACCGGATCACCCTCGGCTTGCCGGGGATCGCGGGCAGCGGCGCGGCGAGGTTCGAACGGAGGCTCGCGAAGCTGCTCGCGAAGAACCGCCGTGACGCCTTGCCGCTGCCGCTGTCGGTGGTGCGGCCGGGTGCTCGGCTGCTCGTCTTCGGGCGGCGGCCCGCTCGGGCCGACGTGGACTCGGTCGCCGAACAGCTGCTGTGCGCGCATCCGGCGAGCGTCGCGGGTTTCCAGGACGCGATCTCGCGGCACGACTGCCGGGTCACGCTGGCGGCGCTGCAGGGCAAACCGGTGGTCGTGCTCGCGGGGGAGCGGGACCGGCTCTGCCCGCCGCCGCACGCCAAGGTCATCGCCGACGAGCTGCCGGAGGCGGAGTTCGTGCGCTATCCGGGCGCCGGGCACATGCTCCCGCAGGAACGGGCGCAAGAGGTTTCGGACCGCATCGCCGCCCTCGTCCGCCGCGCCGCGAGGGTCTGAAATAAGGGGAGCAAGGGACCTTTGCTACCGCTTCTCTCGACATTGAGACAAGTGGGAGCAAAGGTCCCTTGCTCTCTTCTCGCAGGTCAGGGGCTCGGGTAGGGCGCTTGAGGATGACGCGAAAGCCACTTTCGGGACATCAGGCGTCGCGAAAGTGGCTTTCGCGACGTGGGGATGCGAGCCCGGCGGTAGCAAAGGTCCCTTGCTCCACTCAGAGGTTCGTGTACCCGTGCTCAAGGAGACGGACACCGGTCTCCCGGTAGGCGTCCTGGTCGTCGACGGCGAGGGTGGCCAGCCCGTCGACGTAGCGGTTGAACATACAGAAGGCAGCCGCGATCAGGACCGTGTCGTGGATTTCGACGTCCGTAGCGCCCTCCGCGCGGGCCATCTCGATCAGGTCTTCGCCCACGGATTTCCCGCTTTCCCGGACCGCGAGCGCGACGTGCAGAAGCGCCTTCACCTTCGCCGACACAGGTGCGCCGTCGACGTCCTTCCAAGCCGCTTCGACGACCGGCATGCCACCTTCGAGCGCTTCGGCGGCGACGGCGGCGTGACTGCGTGAGCAGAACGTGCAGTCGTTGCCGCGCGAGACGACCGCGCCGATCAGTTCGCGCTCGCCCACGCTGAGGCTGCTCGGACCGCGAAGCAGGACCTCGGCGAGTTGCCCGAGCGGCGCGGCCGTCTCCGGCCGGTAGGCGAACAGAGCCGTGATGCCGGGCAGGTTCTCGTCGAGCGCGATGTGGGGCATGGGTGACTCCTCGCGGATCGGTGACGTGATCGCTCGATTCATAGCCGAGATCCGGCCAGGACCGGTGCCGCTGGATGGATCAAAAGCGGTAGCAAAGGTCCCCTGCTCTTCTCGCGAGGGCGCCGTCCGTGGTTGAGTCGGGACGAACACTCACGAGGGGGACACCGTGATCGCCAGAGTCCGTGGGCGCGCGCTTCCCGATGGCGAGTACGTCGATTCGTACGCCGACGGCGACCGCTGGACGTCCGATCCGGTTCCGGGCGCGGAGCTGGTGGCCGAAGGCTGGCTCCTGCCGGGGCTCGTCGACGCCCACACCCATCCCGGAGCCGAAGAGCCCGGCGATCCGATGGACGACGAAATCCTGCGTGCCGATCTGCACCGGCACGTCGACGCCGGGGTCACGATGATCCGTTCGCCGGGGCTGCCCGGTGAGCCGCCCGAGTGGTTCGGTGCCGAACCCGGGCTGCCCCGCGCGGTGCACGCCGGACCGTGGATCGCCCAGCACGGCGAGTTCTTCGACGGCTGGGGTCGCCGCGCCACGCACGCGGAGCTTCCCGCGCTCGCCGCGGAGCAGGCGAAACGCACTGGCTGGGCCAAGGTCATCGCCGACTGGCAGACCGGGGACGACGCCGTGCCGTCCGACGTCCTGACCGCGGTCGTCGAGGCGGTGCACGCGGCGGGCGGGCGTCTCGCGGTGCACTCGCAGCACGCCGCCGGAGGCGAAGCCGCGGTGGCCGCCGGAGTCGATTCCGTCGAACACGGAATGTGGCTCGACCCCGGCTATCTGCCGGACATGGCGGCCCGCGGCACCGCGCTCACACCGACGCTTTCGGTGTTCCAGGCGGCGCTGGGGAGGGCGCGGGACCGCGAGGACACCCCGCGGAAACGCTGGTTCGTCGGCGGGGCGGAGGCGCATCCCGCGCTGGTCGTGGCGGCGGCCGAGGCAGGCGTGAAGATCCTCGCCGGTACGGATTCCCGGCCGCATGGTCGTGTCGGCGACGAAATCCGCGCACTGGCGGAAGCAGGGCTGCGACCGCATCACGCCCTCGCCGCGGGCTCGTGGGCCGCGCGCGAGTACCTGGGGTTGCCCGGGCTGGTGCCGGGCGCGCCCGCCGACGCCGTCGTCTACGCGGAGGATCCGCGCGAAGACCTCGGACAGCTGGAGCATCCCGTCGCGGTCGTTTTGCGGGGCGTCCGCGTCGGGTGAGCTAACGTGATCGAATCGACTGGGGAGTTGAAACGATGAAACAGCGTGGATCGATTCTGTCCGTCTTCACCCTCACCCTCGCCGTGGTCCTCGGCGCGGCCCTGCTCACGAACCTCGGCGGTGAGACCACCGAAGCCGGGAGCGACGCCGAGTTCGCCGGGGCCGGCCGTGTCGTCATCCGTGACGCCTCGATGGTGCTCACCATGGATCCCAGCCTCGGCGAAGGACCGCTCGGCGCCCTCGCCGACGCCGACGTCGTGCTGGAAGGCACCAAGATCAAGCAGGTCGGCAAGGACCTCGACGCGGGCTCCGCGAAGGTCGTCGACGGCCGCGGCAAGATCGTGCTGCCCGGATTCGTCGACCTGCACAACCACCTGTGGCAGTCGCTCATCCGCGGCTGCGCGGCCGACAAGGAACTCATCGGCTGGCTCGGCAAATGCGTCATCCCGTTGTACCGCGCGCCCGTGACCGACACGGACGCGTACGCGGGAACGAAACTCGCCGCGGCCGACGTCGTCTCGACCGGCATCACCACGGTCACCGACTGGTCGCACGCGTTCAACACCGACTTCGCCAAGGGCGGTCTCCGCGCGCTCGGCGAGTCGAAGCTGCGGTTCCTCTACTCCTACAACGGCACCACCGATCCCGCGCTGCAGAACGAGATCCGCCGCGTGAAGCGCGAGGTCATCGACCCGAACCCGTTGGCACGCCTGCAGATCGGCACTCATCCGTCCACGGGGAACTTCCCGAGCGTCGAGGCGTCGGAGAAGCTCGCGCGCGAACTCGGCGTCTCGCTGAACGTGCACCTGCTCGAATCGAAGGCCGATCTGACCGCGGGGCAGATGGACGCGCTCCGGCGGGCGAACGCGCTGCACCCCGGGCTGGTGGCGAACCACGTCATCCAGACCACCGACGCAGACCTCGACGAGCTCGCGGCCGCCGGGGTCAGCGTGGCGCACAACCCGCTGTCGAACATGCGCCTCGCGTCGGGGGTGATCCGGCTGCCGGAGATGAAGAAGCGGAACATGAAGGTCGGGCTCGGCCTCGACGGCGGCACGAACGACACGAGCGACATGTTCAACGTGATGCGCGCGGCCGTCGGTCTCCAGCGGGCGACCACGACGGATCCGGCGGTCTACCCGACCACGGCGGACGTCCTGCGTATGGCGACCCTCGGTGGCGCGGAAGCGCTGGGGATGGACAAGGAGATCGGGTCGCTGACGCCGGGCAAGCGGGCGGATCTCCAGTTGGTCGACGCCCAGGCGGTCAACTTCGCGCCGAAGGTGGACTGGGTGAATCAGCTGGTCTTCAACACCCAGCCCGCGAACGTCTCGTGGGTGTTCGTCGACGGCCGCGCCCTCAAGCGCGAAGGACGCGTCGTCGGCATCGACACCGCGAAGGTCGTCGCCGACGCCCAGCTTGCCGCCGACCGCCTGAAGAAGCTCCTACCCCAGTAACCTCACGCATTTCGTCCTCTGAATGCGGTAGTTGCACGCGCAAGGACCGCATTCAGAGGACGAAACGCGGGTCAGTGCTGCAGCGGGAAGCCACCGCCGATGCCCCGCCAGGCGAGGTTGGCGGTGAGGGCGACGGCCTCTTCGCGGCTCATCGACTTGTGGTGCGCCAGCCAGAACCGCGCGCTGACCTGCGAGAGGCCCACGAGGCCGACGGCGAGCAGCCGGGCCTTGTCCTCGTCGAGGCCCGCGTCGGCGGTGATGGTCTCGGTGATCGCGTCGACGCTGGCCGACGTCGCCCGGTCCACCGCCTCCTGCACGGCGGGCTCGCCGCGCAGGTCGGACTCGAAGACCATGCGGAACGCGCCGGCGTCGTTGTTGACGAAGTCGAAGAACGCGCCGACGGTCGCCGGCACGCGCTGCTTGTTGTCCGTCGTGGAGTCGAGCGCGTCCTTGACCCGCCGCACCAGTTCGTCGACGTGGCTCTCCAGCAGCGCGATGTAGAGGTCGAGCTTGCCGGGGAAATGCTGGTAGAGGACCGGCTTGCTGACTCCGGCCTCTTCGGCGATCTCGTCCATCGCGGCGGCGTGGTATCCGTTCGCGGCGAACACCCGCTGCGCGGCGGCCAGCAGCTGGGCGCGGCGTTCCGTTCTGGGCAGGCGGACACCTCGGGCCTGCAGTCGCGCCATGTCTGTCATCGTTCCTCCAGTTCGAGGCACTCGTCTCCGCCGAGAACGCATCAGCCTTGTTCGAGGCAATCCTTACCGCCGAGAACTCATCAGCGCAGTCGAGCGGGCTTCACAGGGCGGGGTCACCACCGCGTGAAGTGAGGTCGAGATTACTCGCCGGTACAGCCGGACCGCCAAGGGTCAGGCATCCTTGATGCTGTGTCTTCTCCAGTTTCCCGTGCCGCCGGGGGCCGTCCGCCGCTGACCCACGTGCCGCTTTCGCGCAGGTCGTTGCCGTCACTGGACCCCGCGCCGCCCCCTTGGCCCGGGGAAACAATAGGTGTCGCCGGGGTGAAATTGCACATCCGCCGGACACCGGGCGGCCCGGAGACGGCCGTCTACGTCCACGGGCTCGGCGGTTCGTCCACGAACTGGACCGACCTCGCCGCGTTGCTGGCGCCCCAAGCGGGAGGCACCTCGGTCGATTTGCCGGGTTTCGGCTACTCGGAGCCGCCCGACAGGTTCGACTTCAGCCTCGACTCGCACGCCGAGATCGTCGCGAGCCACATCGAGAGCCTCGAAACGGGGCCGGTGCACTTGTTCGGCAACTCGATGGGCGGCGCGGTCGCGCTGCTCGTCGCGGCCCGCCGCCCGGAGCTGGTGAAGACGCTGACGCTGATCTCACCCGCGATGCCGGATCTCCGGCCCAGCATGAAACGGCTGTCCGACCCGCGGATGGCGTTCGCGTACCTGCCACTGATCGGTCCGCGGGTGCGACGGCGGCTGGCCGCGCTCGGTCCGCGTGAACGTGCCATGCAGGTCATCAAGCTGTGCTTCGCCGATCCCAGCCGCTTCGCCGAAAGCAGGCTGGACGAGCTCGAAGAGGAGCACAGCGCTCGCGCCGCCTTCGAGTGGGCCGCCCCCGCTCTGGCACGCAGCACCTTCGGCATCTTCCGGACGTGGTCCGCCCGCGGGCCCGCGTCGCTGTGGGCGGTCGCGCCGGCCGTCGACGCGCCGACGCTCGTCGTGTGGGGGCAGCACGACCGGGTGATCTCCGTCCGGCGCGCCGAGCGCACCGCTCGGCTACTTCCGCACGCCCGGTTGCTGGTCCTTCCCCGAACCGGCCACGTGGCGCAGATGGAACGCCCGAATGTCGTAGCAAAGGCCGTTTTGGGGATGTGGGAATCGGTCGAATCGGGCACCTGGTAGCCCATTCGGGTGGGCGGGACACGCTTCGCGAAGCGCCGGTCGCTCACAACATCACAGTTCGGTTATGGCACCCTGGTGCGCGTGGATCGGGTAAAGCAAGGCGCGCAGGGCGAAGGTCGGCGGTCTCAGTACTCCGCCTCCGCCCGTCGTCCGCCGCGCGCCCAGCCCCGGACCACCGACGCGCCGCGCACCGGGCAGTATCGGCCGACGGCGCCGCCGTCGCAGCGGCTCGACGAGGACCGCTACCGTCCCGGTGGCCGCCGGACCAGCGCCCAGCCGCTCAGCGCCTCCTGGAAGCCGCACGAGCCCGGCGTCGCGAAGACCGCCAAACGCAAGGGCAAAGGCGGCATCGGTCAGTTCGCCAAGACCTACGGCTGGCGCGTGTACGCACTGCCGATCCTCGTGGTGATCACCGCGCTGGTCGTGTTCAACACCGCCACCGGCCCGCCCGAGCCGATCGCCACGGACGGGGCGAGTCTCGCGTCGGGCGATGGGTCCGACGGTTCCGCCGGCAACGGCGGCGAGCCGGGCGCCGGTGTGGACGGGGGCGGCGACGTCCTCCCGGAGAACCCGGCCAAACCGGTCGACCTCAAGATCCCGACCGCGGACCTGCCCAAGGGCGGCCCCTTCACCGAGTCCGGCAAGGGCACCTATCACGTGGTGCCGGGCAAGGGCGAAAAGGTCGGGACGGGCCAGCTGTACACGTACACCGTCGAAGTCGAGGACGGTATCGATTCGGCCAGCTACAGCGGTGACGACAGCTTCGCCGCGATGGTGGAGGGCACCCTGTCCAATCCCAAGAGCTGGACGTGGGACGGCAAAAAGGCGCTCCAGCGCGTCGATGCGAGCTACCCGAACCCCAGCTTCCGGGTGAGCCTCACCACGCCGAACACGACGCATCGCGCGGACGTCTGCATGTTCCAGATCACTTACGAGACCTCGTGTTACCGCGCGAGCTTCGACAAGCGCGTGGTGATCAACCTCGCCCGCTGGGTGCGGGGGGCGATGGCCTTCGAGAGCGACATGACCGGGTATCGCCAGTACGCCATCAATCACGAGGTCGGGCATGCCCTCGGCGGAAAGCATGTGGGCTGCAAGGAGAACGGCGGGATCGCGCCGGTGATGATGCAGCAGACGTTCGGCGTCTCCAACGACTTCGTGGCGCAGCTGAACAATCTCCCCGGCGGTGACCGCGGCAAGGTGCCCGCGGACGGCAAGGTCTGCAAGCCGGGCTCCTGGCCGAATCAGACACCTTAGTCCGCGCCGTCTCATCAACTGGAATATCCCAGGGTCTGGAACAGGGGAAGGCGTTCGGGCCTTTCCGTGTTGTAGATACTGGGATGCGACCCGCGATCCACGCGAGATGGAGGACCCGATGTCAGGCACGCTGCCGCCGCTCGTCGAGCCGGCCGCCGAGCTCACCAAGGAAGAGGTGGCCCGGTACAGCCGTCACCTGATCATCCCGGACGTCGGGATGACCGGGCAGAAGCGGCTGAAGAACGCCAAGGTGCTGGTCATCGGTGCCGGCGGCCTCGGCAGCCCGGCGCTGCTGTACCTCGCCGCGGCCGGGGTCGGCACGCTCGGCATCGTCGACTTCGACGAGGTCGACGAATCGAACCTGCACCGCCAGGTCATCCACGGCCAGTCCGACATCGGCAAGCTGAAGGCGGCGTCCGCGCAGGAGTCGCTCGCCGAGATCAACCCGTTCGTCAAGGTGCACCTGCACACCGACCGGCTCGAGTCGTCCAACGCGCTGGAGCTGTTCGAGCAGTACGACCTCATCCTCGACGGCACCGACAACTTCGCGACGCGCTACCTGGTCAACGACGCCGCCGTGCTCACCGGCAAGCCCTACGTGTGGGGCTCGATCTACCGGTTCGAGGGGCAGGCGAGCGTGTTCTGGGAGGACGCGCCGAACGGCAAGGGCCTCAACTACCGCGACCTCTACCCCGAGCCGCCGCCGCCCGGCATGGTGCCGTCGTGCGCCGAGGGCGGTGTGCTGGGCGTGCTGTGCGCGTCGATCGGCTCGATCATGGTGAACGAGGCGATCAAGCTGATCACCGGTATCGGTGAGCCGCTGCTGGGCAGGCTCGTCAGCTACGACGCGCTGGAGATGAAGTACCGCGAGGTCAAGATCCGCAAGGATCCGGAGACCCCGAAGATCACCGAACTCATCGACTACGAAGCGTTCTGTGGTGTTGTGTCCGACGAAGCCGCTTCGGTCGCTTCGGGGCACACGATCACTCCGGCGGAGCTCAAGGCCAAGTTCGACAACGGCGACAACTTCGCCCTCATCGACGTCCGCGAGCCGCACGAGTACGAGATCGTGAACATCAAGGGCGCGACGCTGATCCCGAAGGACAAGATCCTCTCGGGCGAAGCGCTGGCGGAACTGCCGCAGGACAAGCCGATCGTGCTGCACTGCAAGTCGGGTGCGCGTTCGGCGGAGGCGCTCGCGGCGCTGCACAAGGCCGGGTTCAAGGACGCGACCCACCTCGGGGGCGGCGTGCTGGCCTGGGCGCGGCAGATCGACCAGAGCTTGCCGACTTACTGAGCTGTCGCGGAAGCGTGGCAGTGCCGTGAAGGCCTCCTTGCCTACTCTGAAGGTAGTGAAGGAGGCCTTCACGGACTCTGGCTCCCTGAAGTGGCCCCTCGCGGATCCGCAGGCACCGAGGCGGTAGCAAAGGTCCCTTGCTCCCCTCAGTAGCCGACGGACCGGCCCACGAAGATCGCCCGCACGAACGTCGCGAACCCCGCGACGACGTCCGTCCGGTTCCCGAGGGGTGACTTCGGCACGGCGGCGATGATCTCGGCGTCGGTCAGCGAATGGGTCTTCCCGGCCAGCTCGCGGAGTTCCTCGGGCTTCCAGTTGTGGTTCCCCGCGAGGTGCACCGACAGAGCACCGCGCCGCTGGATGAACTCGATCCGGTCCGCGTTCCGCCGGATGAACTCGCCTTCGCCGACTTGGGCGCACGTCGCGTTCTCGAGGCGCCAAGTGGTCTTCACCGACGTCTCGCAGCTCTCGACGGCGTCGGTCGCGAAGGTCCAGACGGGCGAGATCCACAGCTGAGGCGCGTACTCGACGATCAGCGACCCGGAGTCTTCGGTCGTCTTGGTCGGGAGCCGCTGCGGGCCGAGATCCGCCGCGAGGGTGCGGTCGTGCGGGACGCCGGTCGAGGCGAGGCGCCGTGCGGGGGTGTCCAGAGGCAGGGACGCGGGGACGGCGATCCCGCCCGCGATCAGGGCGACCAGGAGGACACCCGCGCCTATCCGCACCCGGAGATCACGGGTGAACAGTCCCGCGACGAGCAGCACAGGCACTCCGAGGAACGGCACGGCGAACCAGGGATCGAACGCCTCCGCCACCTCCAGGACGAAGATCGCGCCGAAAACAGCGGAAATCCCGGTCGCGAAGGCCCACGCCAGCCGCGGCCAAGGTTTCGCGACGGACGGAAACGCCTCCGGTGCCGCGAAACCGATGAGGTAGACCACACCGATCGAAACGAGTGGCACCGGCAACGCGATCCAGGGAACGTGCAGGAACGCGGCGAGCGGGAGCAACAGGCCCACGGTGAGCGCTCCCAGGGTGCCGAGCAGCCACAGTGAGCCGAGCGCGAGCGCGGCGAGTTGCCCGTCGGTGAGTCGGCGCTGCGCCGTTCGGGGGACCACGGTCGAAAGAATGGCAGGTCAGAAGCGATCCTGTCTTGAGTATCGCTACTCAAGACCAGCGCGTCTTCTCGTTCGTGGCGCGGAAGACGAGGTAACGTGCCGAGCCGTGCGTGCCACCCTTGAAAGCCCTCCGGAACACGTCTGTTCGGCGTTCGGCGGACGTACCGGTGACGCGGAACCGCTGCCCGGCACCACCGCCTGGCGCTACAACGATCTCGTGCTCAAACCCGTCGTCGACAAGTCGCGGACCCTGTGGACGGCCAGGGCGCTGGAAGCCGTCGACGAGCCGGGGCTGCGGGTCGCGAAGCCCGTCCGGTCCAGCGACGGCCGATGGATCGTCGGCGGCTGGTCGGCGAACCGGTTCGTCTCCGGCACGGCCGAGCACCGGTACGACGAGGTCGTGCACGCGGCGGTCAAACTGCACCGCGCGACGGCCGGGTTGCCGCGGCCGGATTTCCTGGGACGGCGCACCGATATCGAGGCGCTGGCCGACAAACTCGCCTGGGGCGAGGCCGAAATGCCCCTCGACGAGAACAAGGGCGGCCGCTGGTTCGAGGTGCTGGCCGGTTCGCGAAGACCGGTCAAACTGCCGGACCAGGTCGTCCACGGGGAGCTCCTCGCCGGCGTGCTGTTCGACGGTGACGCGGCCCCCGGCATCGTCGATTTCGTGCCGTACTACCGGCCGGGTGAATGGGGCGCCGCGATCGTCGCGGTCGACGCGCTGGCCTGGGGCGGCGCCACCATCGATCTCCTCGAACGCTGGGCGCATCTGCCCCAATGGCCCCAGCTTCTCCTGCGGGCGGTCCTCTTCCGGCTCGCCGCCAACGCCCTCGACCCGCGGTCGACCCGGGCGGCGCACGACGGACTCCGTGCCGCCGCCCGGGACGTGAGCGCCGTGCTGTAGGTCACTCGGTGCGCAGGTTCTCCGTCTTCGCCGCCGCCCGCACAGATGGCACCGTCGACGCCGTCACCAGCAGCACCATCGCGATCGCCGCCGTGGCGAGCAGCCCGACCGCGGACCAGTCGACGTACAGCCCGTCCCAGTACAGCCGCCTGCCCAGCGCGGCGACGGCGATCCCGGTCGCCGTCGCGACCACGATGCCCAGCAGCAGCGGAATCCCGTTCTGCCACAACAGGGACCGGACGATCACCCGCACCGGCACGCCGGTGGCGGACAGTGCACCGAGCGCCCGGCGCCGTTCCCTGACCTGTTCCTGGGCGAGCACCAGCAGGCTCACCCCGGCCAGCAGCAGGATCGACAACGCGCCGCCGAACAGGATGTTCCGCACGTCGTCGAACATCCGGGCCTCGTCAGAGGCCCGCTTTTCGTTGGCGGACGCCACGGCGACCTGTCCGCTGTACGGCGCCACCGAGTTCCGCACCAGTTCGACGAAGTCCGGATTCCCGGTCGTCCCACGCAGGCTCACCGTGACCGGTGCGGCGGCCAGGTCGACGCCCGCCATCGCGGCGGGCGTCGCGAGCACGTGCGGCTGGAGCTGCTCGGTGAGCCCCGACGGCTTCACACCGAGCGGGCGGGGCGTGGCCGGAACGGTCCAGGCCCGCTCTTGCTTGTCGTTGTCGGTGAGCTTCACCGACTGTCCTTTGTGGAGAGAGGCCGGGTCGGCGAACACGTCACCGTCGCGGCATCCGGTCGCGGTGGTGGTCGCTTCGATCGTGGCGCAGTCGGCGACGGCGAGCGAGAAGAGCACGCTGTCCACGCGGTTCGCTTGGACGAGCATCGAACGCATGGTCTGGAAGTCGGCCGCGCCGGCCACCGCGCGGACCGCGCCGATCGCCTGATCGGCCACCGAGCCGTCGGCATGGACGGTGATGCGGTCGTCGGTCTTCTCCTGGTAAACGGCCGTCAGCGCCACCTGGCCCGCCAACAGGCTCTGCAGCGCGATCGCCCCGGCGAGCACCACGCAGAGACCCGCGACCACCCGGGCCGGTGTCCCGCTGTCGTTCCGCAGACGGCGGATCGCGAGCTGGAACGACGGCGGCCCGCCCTTGATCCGGGCGACGACGCGCTCCAGCAGCCACGGCAGCACCGCGGGTATCCCGAGCATCAGCAGCACGGCACCGGCGATCAGCGCCGTGCGGCCAAGTTCGCTGGCGACGCCGAAATCCGGGGCTATAAGGGCGATTCCGACGACGATCGGCAGCAGCCGCCACCACAACCGCCGCTTCGGCGGCACGGTTTCGCGGACGACTCCGAGCGGTTCGACGACCGTGTGCCGTTGGGCCGCCCAAGCCGCCGCCACGGTCAGGGCGGGGACCACGAGCACGATCAGCGCCACCAGTGGCCACGGCGGCGTCAGGTCCTCCGGGTACACCCCGAACCGGAACACCTGGAAGTCCGCCACCGCGCCGCGGAAGAGCAGGAACGTCGCGGTCCCGGCGATCAAGCCCGTCACGGCGCCCACGAGGGATTCCGCGGCGGTGATCCGGTGCAGCTGCTTGAGGGACGAGCCCGCCAGCCGCAGCGCGGCGAGCCGCCGGTCACGGGCCGCACCGCCGAGCCGGGAGACGGTCCCGACGAAGATGAACACCGGCGTGAGCAGGACGAAGAGGCCGATCAGCAGCAGCGAGAGGATCCCCCGTTCGAACGGCGTTTCGTAACCGGAACGGGAACCGAAGGCATAGGTCGCGACTCCGTTCCGCGGATTGTCCGTGCCGGCGTAGACGACCAGATCATTCGGATTGAGCACGGCTTCCGCGTCGATGATCCCGACCGGCTTGCCGGGCAGACGGGGCCGCAACAGGCCACTGGTGTCGGCCGCGACGAGTTCGTCGAGCTTCGGTGAGAGGAAGACCTCGCCCGGCGCGGGCAGCCGGTTCACCCCCGGCGGGATCGGCGAGTTCGGCCCGGTGGCCTGAAGGTGGACGAGCGAGATCGCCTGACCGCGGAAATCGGTCGTCGTCGCGTGGTGGTTCAGCGGTGCGACACCCGGGATCGGTTCGTGCCGCGGGGAAGCGGCGTACGCCCGCTGGTCGCGGTTCTCCTTGACGGTGCCCGCGGAGGCGCCGATCAGGAGGACCGCCACCGCGAGCCCGATGCCGACGGTGCTCAGGACGAGCCTGACGATCGAGCCCCGGCCGCCCCCGACGGCCAGCCGGAACCCCAGCATCAGGTCTTCGCGCCCGGTCATCGGGTGACCACCGGTTCGCGTGTCCGGCCGTCTCGCACGATGACCTCCCGGTCGGAGTAGGCGGCCACCCGCGGTTCGTGGGTGACCAGGACGACGGCGGCGTCGGTCTGCTTCGCCGTCTCGGACAGCAGGCGCATGACCAGCTCGCCGCTGAGCGTGTCCAGCGCACCGGTCGGTTCGTCGGCGAAGACCACCGACGGTTCGGTGATCAGCGCCCTGGCCATGGCGACCCGCTGGCTCTGCCCGCCCGAAACCTGGCCGGGTGTGCTGTCGCCGGCGTCGCCGACCGCCAGCCGGTCGAGCCAGGTCCGCGCGATCCGCTCGGCGGGGCGGCGCTTCATCCCGCCCAGGCGCAGCGGCAGCGCGACGTTCTCCAGGCAGGTCAGCTCCGGGACGAGCTGGCCGAACTGGAAGACGAAGCCGAATTCGGTGCGCCGCAAGGCGCTGCGTTCGGTGTCGGACATGCTCGCGAGGTCTCGCCCGCGGAACAGCACCTGACCCGCGTCCGGCCGCACGATTCCGGACAGGCAGTGCAGCAGCGTCGACTTCCCGGAGCCGGAGGGACCCATGATCGCGACGATCTCGCCGGCTTCGAGCGTCAGCCCCGCCCCGGCGAGCGCCTGATTCGGGCCGAAGGCCTTGTGCAGGCCGAGCCCATGTAACAACGGTGTTTCCACTGTGTGGTCCCCAGATCAGCGCGCCAGCTGGCGCGCGAGGTCGTCGAGGCGGGCGGCGGTGAGTTCCAGCCACCGCAGATCCGCTTCCAGGTGGAAGAGCGCGTGGTCGCAGATCAGCTGGTCGGCGAGGTCGCCGTCGGTCTTGCGGGCGGTGAGCTCGCGCATGGCGCGCAGGTGGGAGCTCCGCTGGGCGTCGAGCAGGTCCTGCGCGCCGCGGCCGGACAGCAGCGCGAGCACGACCTTGGTGTAGAGGGTGTTCTGCAGGTAGACCGAAGGACTTTCCGGGCTTTTCAGCCATTCCTCGACGTTGGTGACGCCCGCCTCGGTGATCGCGTACCGCTTCCGGTCCGGGCCGCCGCCCGCCTCGACGCCGTTCTCCTCGACCAGGCCGTTCTTCAGGAGCCGGTTCAGCGTCGAGTAGACCTGCCCGTAGTGCAGCGGACGGTCTTGGCGGAACTGCTTGTCGTAAAGCTGTTTGAGGTCGTAGCCGTGCTTCGGACCTGCTTCGAGCAGGCCGAGCAACGTGTTCCCGATGGACATACCGGCGACTATACACAGTGTGTATACGCACGGTCTATACATGCTGTGCATAGTTAGATGAGCCGGGCTGACCCCATTCGAGGTCGATCTCGAGCGCGTGCTCAGGGAGCCACCAATCGCCGGGACGCGCCGTGAAGGACCCCTTCCCTCGGCTCAGCCGGAGAAACTCGACCTTCATGTACTTCCGGCAGGCGAACGCGGCAGTTCGGCCCCTCGCGACCTCACTGTGTGACGTCCCTCGGCGGCGGGCAATGTCAAACGCCTGAAACATTCAGGAGTTTTCAGGTAACACGGCCTACCTACCTTCAAGCGCTATCGACGCCTGGAGGAGGTGCCCGTGCCGCTCGCCGCCCCCACCGCGACCGCGGTGGACACGCACTGCCCGTACTGCGCCCTGCAGTGCGGGATGAGCCTCGACGGCGCCCGGGTCGCCCCGCGTGACTTTCCGGTCAACGCCGGCGGCCTGTGCCAGAAGGGCTGGACGTCGGGGGAGCTCCTCACCTCGCCTTCCCGCCTGACGACACCACTGATCAGGGTCGACGGTGAACTCCGGCCCGCGACCTGGACCCAAGCCCTCGACCTCGTCGCGAAGCGGCTCACCGAGATCCGCGCGGCCAAGGGTGCCGACTCGGTCGCCGTCTTCGGCGGCGGCGGGCTGACCAACGAGAAGGCGTACCTGCTGGGGAAGTTCGCGCGGATCGCGCTGGGCACCTCGCAGATCGACTACAACGGCCGGTTCTGCATGTCGTCGGCGGCGGCCGCCGGGATCAAGGCGTTCGGCGCCGACCGCGGGATGCCGTTCCCGGTCACGGATCTCGCCGACGCCGACGCGGTCCTGCTGATCGGCGCGAATCCCGCCGAGACGATGCCGCCGTTCACCCAGCATCTGCGGGGCGCGGACCTGATCGTCGTCGACCCGCGCCGCACGCCGACCGCCGAGCTGGCCGGACTGCACTTGCAGCCCGCGCCGGGAACCGATCTCGTGCTGGCGCAGGGCATCCTGCACGCCGTCGTCGCCGACGGCCTGCTCGACAAGTCCTATGTGGTCTCGAGGACGAACGGCTTCGAAGAGCTGTGGCGGTCGGTCGCGGCGTGGTGGCCGGAGCGCGTCGAGCAGGTCACGGGGGTCTCCGCCGCGGACCAGCGTCGCGTCGCCGCCAAGCTCGCCGCGGCCCGGAACGCCTACATCCTCACCGCGCGCGGCACCGAGCAGCACGCCAACGGCACCGCGATGGTCAACGCCTGGATCAACCTCTCGCTCGCTCTCGGACTGCCGGGGCGCCAGGGTTCCGGCTTCGGCTGCCTGACCGGGCAGGGCAACGGACAGGGCGGGCGCGAGCACGGGCAGAAGGCCGACCAGCTGCCCGGCTACCGCAAGATCGACGACCCCGCGGCCCGCGAGTACGTCGCCGGGGTGTGGGGTGTGCCGCCGGAATCCCTGCCGGGGCCGGGCCGTTCGGCCGTCGAACTGCTGGAGGCGCTCGGCACCGAAGACGGGCCGAGCGCGCTGATGGTGTTCGGCAGCAACCTCGTCGTTTCCGCGCCCGGCGCCGGGAACATCCAGGACAAGGTGTCCTCTTTGGACTTCCTGGTGGTCTCGGACCTCGTCCTGTCGGAGACGGCGGCGATGGCCGACGTCGTCCTGCCGGTCACCCAGTGGGCGGAGGAGGACGGCACGATGACCAACCTCGAAGGCCGGATCCTCCTGCGGCGCAAAGCGTTCGATCCGCCGTCCGGTGCGAAGACCGATCTCTATGTGCTTTCCGAACTCGCCCGCCGGTTCGGCCAGCCCGATGGGCGGTTCCCGACGGACGCCGAGACCGTCTTCACCGAGCTCCGCCAGGCGTCCAAGGGCGGTGTCGCCGACTACTCGGGCATCACCTACGACCGGCTCCGGGACGGCGAGGCCCTCTACTGGCCCGTGCCGGCGGAATCGCATCCCGGCACGCCGCGGATGTTCCTCGACCGCTTCGCCCATCCGGACGGCCGCGCGCGGTTCGTCCCGGTGGACCACGTCGGCCCGGCAGAGCTGCCCGACGCCGAATTCCCCTTGCAGGCCACCACCGGACGGGTCCTGCAGCACTACCAGTCCGGGGCGCAGACCCGGCTGGTCAAAGAACTCAACGACGTCGTGGCGGAGGCCTTCGTGGAAGTTCATCCCGACACCGCCGCGAGGGCGGGGCTGGCCGAGGGCGACCTCGCGGTCGTGCGCTCCCGGCGCGGCGAGACCGTCGCGCGGGTCCGCTGCGTGGCGTCGCTGCGCCCCGACCTCGTGTTCCTGCCGTTCCACTTCCCCGGTGAGGGAAGGGCGAACCTGGTGACCAACCCGGCGCTCGACCCGACGAGCCGGATGCCCGAGTTCAAGGTGTGCGCGGTCGCGCTCGCCCCGGCCGAGGCCGTCGCGTGAGCCCCCGGTCGGTGGTCATCGCCGGATACGGGATGGCGGGCGCGCGGCTCGCGGACGAGATCCAGCGCCGCGATCCCGAGGGCGAGCGCGTGCGGCTCACCGTCGTCGGCGCGGAAAAGCACACCGCCTACAACCGGGTGCTGCTCTCGTCGGTGGTCGCCGGCACCATGCGGCCCGAGGCCGTCCGGCTGCACGACGACGAATGGCCGTCCCGTACCCGCGCCGACCTGCGCCGGGGTGTCTCCGCGACGTCGATCGACCGGGACGCGCGGCGGGTCCATCTCGACGACGGGTCCACTGTGGACTACGACGTGCTCGTGCTCGCCACGGGCGCGAACCCGTGGATGCCGCCGGTCGAAGGGCTCGAACCCGGCCCGGACGTCGTCGCGTTCCGCACCCTCGACGACTGCGCGCGCATCCTCGACGCCGCCAAGCTGGGCGCGCCGGTCGCGGTGCTCGGCGGCGGGCTGCTCGGTCTGGAAGCCGCGCGAGGTCTTGCCGGACGGGGGAACCTCGTCACCGTCGTGCATCCGATGCCGCACATCATGGAACGCCAGCTGGACGCGGAATCCGCGCGGGTGCTGACCAGGAAGCTCGAAGAACTCGGCGTCGCCTTCCGGCTCGGTGTCGGGGCCGCGCGTTACGTCAGCGGCGACGGGCTCAAACTCGACGACGGCACGCACGTGCCCGCCGATCTCATCGTCGTCTCCACCGGTGTCCGGCCCGAGACGAAACTGGCCGTGGAGGCCGGGCTGACCGTCCAGGGCGGCATCGTCGTCGACGATCTGCTGCGCACCAGCGACGGCCGGATCCACGCGATCGGCGACTGCGCGAAGCATCCGGGCGCGTTCGGCGGTCTCGTGCAGCCCGCGTGGGAGCAGGCCGCCGTCGTCGCGGATCTGGTCACCGGCACGAAATCCGCGTCACGCTATCGCGGCACCCAGGCGGTGACGCGGCTCAAGGCCCGCGGCATCGACCTCACCGCGCTCGGCGAGACGATGACCGGCGCGGACGACCCGACCGCCGAAGTGCTCACCTTCAGCGACCCGGCGGGCTGCCGCTACGGGAAGCTCGTCATCCGTGAGAACCGGGTGGCCGGCGCGATCCTGCTCGGCCTGCCCGACGCGGCCGCGATGATCACGCAACTCTACGACCGGGGCACCCCGGTGCCCGAAGACCGGCTGGCGGTCCTTTTAGGACGCTCGTTGCCGCCCGGGTCGCCGTCGGCGGCGAGCCCGGCCGATCTGCCCGCGTCGGCGGTCATCTGCCGCTGCAACGCGGTGACCAAGGGACGGCTCGTCGAAGCGTGGCGCGGCGGCGCCACCGACGTCGCCGCCCTCGCCGGGGCGACCCGCGCGACGACCGGCTGCGGCGGCTGCAAGGACGCCGTCGGCGGGGTCGCGAAATGGCTGGCCGCCCAGTGAACCCGAACGCATCCACCAAGGAGGACCTCATGCACGCTCGTGGAAAGCGCTGGATCGAGCACTGGGATCCGGAGAACGAGCAGTTCTGGGAGGAGACCGGGAAGAAGGTCGCCCGGCGGAACCTCTGGTTCTCCATCCTGGCCGAGCACATCGGCTTCTCCGTCTGGACACTGTGGTCGGTCATGGTCCTGTTCATGGGGCCGCAGTACGGCTTCTCCGCCGCCGACAAGTTCCTGCTGGTCTCGACCCCGACGCTGATCGGCGCGCTGATGCGGCCGCTCTACACCTTCGCGGTGGCGCGGTTCGGCGGCCGGAACTGGACGATCGTCAGCGCGATGCTGTTGCTGGTGCCCACGATCCTGGCGGCGATCGCGATGGAGCCGGGCACTTCGCTCGGCACGTTCCTGCTGATCGCCGCGCTCGGCGGGGTCGGCGGCGGGAACTTCGCGTCGTCGATGACCAACATCAACGCGTTCTACCCCGAGAAGCACAAAGGCTGGGCGCTCGGGCTCAACGCGGGCGGCGGGAACCTCGGCGTGGCGGCGATCCAGCTCATCGGGCTGCTGGTCATCGGCACCGTCGGCGCGACCGCGCCCCGGGTGGTGCTGGCGATCTACATCCCGCTCATCGTGGTCGCGGCGGTCTGCGCGTACTTCTACATGGACAACCTCGCCTCGATGAAGGGCGACACCAAGGCGATGCGCGAGGTCGTCAAGGATCCGCACACCTGGGTGATGTCTTTCCTCTACGTTGGCACTTTCGGTTCGTTCATCGGGTACAGCTTCGCCTTCGGCCTGGTGCTGCAGAATCAGTTCGGGAGGACGCCGCTGCAGGCGGCCGCGGTGACGTTCCTCGGCCCGCTGCTCGGTTCGTTCTCGCGGCCTACCGGCGGCTGGCTGGCCGACCGGATCGGCGGCGGCAAGATCACCTTCGTGACCTTCGTCGGCATGGCCGCGGCGACCGTGGTGCTGATCCTCGCGTCTTCGTCGAATTCGCTGGCGCTGTTCACCGTCGCGTTCATCGTGCTGTTCGTGCTCACCGGTATCGGCAACGGCTCGACGTACAAGATGATCCCGGCGATCTTCCGCGCCAAGGCGAAGGTCGCGATCAGCGAGGGCGCGGACGAGACGCTGGAGATGCTCAAGGCCCGCAAGCTTTCCGGCGCGTTGATCGGACTGGCCGGAGCCATCGGCGCACTCGGCGGCCTCTTCATCAACCTGGCCTTCCGCCAGTCGTTCGCGGACACGAAGAGCGGGGTGCCGGCGTTCATCGCCTTCCTCGTCTTCTACGGGCTGTGCTTCGCCGTCACGTGGGCGGTGTACCTGCGCAAGCAGCAGGCGGAGGTGACGAGCGTCCGGGGTCTGGCGCTCGCCGGAGCGGAGGTCTGATGCGGAAACTCGTCGTCGCGGGACATGGCATGGTCGCGCACCGGCTCGTGGAAGCGGTGCGTGCGGAGGACAAGGCCGGCCAGTGGCAGGTCGTGGTGCTCGCCGAGGAGGCGCGCCCCGCGTACGACCGGGTCGCGCTGACGTCCTATGTGGACACCTGGGACCCCGCGTCCCTTGCCCTGGAAGGAGCGGACTACGCGGACGACCCGCTGGTCGAACTGCGGCTCGGCGACGCGGTGGTTTCGGTTGACCGGGATCGCAAGGTCGTCGTCACCGAGGCCGGGTACGAGCAGCCGTACGACGCGCTCGTCCTCGCGACCGGTTCGCGACCGTTCGTCCCGCCGGTGCCGGGCCATGATCTTCCTGGCTGCTTCGTCTACCGGACGATCGAGGACCTCGACGCCATCCGGGAAGCCGCTCAGCGGCCCGGGCGCGGACGTCGTTCGGCGGTCGTCATCGGTGGCGGGCTGCTCGGTCTCGAAGCCGCGAAGGCGTTGCGGGACATGGGCCTTTCGCCGCACGTGGTCGAGATGGCGCCGCGCCTGATGCCGCTGCAGGTCGACGAGGGCGGCGGCGGCCTGCTCCGGCGGCTGATCACCGACCTCGACGTGACCGTCCACACGGGAACGTCGACCGACGCCATCGAGCCGGACGGCGAACGCTACATCGCGAAGCTCGGCAACGGCACCGAACTCGACGTCGACCTGGTCGTGTTCTCCGCCGGTATCCGGCCGCGTGACGATCTGGCGCGCTCGTCCGGGCTGGAGGTCGGCGCGCGGGGAGGGATCCTGGTCGACGACACCTGCCGGACGTCCGATCCGGCGGTGTACGCGATCGGGGAATGCGCGGCCGTGGACGGCAAGGTGTACGGCATCGTGGCGCCCGGATACGCGATGGCGGAGATCGTCGCGGCGCGGCTGACCGGCGGCGAGGGCAGCTTTCCCGAGCCGGACATGTCGACGAAACTCAAACTGATGGGTGTCGACGTCGCCAGCTTCGGCGACGCGCACGCGGCGACCGAGGGCGCACTTGAGGTCGCGTTCAACGACGCAGTCGCCGGGACGTACAAGAAGCTCGTCGTTTCGGACGACTCGAAGACGTTGCTCGGCGGTGTGCTCGTCGGTGACGCGAGCGAGTTCAACACGCTGCGCGCGATGGTCGGCAGGCCGCTGCCCGCCGAACCCGGCGCGATCCTCGCCCCGGCCGGTGGCGGGGCGGCGGTCGGCGTCGACGCGCTGCCCGATGCGGCGCAGATCTGTTCCTGCAACGCGGTTTCCAAGGGTGCGATCACGCACGCGATCACCGAAGAGGGCTGCGATTCGGTCGCCAAGATCAAGGGCCGCACCCGGGCGGGCACGGCCTGCGGATCCTGTGTCCCGCTGCTGGGCAAGCTGCTGACGGCGTGCGGTGTCGAGCAGTCGAAGGCGTTGTGTGAGCATTTCACGCAGTCCCGCGCGGAGCTGTTCCAGATCCTCCAGGCCACGCGGATCACCACGTTCAGCGAGATGATCGACCGCTACGGCACCGGAACCGGCTGCGCCATCTGCAAACCGGCGATCGCGTCCATCCTGGCCACGCTGGGCAACGGGCATATCCTCGCCGGCGAGCAGGCGACCCTGCAGGACACCAACGACAAGTTCCTCGCGAACCTGCAGCGCAACGGGACGTACTCGGTGGTCCCGCGGATCCCCGGCGGCGAGATCACGCCGGAGAAGCTCATGGTGATCGCGCAGGTGGCGATGGACTTCGGGCTGTACACCAAGATCACCGGCGGACAGCGGATCGACCTGTTCGGCGCCACCGTCGACCAGCTCCCGCTGATCTGGCGGCGGCTCGTCGACGCCGGGTTCGAGTCGGGGCACGCGTACGGGAAGTCGTTGCGCACGGTGAAGTCGTGCGTCGGTTCGACGTGGTGCCGCTACGGCGTGCAGGACAGCGTCGGCCTGGCGATCGAGCTGGAGCTGCGCTACCGCGGCCTGCGCTCGCCGCACAAGCTGAAGTCCGCCGTTTCGGGCTGTGCCCGGGAATGCGCCGAGGCGCGGAGCAAGGACTTCGGCGTCATCGCCACCGACAAGGGCTGGAACCTCTACGTCGGCGGGAACGGCGGCGCGACCCCGCGGCACGCCGATCTGCTGGTGTCCGAAGTGGACACGGAGACGCTGATCCGCACGATCGACCGGTTCCTGATGTTCTACGTCCGCACGGCAGACCGCCTGCAGCGCACCGCGCCGTGGGTCGAGGAGATGGAGGGCGGCCTCGATCACCTGCGCGCGGTGATCGTCGACGACAAGCTCGGCATCTGCGAGGACCTCGACGCGGCGATGGCCAAACACGTCGGCGACTACGCCGACGAATGGCGCGGCGTGCTGGAGGACCCGGAGAAGCTGGCGAAGTTCAGCTCGTTCGTCAACGCGCCGGGCACGCCGGACCCGACGATCTCGTTCCGTACCGAACGCGACCAGAAGGTGCCCGTGCTGCTGGGCATCCCGGAGGTGAAACAGTGACGACCTCGATCCAGCGAACCTGGACCGCCGTCTGCGCGGCGGGAGCCGTCCCCGAATGGTCCGGTGTCGCCGCCCTGCTCGACGGCGGCGTGCAGGTGGCGATCTTCCGGCTGCCCGGCGACCGATGGTACGCACTGTCCAATATAGACCCGATCAGCGGCGCGGCGGTGCTTTCGCGGGGGATCGTCGGCGACGCGGGCGGCGTCCCCGTGGTGGCGTCGCCGGTGTACAAGGAACGTTTCGATCTGCGGACCGGAGACTGCCTCGACGCCGAAGGTGTCTCGGTCGCGGCCTATCGGGTGCGGGTCACCGATGGCGTCGTGGAGGTGGAATTCTCACCGTGACAGAAGTCCTTCCCCTGGCGGGATTCGTCATCGGGATCACGGCGGCGCGACGGGCTGACGAGCTCGGCGCGCTGTTCGTGCGCAAGGGTGCGACCGTGCGCTACGGCCCGGCCATCCGGATCGTGCCGCTCGCCGACGACACCGAACTGCGGTCGGCGACCATGCGCCTGCTGGAAGACCGGGTCGACGTCGTCGTCGCGACGACCGGGATCGGCTTCCGCGGCTGGGTCGAGGCGGCCGAGGGCTGGGGACTGGGGGAGGAGCTGCTCGACCGGCTCGGCAAGTCGTCGCTTCTGGCGCGTGGCCCGAAGGCCAAGGGCGCGATCCGCGCGGCCGGGCTTTCGGAGGACTACTCGCCCGCCTCGGAGAGCAACGCCGAGGTGCTGAGACATCTTCTCGATTCCGGTGTGGACGGTCAGCGGATCGCGGTGCAGCTGCACGGCGAACCGCTTCCGTACTTCGTGGACAGTCTGCGCGTCGCGGGCGCCGAGGTGATCGAGGTGCCGGTGTACCGCTGGGTCGGCCCGGCCGACCCCGGCCCGCTGGACCGGCTGCTCGACGGCGTTCTCGACGGTTCGGTGGACGCGTTGCCGTTCACCAGCGCGCCCGCCGTCGCGTCCATGCTGGCGGTCGCGAAACGGACCGGACGGCTGCCGGGAATCGTGCGGGCACTGGAGAAACGGGTCGTGGCGGCCTGTGTCGGGCCGATCACGGCGGCGCCGCTGGCCGCGCTCGGGATCCCGACGGTCCAGCCGTCGCGGTCGCGGATCGGGGCGTTGGCGCGGACGGTGTCCGACGCGCTCGAAGTCCGTTCGCCGCGGCTGACCGCGGGCGGCCGGAGCATCGAACTGCGGGGGCAGGCGGCGCTGGTCGACGGACAGTGGTGTGACATCGCGCCCGCGCCGATGGCGTTGCTGCGAGCGCTGGCGGAATCGCCGGGGCGGGTGTTCTCCCGGCGGGAACTGGTCGCCGCCTTGCCCGATGGCGGCGAGGAACACGCCGTCGAGACCGCCATCGGGCGCCTGCGGAACTCTTTGGGGGCGCCGAAACTCGTCCAGACGGTCGTGAAACGCGGTTACCGCCTGGCCGTCGACCCGTGACCCCCGCGTTTCGTCCTCTGAATGCGGTCCTTGCGTGCGCAACTACCGCATTCAGAGGACGAAATGCGGGAGGTGGGTCAGGGGGTGAAGAGGTCGGTCTTGGTGATGAGGACGTGGTTGGCGTCCGGGCCGGCGTTGGCCAGCACGGCGGCGCCACCCGCGATGAGGACCCGGCCGTCGGCGAGTTTGACCGCGCCGAACTTCGCCCGGCCGATGGTGAGCCCGAGCAGCGGCCCCCAGTTCCCGGTCGCGGGGTCGAAGATCTCGGAGTTCTGGTATCCGGCGTCGTACCCGCCGTATTCGAGGCCGCCGATGGCCAGTACCTTGCCGGAGTCCAAGCGGATCAGGCGGAATTCGTCGCGCGGGATCCGCATCGGCGCCGCGTCGGTCCATTTGCCGGTGGCCGGGTCGTACCGTTCGGATTCGGAGAGGCTGAACGGCGCGTAGTTCCAGTTCTGCGGCCCGCCGGTGTGGCCGCCGGTGAGCAGCACGGTCCCGTCGGCCAGCGCGACCATCTGCGCGCCGACACGCGGCCGTCCGGCTTCGAGCGGGACAGTGGTGCCGATCGGCGTGGTGGGGGTCCAGGTGCGCGCGACCGGGTCGTAGAGCTCGCAGAAGGTCAGCCCGACAAGATCGCCGCCGGTTTCGATGAGGCCCGAAGCGACGAGCACCTTGCCGTCCGGCAGCAGCACCGCGGGGAACGACGCCCTGGCGTGGATCATCGGCGCGGTTTCGGTCCAGGTTCCCGTCGCCGGGTCGTAGATCTCCGCCGAAGCGATCACCAGGGAATCGATCGGCGGCCGTTCGCTCCCGCCGCCCATCACGAGCACCCGGCCGTCGGCCAGCGCGATCGCGTGGTGGTTGCAGCGGCTGGTGTGCATCGAGCCGGTCGGGCTCCAGGTCCCGGTCGCCGGGTCGAAGACCTCCGCGGAGGCGAGGATGTTGGGCGAGGCCGACGGATGGCCGTGGAAACCGCCCGCCGCCAGCACCTTGCCGTCCGGCAGGACGGTCAGCGAGTGCAGGCGGCGACTGGTCGCGAGCGATCCGGTGACCGTCCATTGGCCACTGCCCGGGTCGTAGAGCGCGGCGTCGGAGTACGTCACCGCACCTCTGTTGTTACCACCGCCCGCGGCGAGGACACGTCCGTCCGGCAGCAGGACCGGACCTTCGTTCATGCCGTCCCATTGGCGTGCCCAGGGCAGGTCACCGGTGGGCGCCCAGCCGCTCGTGATCGTCCGGGGTTCGGTCTGTGTGCTCATGTCTTCGACGGTCGCCGCCGTGCTCTCCGGCGGCAAGCGGTTGCGCGATGGCCTACCTCTTGGGCACCCGGAATGCGACCGATCGGACCGCCTTCAGGACCAGGCGACGCGGAAATCGGGGAATTCCCGGGCGGCGGCGACGCGGGCCGCCTCCTCCTCGGCCGCTTTCCGGACGGCCGGGCGGAGGGCGTCGAACGGGGTGACGGTGAAGTCGAGCCGTTTCCTGCCGTTCGCCTTGGCCCGCCACACACCGGAGATCTCGCCGTCGGCCAGCAGCGCGCCGGGACTGCCGAGGATCTTCCAGACCTCCTTCTGCCGGGCCTTGTCCGGCACCAGCACGGCGCGGTCGCGTGCCTGGACGAACGGATCGAGCGGCGGCAGCAGGCGCACCACGTCCGGCTCCGGCGGATTCTCCAGCAGCGCTACCCGGTCTTCCGGCAGGAAGGCCTTCTGGCCGCCGACGCGGACCTCGGCCAAGCCGTCCGGCCACATCGCGTCGACCCCGGTGCGGGTCGTCCCGACATAGGCGGCGGCGTCGCCGGGAGCGGCGGGACCGTTGATCCGCAGGTAACCCTCGACCACGCGGGTGGCCGCCTTGGCGTCCGGCGACGTCTTGAGCCTGCCGCGCCCTTCCAGTGGCGCCAACGTCGCCGGCGTCGCGCCCGCTTCCAGCCGGACCCCGGCGTGGATCGACGCGACCCGCATCAACTGCTCGTAGATGTGGACGACACCGCAGCCGCGGCAGGCGTACGACAGACCTTCGGGGATCAGTTTCGTGACCGCGCCGCTCACCGTGCCCTTGGTCTGCGGGCCGGTGACGACCTTGCGGATCGCTTTCGCGGCGGTGAACAGCGCGTCCGTGGCGGACCCGCCCGCGTCCTCGACCTGCTTGCGCTGCCAGAGGATCCGGGCCATCGCGTCCTTCTCGTCGAGCGGCACGAGCGCGGCCCGGATCGCGTCCAGTTCCGCGCGCCGGTGGAAATGCGGCGCGCCGCGATGCGTCCACGCGAGCACGAAACGTTCGTCGTCCCAGACGCCGGGCGTGATGTCGCCGTCGATCCGGGCGGCGAGGCCCAGCAGGGCGGTGTCCCGTACGGAATCCTGCAGCCCGAGGTCGAACACGGCCGCCGCGGCCGGATCCGTCTCCTCGCGGTGCAGGCCGTGCGCGGCGATCCGGTACGCCAGCACCTGTTCGCGATCGACCTCGAGCACCTTTTCCCCCTAGAGCGCGTATTCGAGCGTGTACGACATCGTCGGCTCGCCGAGGGTCCCCGTCGTGGTGCCGCTGCCGGTGATCCCGGCGAGTTCACCCGTTCCGGAGCCCTCGACCACGGTGAACGCCGACGTGATCCCCTGCGCGTCGAACCCGGTGTCGTGCTTGATCACAAAGCTTCCCTTACGTCCGTCCACGCTGCCCTCGATGCGTTCGAGGCCAGGCGATGTGGTCCCGCCGCCGTCGAAGCCTTCACCCGCGTAGTACAGCAGGTAGTCGATGACCGCTTCGCCTTCGATCAGCCCGCTGTAGGCGAAGGTGGCGTGCGCGTGGGCCACGCGCGGCCCGCCCTCCGTGCCGCTGACGAGGGCTTCTTCCCAGTTCTTCATGGCGAACGTGTTCATGGGTGCACCCTGTCAGTCAAACCTGTCAGGTTGTGTCAGGTTTTCGGCGATACTGGATCCATGCGCGCGAGCAGACTCCTGTCGGTCCTCCTCCTGCTGCAGAACCGGGGCCGGATGACGGCCGAGGAGCTGGCGACCGAGCTGGAGGTGTCGGTCCGGACGGTCTACCGCGACGTCGAGGCGCTGTCCGCGGCCGGTGTGCCGGTGTACGCCGATCGCGGGCGCATGGGCGGATATCAGCTGGTCGACGGCTATCGCACGCGGCTGACCGGGCTGACCGAGGAGGAGGCGCAATCGCTTTCGCTGGCGGGCCTGCCGGGCGCGGCCAGTGAACTGGGGCTGGGCACCGTCCTCGCCGCCGCACAGCTCAAACTGCACGCCGCCATGCCGGCGGAGCTGCGTGCCGGGGCGAGCAAGATCTCCGAACGGTTCTATCTCGACGTGCCTGGCTGGCATCGCGGGATCGAAAGCCTGCCGCGACTGTCCGAACTGGCCGACGCGGTCTGGCACGGGCGGCGGATCAAGGTCCGGTACGAACGCTGGGGGCAGCGGAAGGTCGATCGCGTGCTCGACCCGCTGGGCCTGATCCTCAAGGCCGGGAACTGGTATCTCGCGGCGCGATGCGACGGGACCGACCGGACCTATCGGGTCTCCCGGATCGAAGAGCTCGAAGACCTCGGTGAGACCTTCGAGCGGCCGTCCGACTTCGACCTCGCGCGCTATTGGCGGGAGTGGTCGGAGCAGTTCGAAAAGCGGATGTACTCGCGAGTGGCGGTGGTCCGGCTGAACGAGTTCGCCCGCATACTGCTGCCGTTCTACCTCGGGGCGGTCGGGGCTCGGGCGTTGCGGGAAACAACCGCGGAGCCCGACGAAAGCGGCTGGCTGACGATGGAACTGCCCGTGGAACCGGGAGAATCGGCCGTCGGCGAACTACTGCGGTTCGGCGGGAACCTCGAAGTGCTCGAACCGCCGGAGCTGCGTGAGCGGCTGGCGGAGGAGATCAGGAAGATGGGCGCGGTTTATGGCTGACCTGGACGGAATCACGATCGGGATCACCGCGGAGCGGCGGGCCGACGACTTCATCGGCGCGCTGACCCGGCAGGGCGCGACGGTGCTGCACGCGCCCACCATCCGGATCGTCCCGCTGCCCGACGACACCGAACTGCGTGCGGCGACGGACGCCGTGCTGGCCGGACCGGTCGGGTTCACCGCGGTCACCACCGGCGCAGGGTTCCGTGGCTGGCTTTCGGCCGCCGAAGGCTGGGGGCTGCGCGAACCGTTGCTGGAGCGGCTGGCGGCGTCACGGATCTTCGCGCGCGGGCCGAAGGCGGTGGGCGCAGTGCGTGGTTTCGGCCTCCGAGAGGAGTTTTCCGCGCCCGAGGAGAGCAACGCGGAGCTGTTCGAAGGGTTGCGTGACGCCGGGGTGCGCGGAGCACGGGTGGCCGTCCAGTTGCACGGAACCCTGCTGCCCGAACTCACCGGGTCGCTGCGGGACGCGGGCGCGGAGGTCGTCCAGGCACAGCCGTATCGCTGGCTTTCGCCCGCGGACGTCGCACCTGTGCACGAACTCGTCGAAAGCGTGCTCTCCGGACGCGTGCACGCTTTGGCCTTCACCTCCGCACCGGCGGCCGCGAACCTGCTGACGCTGGCGGGGTCGCGTCGCGAGGAACTCCTTGCCGCACTGCGAGGTCCGGTGCTGTGCGCGTGCGTGGGACCGGTGACCGCGGCGCCGCTGGAAGCCGCCGGGGTACCGACCGTCCAGCCCGAACGTCAGCGGCTCGGCGCGTTGGTCAAACTTCTGGTCGCCCAGCTGCGCATTCGGCCGTCTTGACGCGGGAAGTCCGCTTTGCCAGGCTCGACACATCGGACGCGGGGAGGGCGGCGGATGTCCGAGTCTCAATCGGTCACGTTCGTGCGCGCGATGTTGCGAAAGGGCTCTTCGGTCTTGGGCGCGAGCCCCGCCGACGAAGCACCCGACCCCGATTCCGTTCCCGATTGGCGCTATCGGGAAGATTCCGCGGACACCCTGCTGATGCGCGCGATCCGCTACTCCGCGCTCGGCCCGATCTTCTACCGGGTGGCCGCGTTTCCGAAGGTGTACATCGGTTTCCTGGTCGCCAACGGCTCGGCGGGGATCGTTCCGGTGCTGAGCACGACGATTCTCGGGATGCTGCTCAACGTCTTCGCGGTCTGGTGGGTGGTGCGCGGCCGCGGGATCCGGGCGAAGACGTCCGGACGGCTGATGTACGCGGATCTCGCCGTGGGCGTGGTGCTCACGACGATCGTGGCCGTCGCGGCGCCCGCCGAGATCCAGCCGTTCGCCGTCGACGTCGCGTGGACGTGGATGGTCGGGACGGTGGCGTTGTGGACGCTGTCGTTCGGCCTGCCCGCGGCGCTCGTGCTGGTGATCGCGGCCGTGCCGTTCCGGGCCTTCCTGACGTGGGTCGGCGGGCTCCCGCTCGACCATCCGCTCGCGATGAGCCGGTCGGTGGGGTGCATGGTCGCGCTCGTCGTGGCGATGGTGACCACGGCCGGGATCCTGATCCTGCTCGGTGTCGGGACCCGGTTCGCGCTGGGCATCGGGATGCGCCGGGGGCAGCGCGCCGAACGCCTGCGGACCCAGCGGGTCATGCACGATTCCGTGCTGCAGACCTTGGAAGCGATGGGGCTCGAGGCGCCGGACGACGATTCCGCGGCCGCGGAACGGCTCGCGGAAATGCGCGCCACCGCACGGGCGCAAGCCGCCGAACTGCGCCGCGAACTGATCGGCCCCGACGCGCCGTCGGCTCGCGGCCTCGCGGCGGATCTCGCCGAGGTCGCCACCGAAATGGCGCGCGACGGCCTTCGCACCCAGCTTGTCGCCGCCGAGACCGAAGAGGACTACCGCCTCTCACACGCGCGCCGGACCGCCATCCGTGACGCCGTCCGCGAAGCGCTTCGAAACACCGTGAAGCACGCCGGGACGAACCAGGTCGTGCTTCGCGTCGAGGAGTGTGAAGGCGGCGTCGCGGTCATCGCGCGGGACCAGGGGACCGGCTTCAGCATGCTGGACCGGCCGCCGGGCTTCGGGATCAGCCAGTCGATCATGGCGCGGCTGGCGGAGGTCGGCGGGCGGGGGACGATCGATTCGCAGCCGGGGCGGGGGACGCGGGTGACGCTGTGGGTGCCGCACTGAGGTTCCGGTCCGTGAAGGGAGCAAGGGACCTTTGCTATCGATTGGTTAGCATGGCTACGTAAGTGGTAGCAAAGGTCCCTTGCTCTCTTTCTGCAGGTCAGGGCCCTGCTGGCGCAGGTGCTGATGTCTCAAAGGGGCCCTTCGGGACGTCCAACGTCCCAAAGGTGGCTTTCAGGACATGCGGCTGGGCGGAGCGCGCCCAATGTGACATAGGGGACGCTCAACGACCCCAATGCCACATTGGGCGCACCAAATCGCACGTCACCAGGGAGTCTCAGTCCTCCTCGGCCGCGGGAGCTTCGCCGGCCTCCGCCTGCCTCATCGCTTCACGGCCGGCGGCCTCTTCGCTCACCCCTTGCCGCCAGTACCCCGTGAAGCAGATCGCCCGCTTGTCGACGCCGCGCTCCCGAACGAGGTGCCGCCGCACCAGCTTCACCATGTTCGCTTCGCCGGAGATCCACGCGTAGGGCGTCCCGCCCGGCAGATCCGCCTTCCGCACGGCTTCGAGCACCGCGTCGCCGGCAGGACCAGAGTCCCGA
Organism: Amycolatopsis sp. NPDC043889; assembly: GCF_056435645.1. NCBI lineage: Bacteria > Bacillati > Actinomycetota > Actinomycetes > Pseudonocardiales > Pseudonocardiaceae > Amycolatopsis > Amycolatopsis sp. NPDC043889. Next base: position 76,423 of record NZ_JBWKEC010000019.1, read on the forward strand.
ACCACCCAGTGCAGGTCCACGGTCCCCTGCGTATCGAAGACCTGCCTGTCTTCGCGATCACTGATCTCGACATAGACCACCGCTCGCGTTCCGGCGGGCAGTGCTTCGACGATCGCGCCGATCGCCGGGATCGCGGTCTCGTCGCCGACCAGCAGCTGCCAGTTCGTGTCCGAGGGCACGTCGTAGAGCCCGTGCGGACCCAGGAAGGCGACCCGATCGCCCTCCGAGGCGCGCGAGGCCCAAGCCGAGGCCGGGCCTTCGTCGCCGTGCAGCACGAAGTCGATGTCCACCTCCTGCACCGACGGTCGCAGCGCGCGCACGGTGTAGGTGCGCATCGGCGGCCGGATCTCGTCGGGCATCGCGAGGTAGGTCCGGTACCAGGACAGCACTTCGTCGCCGCTCAGCGGAGCGGGCAGCACGGGCTCCGACTGACCGGGCTGCGGGAAGAACACCTTCAGGTACTGGTCGGGCGCCTGGTCCACCAGCGACGCCCCCGAGAAGGTCACCCTGCTCATATGCGGCGTGAGCCGCCGGACACAGGTCACCTTCGCCTCGATGTAGCTCATTAGGGGAGGCTAACCTAAAAGAGAGCGCCTGGGCCGGCGTCGTCGTCGGGATCACGTTGCCACCGGTATTTGCGCAGGTCGACGCGCTGGCCATCGGCCATGACGCCTTCCGCGCGCAGCCGTTGCAGCTGCTCGTCGACCAGATGCGGAGCCGGCGTCCCGTCGGCCCGCAGAATGCGGTGCCAGGGCAGATCGTGGCCGTCCTCGCCGAGGATCCGGCCGACCAGCCGCGGCGACGGGGCTCCCGAAACCGACGCTATATCCCCATAAGTCGCGACCGAGCCGGCGGGCACGCTCGCGATGACCTCGCGCACCCGCTCGTGCAGTTCGTCATCCATGGGACCACTTTGCCGTGCCGCTGCGAGGTTGTGTCGGCGGGGCGTGGTTCCATCGTGGGCGTGAACGGGCGGCGAACAGCGGCACGAACCGACGCGCGGCTGGTCCGCACGCCGGTCACCGGCACGCCGTCCTTCCAGTGGGATTCCGGCGCCCGCCGCCTGCTGGCCGCCCCGGACGGGTTCCGCCGGGTCCTCGGCGGGCCGGGCACGGGCAAGACGGCCTTGCTGGCGTCGGCGGCGTCGCGGCGCATCGCGGAGGGCGCGAATCCGGAGAGCGTGCTCATCCTGACCACCTCCCGCAAGGCGGCCGAGGTCCTGCGCGCGGACATCACCCACCGGCTCACCACCGATCCGGAAGAGGATCCGCTGCCGCGCACGATCCGTGAGCCGCTCGTGCGCACGGTGCACTCGTACGCGTACGCGCTGTTGCGGATGGAGGCGCAGGCCGACGATCTCCCGCCGCCCCGCCTGCTGGCCGGAGCGGAACAGGACGTCGTCGTCCGGGACCTGCTCGCGGGCGACCTCGAAGAGGGCGCGCTCGACTGGCCGGAGCAGCTGCGGCCCGCGTTGGGCGTGCCCGGGTTCGCCGAGGAACTGCGAGACCTCCTGCTCCGCGCCGCCGAACGCGGGCTCGGCCCGGAGGATCTGGTCGAACTCGGCAGGCGCCGCGGCCGCGAGGAATGGATCGCGGCCGGGCGTTTCTGGAGCCAGTACGAAGAGGTCACGCTGCTGCAGGGCGCGGGCGGCAACGCGCTCGGCGTCGCGAGCGCGCCCGCACTGGACGCCGCCGAGCTGGTCACTTCCGCGCTGCTCGCGCTGGAGGACGATCCCGAACTGCGCGAACGGGAGCAGCGCCGCGTCCGGCACCTTTTCGTCGACGACGCGCAGCATCTCGACCCGTTGCAGACGCAGCTCATCCGGCTCATCGGGCACGCGGCGGACGAGTTCGTCGTCGCGGGCGACCCCGATCAGTCCGTGTTCTCCTTCCGTGGCGCGGATCCCAGCCTGTTCGCCGCCGCGGACGAGGACGGCGAGCGCACGGTCCTGCTGACCACGGCTCACCGGCTCGCCCCGGTGATCCGCGCGGCCGTCACGAAACTCGGCTCCGTGCTGCCCGGTTCGTCGCCGCAGCGCAAACTCGTCGACGCGCCGGACGCCGAGGGCGGCGCCGTCCGGGTCCGCCTGATGCCGACCCCGGCCGCCGAGGCGAGCTGGATCGCCGATCAGCTCCGCCGCGCGCATCTCGTCGACGGCGTGCCGTGGTCGGAGATGGCGGTGCTCGTCCGCTCGCCCGCCCGAACTTTCCTTGTCCTGCAACGTGCTCTGCGGGCAGCCGGGGTGCCCATCGGTTCGGCCACCGAAGAATTGCCGCTCGCGAAGCAGCCCGCAGTTCGTCCTCTGCTGGCGATGTTACGGCTCGCCGCGGATCCGGAGCTGCTCGACGTCGACCTCGCCGAGATGCTGCTGTCCTCGCCCTTGGGCGGCGCGGATCCGCTCGCCCTGCGAAGGCTGCGCCGCGGCTTGCGCAGGCTGGAGCTCGCGGGCGGCGGACAGCGGTCGAGCGACGAACTGCTGGTGGAAGCCCTACGTACCAACGACGTCCTCACCGGACTCGCCGAGGCCGAGGCGCTGCCGATGCGCCGGATCGGCGGCCTGCTGCACGCCGCGCACCAGGCCGTCGTGCGCGGGGACGGCGTCGAGCAGGTGCTGTGGGATCTCTGGCAGGCGAGTGGTCTGGAGGAGCGCCTGCTGCGTTTGGTCGACCGTGGTGGTTCGCTCGGCTCCCAGGCGGATCGTGACCTCGACGCCATCGTCGCGCTCTTCGACGCGGCCGGTCGCTATGTCGACAGATTGCCGAAGGCGAGTGTCGCCTCGTTCGCGGATTACCTGTCCTCGCAGAACATCGCCGGTGACACGCTGGCGCCCGCCGCGATGAAGAGCGACGGCGTCTCGCTGCTCACAGCGCACGCGTCCGCCGGTCGCGAGTGGACGGTCGTGGCGATCGCCGGTGTCCAGGAGGGCAGCTGGCCGGATCTGCGGCTGCGCGGTTCCGTGCTCGGCGTCGAGCGGCTTGTCGACCTCATGTCCGGCGTCGACGACGAAAAGGTGTCCGCCACCGCGCCGATCCTCGCCGAAGAGCGGCGGCTGTTCTACCTCGCCGCGAGCCGCGCGCGGAAGACATTGCTGGTCAGCGCGGTCGCGGGGGAGGACGAGCAGCCCTCGCGGTTCATCGACGACCTGGAGGAGAACGGCGCGGACGACGGTGGCCTCGATTCGCGGATGAAGCCGGCGGGACGCTCGCTGGTGCTCGCCGAACTCGTCGGTGAACTGCGCGAGGTCGTCTGTGCTGATACAAGCGGGGACGAACCGAGCGACTCGGAAAGGCGGCGACGGGCGGCGCGTCAGCTCGCCAAACTGGCCGCCGCCGGGGTGCCGGGCGCGCATCCGGGCACCTGGTACGGCCTGCTGGAACCCTCCACCGGCGAACCGGTGCACGGGCCGGGCGACCTCATCCGCATCTCACCGTCCACTGTGGAGGTTCTGGTCAAATGCCCGCTGCGCTGGCTGATCGAACGCCACGGCGGCAGTGACCCGGCACAACTCGCGGCGGTCACGGGCACCCTGGTGCACGGTCTCGCGCAGGCGGTCGCGGGCGGCAGCAGCGACGAGCAGATCCGCGCAGCCCTCGACGAGGCGTGGGTCCGGGTCGACGCGGGGGCTCCGTGGTTCTCGCGCCGCGAGCGGTCGCGGGTCGAGCAGATGCTGCGGAACTTCATCACCTGGCTGGAATCCAGCCGCAAGGAGCTGATCGAAGCCGGGGTCGAGCAGGACATCGAGGTCGAGCTTCCGGTCGGCGATGACGATGTCCGCGTGCTCCTGCGCGGCCGTGTCGACCGGGTGGAGATGGACAAGGACGGCCGTCCGGTCGTCATCGACATCAAGACCGGCAAGGTCCCGATCTCCGCCGCCGACGCCGAACAGCATCCGCAGCTCGCCGCGTACCAGCTCGCCGTGCTGCTCGGCGCGGTCGAGGGCGGTTCGAAACCCGGTGGTGCGCGGCTGGTCTACGTCGCGAAGTCCAACAACAAGACCGGATCCACCCAGCGCGAGCAGGCGCCGCTGGACGAGGACGGCGGCAAGCAATGGCTGGAGCTGGTGCGCTCGGCGGCCGGATCCGCCGCGGGCCCGGAATACGGCGTCACCGAGAACCCGGACTGTGATCGTTGCCCCGCAAGGGGTTGCTGTCCGCTGCGCCCCGAGGGCAGGCAGGTGACCGGCCCTTGATCTCCGAACTCCAGCGCCGCCAGGTCGAGCCGGGCGAGATCGCCCGTGCGCTCGGCCTGCACAGTCCCACCGACGAACAAGCCGAGGTCATCGCCGCGCCGATCGAGCCGTCGCTGGTCGTCGCGGGCGCGGGCGCGGGCAAGACCGAGACGATGGCCGCGCGGGTGGTGTGGCTGGTGGCCAACAGTGTCGTCCCGCCGGAACGCGTGCTCGGCCTGACCTTCACCCGCAAGGCCGCCCGTCAGCTCGGTGAGCGGGTCCGCACCAGGCTGCGCCGCCTGGTCGGATCGGGGCTGCTCGACAAGATCGACCCGACCGGCGACCTGCGGACGACGGTGACCGCGGGCGAGCCGACGGTGCTGACGTATCACGCGTACGCCGGTCGGCTGCTGTCCGAGCACGGCCTGCGGTTGCCCGTCCAGCCCGGGGTCCGGCTGCTTTCGGAGACGTCTTCGTGGCAGTTCTCGCATCGCGTCGTGTCCACTTGGGACAATGACCTGGACACCGATCGTGTGCCGTCCACGGTGACGGCGCAGTTGCTGGCGCTGGCCGGCGAACTCGGCGAGCATCTGGTCGAGACCGAACGGCTCGCGGAGTACACGTCCTGGCTGTGCGAGGTCATCGAGAACGCGCCACGCGCGAAGGGGCAGCGTGCGTCGTTGCCGCAGAAACTTGCCGAAGTCATGACGGCGCAACGGTTCCGGCTCGCGCTCCTGCCGCTGGTCGAGGCGTACCACGCGCGGAAACGGGCAGAAGGCGCGCTCGACTTCGCCGACCAGATGTCGCTCGCGGCGCAGCTCGCCAGCAGCTATCCGGCGGTGGTCGCGGGGGAGCGCGAGCGCTACGGCGCCGTCCTGCTCGACGAGTACCAGGACACCGGACACGCCCAGCGGATCCTGCTGCGGTCGCTGTTCGGCGGCGTCGAGCATCCGCCGATGCCGGTGACGGCGGTGGGTGACCCGGCGCAGGCCATCTACGGCTGGCGCGGGGCGAGCGCGGCGAACCTGCCCCGGTTCACCACGGACTTCCCCCGCGACAACGGCGAACGGCTCGTCCCGGCCTGGGATTTCGGCCTGCTGACCAGTTTCCGCAACCCGCCCGAGGTGCTCGAACTCGCGAACGCGATCTCGGAACCCTTGCGGGAACGCGGTCTCGGCGTCGCCCGGCTGCGCGCGCTGGAAGGCGCGGGTTCGGCCGATATCGCGGCCGCGCTGCTGCCGGACGTTCGCGCCGAACGCGAGTGGGTGGCCGACGCGGTGGCGAAGCGCTGGTTCGAAACCGTGGAGGAGAGCGGAAAACCGCCGACGGCCGCGGTACTGGTGCGCCGCCGCGCCGACATGGCGCCGATCGCGGCGGAAATGCGGGCACGCGGGCTGCCGGTGGAGGTCGTCGGTCTCGGCGGCCTCCTCGACGAACCCGAGGTCGCGGACCTGGTCAGCACGTTGCGCGTACTCGCGGACCCGCTCGCGGGCAGCGCGGCGGCACGGTTGCTGACCGGGGCTCGCTGGCGGATCGCGGCGGCCGACCTCGCGGCGTTGTGGCGCCGAGCGGGCGAACTGTCCTCGCCGGTGCCACCTTCCGGCAAGTCCGATGTGGACGAGCCGGTGCTGGTGACCGAACGGGTCGAGCAGGCGGGGCTCGCCGACGCCATCGACGATCCCGGGACACCGGAACGGTATTCGCCCGAGGGCTACCGGCGGATCCGGAAGATCGGCGCCGAGCTTTCGGCGTTGCGGCGGCGGCTGGACCAGTCGCTGCCCGAGCTGGTCGCCGACGTGGAGCGCACCATGCTGCTCGACGTCGAGTCGCTGGCCCGCCCGGGACCGGCCGGACGCGCGCATCTGGACGCTTTCGCCGACGTCGTCACGGATTTCGCCGAGACGTCGCCGACGGCGACCCTGTTGTCCTTTGTGGACTATCTGAACACGGCCGCGCACGCGGAGGACGGGCTCACCCCGGGCGAAGTGGAGGTCGTCCCGGACCGGGTCCAGGTGCTGACGGTGCATTCGGCCAAGGGGCTGGAATGGCGCATCGTCGCGATCCCGCACCTGGTCAAGGAGGTCTTCCCGGGGCGGCGGCGTTCGTCGTCGTGGCTGCGGACGTCGACCTCGCTGCCCGCCGCGCTGCGTGGCGACTCGGAGGACCTGCCGGAGTTGCGGATTCCCGAAGGCGCCGACCGCAAGGAAGTGCAGGAAGCGCTGGAGCTGCACGAAGAAGGCTTCGTCGCGCGTGAAGCGGACGAGGAGCGGCGGCTCTGTTACGTCGCGCTGACTCGTTCCGAGCACACGATGCTGATCTCCGGTCATTGGTGGAACGAGAGCAGCGCGCGGCCGAAGGGGCCGTCGGAGTTCCTGCTCGAAATCGGCGAGGTGATGCGGGCGAACTCGGTCGGCCGGATCGAGCACTGGGCCGAGGAACCGGAAACCGACGGCGAGAATCCGCTGGTCGCCGACTCCCGCCGGGCGCGCTGGCCGGTCGATCCGCTGTGGCCGCGGCGCGAGGGCGTCACCAACGGCGTCGACATGGTGCTCGGTGCGATGGAAGACGCGGAGCATGCCGAGGAAGACGAAGAGGACGATCCGGACGGCTGGATCTCCGACACCAAGGTGCTGCTGGAGGAGCGGGCACGGGCGCGGGACCGGGTGCAGCAGGTCGTCCTGCCACCGCATCTTTCGGTGAGCCAGCTGGTCGAGCTGTCGGCCGATCCCGCCGCGCTGGCCAAACGGCTGCGGCGGCCGCTCCCCGTGCGCCCCAACACCTACGCGCGCCGGGGAACGGCGTTCCACGGCTGGCTGGAGCAGCGGTTCGGCGGCGAGCAGTTGCTGGAGATCCACGACCTGCCTGGGGCGGCGGACGTCGACGAGGCGCCCGATACCGAGCTGGAGGCGCTGCAGACCGCGTTCGAGAAGAGCGAGTGGGCGCATCGGGTGCCGCACGCCGTCGAGGTCCCGTTCTCCGCGGACGTCGTGGGCGTCACGGTGCGTGGGCGGATGGACGCGGTGTTCGCCGACGCGGACGGCGGCTGGACCGTCGTCGACTGGAAGACCGGCGCCGTTCCGGAAGCCGATCGGCTCGAGTCGCTGGCCGTGCAGCTGGCGGCGTACCGGCTGGCGTGGGCGGCGCTCAAGAAGGTGCCGGTGGAGAAGGTCCGGGCGGCGTTCCACTACGTGAAACACGACAAGACCGTCCGCCCTGCGGATCTGTTGGACGCCGAAGGCCTGCGGCAACTCCTGCGGAGCGTCCCGACGATCTAGCGTTTAGTCCTCTGGATGCGGTCCTTGCGTGTGCAACTACCGCATCCAGAGGACTAAACGCAGAGGGCGCTAGGCGCGGTCGCGGACCTTGAGAGCCCAGGTCACCAGCGGGATCTGGAGCGGGACGCGGGCCCAGAAGGCCACCCGCCAGTGCTTCGGGGCCTTGCGGCGATCGGCGTCGACGGCCATCTTCACGTTCCCCGGCAGGATCACGACGAACAGCAGCGCGGCCGCGAGCCCGCCGAGACGTCGCGTCTTCGGGTTGGCGACCGCCGCGGCGACGCCCAGCTCGGCCACTCCGGAGCCGTAGGTCCACGCTCGCGGGGAGCCGGGAAGCTGCTTCGGGATGATGGCGTCGAACGGCTTCGGCTGGACGAAATGCAGTACACCGGCCGCGCCGAGCAGGCCGGCGAGGAAATACGCGGGCCGCTGAGACGGCTTGGAATCCGAAGACATGCCCCGAGCTTCGCATACCGCGCTCAACGCGAGGATCTTCGGCTATCCTCCCGACCGTGAGTGACGCGGACCAGGCCGGAGCCTGTGCATGAGGGTTCTCAAGCGTTTCCCGGTCAGGCTGAGCGACCGCCCGGACCACGAGCTCGTCGGCGTGATCCGGATGCCGGAACTGACGGTCAGCCCGCTGCGGTCGATCCTCAAGCGGATCATCGGCGCGGTCCTCGCCCTGCTCGCGACCGTCCTGATCGTGTACCTCGACCGGGACGGCTACCGCGACGCCAACGGCGACGGGCTCTCCTTTCTCGACAGCCTCTATTACGCGACCGTGTCGCTGTCGACCACGGGGTACGGTGACATCGCACCGGCGACGCCGTCCGCGCGGCTGGTGAACGTCCTGGTGATCACCCCGCTGCGGGTGCTCTTCCTCATCGTCCTGGTCGGTACCACGCTCGAAGTGCTCACCGAGCGCTCCCGCCAGGCTTTCAAGATCCAAAAGTGGAGGACGAAAGTGCGTGACCACACGGTCGTCGTCGGATTCGGCACGAAGGGCCGATCGGCGGTCAACGCGCTGCTCGGGGACGAGAACGTCGAACCCGATCACATCGTCGTCGTGGACACCGACCAGCAGGCCCTCGAAGCGGCCACGTCACTCGGCCTGGTGACCGTGCACGGCTCGGCCACCCGCGCCGACGTGCTGCGGGTCGCCGGCGTGCAGCGGGCCAAGGCCGTCGTCGTCGCCCCGAACCGGGACGACACCGCCGTGCTGGTCACCCTGACCGCCCGTGAGCTGGCGCCGAAGTCGCACATCGTGGCGTCGGTACGGGAAGCGGAGAACGTCCACCTGCTCAAGCAGTCGGGCGCGAACCAGGTCGTGGTGTCGAGCGAGACCGCCGGACGCCTGCTCGGCATGGCGACGTCGACGCCGCTGGTGGTCGACATGGTCGAGGACCTGCTCACCCCCGAGTCCGGTCTCGCGATCGCCGAACGCCCGGTGGAGCCGTCCGAAGAGGGCGGTTCGCCGCGGCATCTGCCGGACATCGTGCTGGGCGTCGTCCGCGACGGCGTCCTGTACCGCGTGGACGCCCCTCAGGCCGACGCGATCGAGCCGGGGGACAAGCTGCTGTACATCCGGAAGGTGACCTCCGCGGAGACGATCGAGCGGTAGCGGGGGACCTTTGGTATCACGCTGCGCTGGACAGGGGGCTCCTCTGTTCCGCCGCCGGTATCACCTCCCAGGGCTTCTGTGTTTTGCCGCGAGGTTCTGGGAACATGGCGTTCGTGCGCAAGCGATCGGACCCCGCCAGAGGGCTCAGCCCGGGGTGGAACTCCCTGGCCGTGGCGGCCGGGGCCGGCCTGCTGGTGATCTTCCTGGCGTGGTTCGCCGGGCCAGGGCTGTTCGGTATCTCGAACGAGACCAAGGGGACGACCGTGCAGGCGGAGGTCGTTCAGCCCGCGCCCTGTACGGGCGGTGGGGCCACCGAGACGGTCAAGTTCGAATTCGGCGGCGCGCCCATGGAAGGTTCACTCAACGGCTGCGGACACGGCAAAGGCGAGCGCATCGAGGTCGTCGTCCCGGACGGGGCCGCGGGGGACGCCGTCGCGGTGCACGCGGCCGACGCGACGGCGGGAGCGAGCGACGCGCGGCGGCCTCTCGGGCTGGCGCTGCTGGTGTTCAGCTGCTTCGCCGGCGGGATGTACGTCTTCCTGGTGGTGCGCGGCCCGCGGGTCCCGGTGACGGCCTGACCTGGTCTCGTGAGTGGTAAGGACGGTTCTAACCGTCTTTACCACTCACGAGCCAGGTGACCAGCCGGACCGGGCAAGCCGGAATCGACGACGGCACCGCATCCGTCGGCGAACGGCACCCACCACCCGAAGCGCGTGAAGGCCCCCTTCCCCTCGGGCTCAACCGAGGGAAGGGGGCCTTCACGCGCAAACGTCAGGAAACGGCGCTCGCCGGCGCCGAGAAGGTGTTGCAGTCGGCGATCCGGTTGTTGCTCGCGCCCGCCCGCCACCAGGACGCGTAGTGCGCGTTCGTCCCGTGGTCCTGGCTGCGCGAGGTGTTGTCGCCGCGGGTCTCCTGGTCGTTCCAGGCCTTGTTGTACATGTCCCGGCTGATCGTGCCGCCCTGGTCGACATGCGCGCCGAGGAACATCCCGGAGAAGCACTGTGCCTGGAGTTCCTTGCGCCGCGACATCTCCAGCCCGGCCGGGCTGTTCTGCCCGGCGTCGTAGATCTTCTGCCAGGCCGCGTCCATCAGCCCGGCGACCTCCTGCACGTGGTGCCCGTACTCGTGCGCGAAAAGGGCAAGGTAGACGCCGGGGTTGTTGCCGTACTGGTCGGTCTGAAGACCACGGAACGGTACGTAGAGGTTGTTCTCGCAGTAGTACGCCGCCGTCGCGATGCCCACCTGGATCGTGCCGCATTCGGTCTCGAAGCTGGCCCCGGTCGGGAAGTGCAGCGCGGGCGGGGTGAACGGCAGGTCGTAGGCGTCGAGGAACGGGCCCCAGGCGCTGTCGAGGCATTTGCCCGCCGCCGTGAAGAACGCCTCGGCGGCCTGCTGGCTGCTCTGCCACTGCGGCAGCGTGCAGACGCGGTTCCGCAGGCCGGCGTTGGGGTCCTGGAGGATCGGGTGGTCGCCGAGCTTGAGGATCTTCTGCGGCCCGCTCGACGAGGACGGCGCCCTGGACGGCGACGTCGGGAACGGGTTCGTCGAGGAAGACGGCGACGAAGACCCGCTCGGCGGCAGTTCCGCCCGCGACGACGTGGCCGGGAGAGTGCTGTAGCCCGCGTTCGCTACGTGATCGGAGTCGTCACGATTGAGTGAAACGATCGCGACCAGGCCGAGGACCAGTACGGCGACCGCGCCGAGGCAGATACCGATGATCGCGCCCACGGACCGGCGTGGCGGCGGAGGCGGGAAGTGGTGCGGCGCTCCGTGCCACTGGGCAGGGTGCTGGCCGTGCACCGGCGGTGGCTGGACGGCGCCGCGTGGCGGCCACTGGCCGTGGGGCGGTTGCGTCATCAAGTCGGTCCCGGTGGTTCTAGGGGGCGAACCGGGGGTACCCGGCCCGATGTTCAGCATAACGAGCTAACGGTGTCCCCACCCACAGCTCGGCTGCAGAGGGTATCCAGCGTGAGGCGAGCGGTCACCCATCAGTGTCGTCCCCCCAGCTCTGGCTGGGTGTCGGACCCTCTGGAAGAGTGGGCGCAAGCAACGTGAACGGGTAAGGGGCTGTCGCATGACGGAGACCGGCGGACCGTCCGGGCCTGAAGGCACCGAGACGCCGAAGCCGCAGGCGGGGGAACCAACACAGCCGCGGGCGGAGACACCGACACCGCCGCAGGGGGAAGTGCCGCCTTCACCGGCGCCGGAGCAGCAGTGGCAGTCCCCGTCCGGGGCGACGCCACCGCCTCCCCCGCTGCCGTCGTACCAGCCGCCGCAGCAGCAGTACCCGAACTGGAAGGTCGGCCTCGGCAGGCCCGGCGTCATCCCGCTGCGCCCGCTGAACCTGACCGACATCCTCGACGGCGCGGTCACCGCCATGCGCAAGTACTGGCGCATGGTGTTCGGTGCCGCCGCGGTCACCGCCGTGCTCACCGCGGCCATCAACCTGGTCGGGCTGCTGCTGGTCGACACCACCGCCGATCTCGAACGGATGCGCGATCTCGGCCCGGCGGCCACCGATCAGGAACTGATGAACCAGATGCTCGGCGTCCTCGGCGGGACGCTGGCGTCGTCGTCCATCAGCCTGGTCGCCACCCTGCTCGGGACTACGATCCTCACCGGTTTCCTCACCGTGCTGATGGGCAAGGCCGTGCTGGGCAAGCCGGTCACCTTCAAGGAGGCGCTGCGTGAGGCGACGCCGCGGCTGCTGCCGCTGCTCGGCCTGACCGTGCTCTACACGCTGGCGATCATGGTCGCCGCGATCTTCTGCCTGCTGCCCGCGATCATCCCCTACACCTTCTGGGCGCTGGCCAGCCCGGCGTTCATCCTCGAACGCGGCACGGTGATGGAGGCGTTCCGCCGGTCGGTGAAGCTGGTGTCGGGGATGTTCTGGCGGGTCTTCGGCATCTTGCTGCTGGCCACCGTGATCTCGTCCTTCCTGGCGTCCATCATCACGATCCCGTTCAGCTTCAGTGCCTTCCTGTCCATTTTCGGCGATCTGGACCAGATGTACGTGCCGTCGACCGGTGACCTGATCCTGCAGTCGGTGGGCACGGTGATCGCGCAGACGATCGTCGGCCCGTTCACCGCGCTGGTCACCGTGATCCTCTACATCGACCAGCGGATGCGCCGCGAGGGCATGGACATCGAGCTGGCCCGCGCGGCCGGGATCGCGACGCCGCCCCCGCCGCAGGCATGGTGACGCGCTTCCTCACCGAGGTCCCGGTCGACATCGACCGGGACACCGCCCGGCTGCGTGCCGCCGAGGAGCTCTCGGGCGAGGCCTATCTGGCCGCGAGACCGAGCTGGCTGTCCGAAGCGTTCAACTGGGTGGTCGAAAAGCTGCTGGGCTTCCTCGAAACGGTCGACAGCGCGGTACCCGGCGGGATCTTCGCCGTACTGCTGCTGGTCGTCGTGCTGATCGTGGTGGTCGTGGTGATCCGGCTGAAGTCCGGTCCGCTGGCGACGTCGGCGAAAGGCGGGCGAGCCGTGTTCGCCGGGCAGCGCAAGGCGTCCGGCGAACATCGCGAGGCGGCCGAGGAGGCCGCGTCGCGGGGCGACTTCGACGACGCCGTCCGTGAGCGGTTCCGTGCCGTGGTGCGGTCCTTGGAGGAGCGGGCGCTGCTGGACGAGAAGTCCGGGCGGACCGCCGACGAGGCCGCCGTCGAGGCCGGACGGCTGCTTCCCGACGTCGCCGTTCCCTTGCGCGCGGGCGCCCGGTTGTTCGACGACGTCCACTACGGCGGGATCCCCGCCACGGAGGCAGGCTACCGGTCACTGTCCGAATTGGACGAAAGCTGCCGTCGTGCCAGGCCCGTCGCCTTGGCGGCCGGATGACCTCGGTTTCGCCCGACGCCCGCCGGATCTGGCGCGGGGTGCGGCTCCCGCTCGCGGTCGTGCTCCTGATCGTGCTGACCGGGACGCTGCTCGTGCTCTTCCGGGGTGAGCAGACCACCGGCGCGCTCGAACCGGGTTCCTACGAGCCCACCGGCAGCCGCGCGCTGGCGACCTTGATGGAACGGGAAGGCGTCAAGATCCCGATCGTGCGCACCGCCGCCGCGGCCAAAGGGGTCGCGAGGGGAGCGACGGTCTTGATCACCCGGCCCGAGTACGTGCCCAAGAGCGCCTTCACGGAGATCAGGCAGAACGCCGAGCACGTCGTGCTGGTGCAGCCGAGCCCTGGCACGGTCGAAGAAATCCTTCCCGGGGTGCGGGTGAACGGCCAGGCCGAGACCGAGACCCGCGCGCCCGACTGCGAGGCCAAGGATCCCGTCGCGGCGGGGAACGCGACGATGGGCGGCCTGAAGTATTCGGCCACGCAGCCGAGGGCGCAGGAATGCTACGGCGGCTCGTATCTCGAAGTCCCGGGTCCACAAGGGACGGTGACCGTGCTCGGCACGCCCGCCCCGCTGACCAACGACTGGCTGGCCGACGAGGGCAACGCGGCGCTGGCGATGCGGCTGCTCGGGAAGCACGAGCGGCTGGTCTGGTACCTGCCGACGGCCGCCGATCCGTCGCTGGAGACCGAGAAGAAGCCGCTGTCCGAGCTGATCCCGGCGGGCTGGTCGTACGCGGCGTTGCAGGCCGGGGTCGCGGTGGTGCTGCTGGCGTTGTGGCGGTCCCGGCGACTGGGGCCGGTGGTGACCGAACCGATCCCGGTCGTGGTCCGCGCGGCGGAGGCCACCGAAGGGCGGGCGAGGTTGTATCGCAAGGCGAAGGCCGCCGCGCACGCCGGGGAAACCCTGCGGGAGGCGGCTCGCGCGCGGCTCCGGCCGTTGCTGGGGCTCACCCGCGACGCCGAACCGGCCGCGCTCGTGGAGTCCGTCGCCGCGCGGACCGGCCGGGCGCCCGCCGAGGTCGGCGCGCTGTTGTACGGGGATCCGCCCGCCGATGACGCCGCGCTCGTGCGGCTGGCGGACGGACTCGATGTCGTGGAACGAGAGGTGGAGCGGTCTTGAGTACCGAACAGACCGGACAGTCCAATATGGACGCCGCGGCCGACGCGCGCGCGGCGCTGATCGCGCTGCGTACCGAGGTCGGAAAAGCCGTGGTGGGCAACGACGCGGCCGTCACCGGGCTCATCATCGCGTTGCTGTGCCGGGGACATGTGCTGCTCGAAGGCGTCCCCGGCGTTGCGAAGACCCTGCTGGTGCGGGCGTTGGCGGCCGCGCTGGACCTGGAGACGACCCGGGTGCAGTTCACGCCGGACCTCATGCCGGGCGACATCACCGGTTCGATCGTGTACGACGCGCACAGCGGCGAGTTCTCGTTCCGCGAGGGCCCGGTGTTCACGAACCTGTTGCTGGCCGACGAGATCAACCGCACCCCGCCGAAAACGCAGTCTTCGCTGCTGGAGGCGATGGAGGAGCGTCAGGTCTCCAGCGACGGTAAGACGCGGCCGCTGCCCGACCCGTTCATCGTCATCGCGACGCAGAACCCGGTCGAATACGAGGGCACGTACCCGCTGCCCGAGGCGCAGCTGGACCGGTTCCTGCTGAAGCTGACCATGCCGATGCCGTCCCGTGAGGACGAATTCGGCATTCTTTCCCGGCACGCGCAGGGTTTCGACCCGCGGGACCTGTCCGCGGCGGGGGTCACCCCGGTCGCCGGGATCGCCCAGCTCGACGCCGCGCGGCGCGCGGTCGCCGGGGTCACCGTGCGCCCCGAAGTGCTCGCCTACATCGTCGACGTCTGCCGGGCGACGCGGTCGCTGCCGTCCGTGCGGCTCGGCGTCTCCCCGCGTGGCGCGACGGCGCTGCTTGCCGCCACCCGGGCGTGGGCGTGGCTCGCGGGCCGTGACTACGCCACCCCGGACGATGTCAAAGCCTTGGCCCGCCCGGCTTTGCGGCACCGTCTCGACCTGCGGCCCGAGGCCGAGCTCGAAGGCGCGACCGCCGACGGCGTGCTGGACCGGGTCCTCGCGTCCGTGCCCGTTCCGCGCTGATGGCCGTCACCGGGCGGCTCGGGCTGCTGGCGCTCCTCGCGGCGCCGGTGGTCGGTTTCCTGCTGCCCTCGTCGGCCGGGATCGGGCTGGCCGCGGCGGTGCTGCTTTTGTTGGTGGTGCTGGATCTCCTGCTCGCCGGGAGTGTGCGGCGGTTGGAATTCGCGCGCTCCGGCGCGACGTCGGTGCGGCTGGGGGAGGCGTGCGAGGTCACGCTCACGGTGGCCAACCCCGGCGGCCGTCCGGTGCGCGCGTGGCTCCGGGACGCCTGGCCGCCCAGCGCCGGCGCGGAAGACCGGCACCGGCTGACGTTGCCCCCTGGCGAACGCCGCGTCGTGACCACGCGGCTCCTGCCGACCCGGCGCGGTGACCGGATCGCCGCCAGGGTGACCGTCCGGTCGATCGGGCCGCTGGGGCTCGCCGCGCGACAGGGTTCGCATGACGTGCCGTGGACCGTGCGGGTGCTGCCGCCGTTCCACAGCCGCAAGCATCTGCCTTCGCGGCTCGCGCGGCTGCAGCAGCTCGACGGCCGCAACGCGGTGCTGATCCGGGGCCAGGGCACGGAATTCGACTCCCTGCGCGAGTATGTGATCGGTGACGACGTCCGGTCGATCGACTGGCGGGCTTCGGCGCGCGCGTCCGACGTCATGGTGCGGACCTGGCGCCCCGAACGCGATCGGCATGTGGTGCTGGTGCTCGACACTGGCCGCGTTTCGGCGGGCCGGGTCGGGGACGCGCCCCGGCTCGACGCGGCGATGGACGCGGCCCTGCTGCTGGCCGTGCTCGCCGCTCGGGCGGGTGACCGCGTCGACCTCCTCGCCTACGACCGGCAGGTCCACGCCGCGGTCCAGGGATCGACGGAGTTGTTGCCCGCCTTGGTGAACGCGATGGCACCGCTCGAATCGTCGCTGGTCGAGACCGACGCGCGGGGGATGGTCGCGGAGGTGCTGCGGCGGACCCGGCGGCGCGCGCTGGTCGTCCTGCTGACCGGGCTGGACGCGGCACCGCTGGAAGAAGGCCTGTTCCCGGTGTTGTCGAAGCTGACCTCGCGGCACCAGCTGATGATCGCTTCGGTGGCGGACCCGCGGGTCGCCGAGATGGCGGCGGGCCGTGGCGACGCGGAAGCCGTCTACGACGCGGCCGCGGCCGAGCGGGTGCTGGCCGAACGGCGCCAGGTCACCGCGCGGCTGGCGCGGCACGGAGTCGAGGTCGTCGACGCCGTGCCCGAGGAGCTGCCGCCGCGGCTGGCGGACCGGTATCTCGCGTTGAAGGCGGCCGGACGACTGTGATGTCGAGAGCCGTGGACCGGCTCCGACCCCCTGGTGAACCGATCACCAGGAGGAACCGATGGATTTCGACCGGCACTGCGCGGAGATCGTCACCCAGGCCGAACTGCTCGCGACCGAACTGGCCGACGCCGACCTGACGACGCCCGTGCCGTCCTGTCCAGGCTGGACGCTGGGCGCGCTGGTGCGCCATCTCGGCGCCGGGCACCGATGGGCGGACGAGATCGTCCGGAGCCGGGCGACCGCGCCGGTGCCCGACGACCAGGTGCGCCGGGTGGACGGCGACGATTCCGGACGGCTGCCCGGGTCTTGGCTGGTGGACGGTGCTTCCCGGCTGGCGTCGGCACTGCGGGAAGCGGGACCGGACGCCGAGGTCTGGGTGCCGTTCCACTACCGGAACGCGTCGTTCTACGCGCGCCGCTTCACGCATGAGACGCTCGTCCACCGCGCTGACGCGACCTTGGCCGTGGGGCTGGAGTTCCGCGCCGCGCCCGACGTCGTGTTCGACGCGATCGACGAGTGGATGGAACTCGAAGCGCTGCCACCGCACTTCGAGTTCAGGCCGGAGAAGCGGGAAATCCTGGGGGCGGGCCGGTCGGTGGGTTTCGAGTCGGGGGAGCACGCTTGGTTCCTCGACCTCGACGGCTCGGCGGTCACCTGGGAGCGGGGACGGCGAGGTGCCGCGGTGACCGTGCGCGGCTCGCTGACGGATCTGATGCTGACGCTTTACCAGCGCAGGGAAGCCAGGGACGTCGTCGGCGATCTTGAGCTGTTCAACTTGTGGCAGACCCACGTGCGGTTCGGCTGAACCCGATGGAGTGGCGCCGGTTGGCGAAGGCGGTCGCGGGCGGTTAGCTCGGAGGGAGATCCGGACCGACACGATTGGGGCCCAGGCTTGCGCAGGTTCGTGCTGTTCTTCGCGGTGGTTTCGGTGACGCTGTCCGGGGCGCCCGCTTCCGCGCAGCCCGCCGGGACACCGGTCTACCTCGCCGACGGGGGCGGCACCATCTCCTTGGCCGCGGCCGACGGCAAGCTCGCCCTCGCCGACGCCAAGGACGCCAACGCGCACTGGGTGTACGACAAGGCCGCGCTTTCCTACAAGCATGTCGCGAGTGGACAGTGCCTGGCGGCGATGAGCCCCGTCGACGGGGTCGGCGTCAAACTCGTCGCGTGCGACGGCAAGGACCGTCACCAGCAATGGCGTCGCAACGCCGGGCTGCCCGGGCTGGTGCTGCTGGCGAACGTGGCGACGGCTCGGTGCCTGACCGCGGAGGCACCGGTCGTCGGGGCTCGGCTGTACCAGGAGGTCTGTTCGCTGTCCGGACTCTCCAACACCTGGGCGGCCGGCGTGCGGACGCTCGCGATCCTGTCGGGGAACGGGCAGCGGCTGTCGACGAAGACGCCCGGTCAGCCGTTCGTGGTACGCGTGGTCGGGGAGAACGGCCAGCCCGCGGCCGACGTGCCGGTGAACTTCTTCGTCCGCGCGGCACGGCCGAAGAACGTGCTGGTCTTCGAAGGCGGTGCGGAGACGGCGACCGCGAAGACCGGGGCCGACGGCTCGGCGGCGAGCCCGAAGATCGTCCTGACCGAACCCGGCGAGTTCGAGATCCGGTTCACGGGCAGCGCGAGCCTGGAGGACGGGAACAGCATCACCTTCGAAGGTAGTTGCAGCTGCTAAGCAAGTGGTAGCAAAGGTCCCTTGCTCCCTTTCCCCAGGTCAGCCCGCTTCCGGCCGGGCGTCTCCAGCGTATCGCCAGTCGACATCGCCCACTTCGCCCGCTTTCGCGGCCCTGCGCCCGACGACGAACACGTAAAGCAGGAACGCGACCTCCGCGACCACACCGATTCCGATGCGCGCCCAGGTCGGCAGGCCCGACGGGGTCACGAAACCCTCGATCACGCCGGAGATCAGCAGCACCACGGTCAGCCCCAGCGCCATCACCACGACCGAGCGACCCTGTTCGCCGAGTGCCGCCGTCCGGGAACGGCGTCCCGGGTCGATGACCGTCCAGCCGAGCTTCAGCCCCGTCCCGGCGGCGACGAACACCGCGGTCAGCTCCAGCAGACCGTGCGGCAGGATCAGGCCGAAGAACACGTCGAGCCGCCCGGCCGAAGACATCAGGGCGGCGCCGACCGCGAGGTTCAGCGAGTTCGCCCAGAGCGCGTAGATCACCGGGACACCCAGCACCACGCCGAGGAACAGGCAGGTCGCGGCCACCCACGCGTTGTTGGTCCAGACGCGTGCGGCGAAGGAGCCCGCGGGATCGGACGAGTAGTACGTCTCGTACTTCCCGCCCGGCGCGGTCAGGTCCTTGAACTCCTCGGGCGAGGCCAGCGACGCGAGCACCTGCGGGTCACCGGCGATCCACACCGCCGCGATCGCCATCACCGCGATCGACGCCGTCGCCGACGCCAGCCACCAGCGCCGGCTCAGGTACAGCGCCGCCGGGAACCGCTGGGTGAAGAAGAGGCCGATCTCGCGCCAGGCGGGGCTGTGCGAACCAGTGACGGCCGAGCGGGCCTTCGCGACCAGGCCGGACAACTGCGCGACGAGCACGGGATCGGGCGCGACCGAGCGGATGATCGACAGATGCGTCGCGACGCGCTGGTACAGCGTCACCAGCTCGTCGGCGTCCGGGCCGCTGAGTTTCCCGGCGCGGCCCACGAGGTCACGCAGCCGGTTCCATTCGGCCTGATGCGCGGCGACGAACACGTCCACGTCCAACTCGGAGCCCTCCCGGCGATCGTCCTTGGTCGCCCAGCCTATTCGTCACTACGCTTGTCCGGTGGAACAAGAGTCCGAACTCGTCACCGGCGAGGCTGTCGTCCTGGACGTCCGCGCGGCGAAACTGGCCAGCCGCGGGCTCGCCATGATGCTCGACGTCGTCCTCCAGCTCATCGCCCTGTTCGTCGCGATGCTGGTGCTGAGCCAGGTCGCCGCGTTCGGTGACGAAGCGCTGGCGCTGACCCTGTTCCTGGTGACCGTCGTGCTGATCATGGTCGGCTACCCGGTGATCTTCGAGACGCTGACCCGCGGCCGCACCCTCGGAAAGATGGCGCTCGGCCTGCGGGTGGTCCGCACCGACGGCGGTCCGGTGCGGTTCCGGCACGCGCTGGTCCGCGGGCTCGCCGGGTTCTTCATCGACTTCTGGGCGCTGGGGATGCTCGGCGTCGTGGCGGTGGTCACGTCGCTGCTGTCGCCCAACGGCCGCCGCGTCGGCGACTATCTCGCCGGCACGCTGGTGGTCCGGGAACGCATGCCCGCCGCCAGGACGCCGTACGTCGGGATGCCGCCGCAGCTGGCGTACTGGGCCTCGCAGCTGGACTTGACCCGGCTTTCGAACGACCTCGCACTGGCCGTCCGGCAGTACCTGAGCCGGACGAGCGAGCTTCGCCCCGAAGCGGTCGAAGCGCTCGGGTACGGGCTCGCGCAGCAGGTCGCGGAGGCGATCGGGGCGCCGGTGCCGCCAGGGGTGCCGTCCTGGGCGTATCTGTCGGCCGTGCTGGCCGAGCGGCGGCGGCGGGACCAGGCGAAGCTGCGACCGGCGGTTCAGTACGGGCAGCCGGCGCCTGCCGCGCCGGGATATCCCGCCGCGCCTGGGCAGCAGGCCTATCCTCAGGCGACCGCGCCGGTCGTCCAGCCGGAACCTCCCTCAGCGCCGGTTCCGGAGAACCCCTTCGCGCCGCCGGGCTGACCTGGCGCCCCCAAGTCCGTGAAGGCCTCCTTGCCTACCCTCAAGGTAGGGAAGGAGGCCTTCACTGCCTTCAGGTCAGGGGCCCGGCAAAGTCGATTGGTGCAGCTCGCAGTACTTGCTTGAGGGGTACGGCGAACGCGGAATGGGGCGTAGTCCGGCACTCGGTCCTGGTGTCCCCAATGTGGCATTGGAGACGCTCAGCGTCTCCAATGCCACATTGGGGACACCGAACGAACCGGGAGGCTCGCGCCAAGCGCCTCTGAGCCGCGTGAACACGACTTCGCCGGGACCCAGAGTCCGTGAAGGCCTCCTTGCCTACCCTCAAGGTAGGGAAGGAGGCCTTCACGGACTTGACGGAAACCCCGGCGCGGTCAGGAAACGTCGGCCGACTTCGCCGCCCAGGTGTTGCACTGGAACATCCGGTTCTTCTGCGCGCCGTGCTGCCACCACGAGGCCGCGTGCGCGTCGGAGCCGTGGTCGCGCGGGCCGCCGTTGTGGTCGCCGCGGTCCTGGGTCTGCCAGGCGTCGCGGTACATCGCCTGATCGACCGAGCCACCGCGCCCCACCGTCGAACCCAGGAACGTCCCGGACAGACACTGCGCCGAAAGCTCGTTCCGCCGCGACATCTCCAGGCCGGCCGCCGAGTCGGTGCCCGCTTCGTAGCGTGCGGTCCAATAGGCCTCCGAGATCCCCGAAAGCGCCTGAATGTGATGCGCGTACTCGTGGGCGAAGACCGCCAGGTAGACCCCGGGCCGGTTGCCGTACTGAGGCACCTGAAGGCCTTCGTACGGCATGTACAGAGTCTCGTTCTGCGAGCAGTAGAACGCCGCCACCGAGCCGCCGCTGGCGTCGCCGCACGGGCTCGACCAGTTCTTGCCGGACGGGTACTTCACGGTCGGGACCCGGAACGGCAGTTTCGTGTAGTTCATGACCTGCTGCCAAACGTTGTCCAGACAGGGCCGCGCGCTGTCGAAGAAGGCCGATGCCGCGTCCGGGTTGTTCGCCCAGCGCGCGAGGTTGCACGGCTGGTTCGGCAGGCCGACTTGGGAATCGAGCCACAGCGGGTTGTCCGCCAGCTTGTGGTGCGGCCGCGGACCGGACGGCGCGCGGCTGGCCGACGTCTCGCGGGTCGAGCCCGCCGACGTCTCGCGTGAAGCGGTCGAATCGCGCGAACGGGTGCTCGTCGTCGACGTGTCGCTGGACGTGGTGGTCGTCGTGTAGTCCGAAGAGGAGGTCGTCGGATAGCTCGAGTATCCGACGTCAGCGACGTGCTTCGAGCCGCCGTTGGCGATGGTGACCACCATGAGCAGCCCGCCCATCAACGCCATCAACGCCACGATCGCGACCGCCGCGATGACCCCGCCGTTCGACTTCTTGGCTTGGTATCCCCCGTAGGGCGCGAACCCGGGCTGCGCGAAACGCGGACCGTACGGAAGCTGCGGCGGGCCGACGGCGCCGGGCCGGAACGGGACCGGCGCGCCGATCCGCGGCGGCGGCAGCGGGGCCGCGCCCGGCGGGGGCAGCGGCATGCCGCCACTCTGCGGCCCAGGCCGGATCGGCGTCGGCTGCGAAATCGGCGGCCGAGGGTGACCGGGCGGGACGGGACCCGGCCGGTTCGGCGGAGGCATCGGCGGGCCACCGCGCGGCGGCAGCGGACGCGCTCCCGGCGGCGGGAGCGGACGGCCACCCCGCGGCGGCTGCCCGGGTGGTGACGGTGGCGGAGTCGGCCGGCGTCGCGGATCAGGCGGGCCGGGCGGCTGCTGGTTCATCGAGTGGATCCCCCATGCGATTCGGCAACGCCGTTCGCCCAGGTGGCGGATTCGGCGTTTCGGCGGTCAGCATAGATCGGCTGCCCTAGAGTGTGTGGCTGTGTTGACGAAATGGGGGACGGCGGTCGTGGCCGTCGCGGCGAGCTCGGCCTTGATGGCCCCGCCGTCGGATACGAACGTTCCGGAGGCGCCCGCGGCGGGCCCTTCGCTGACGAACGCGCCACAATTGCCGAAGCCGCCGCCGATCGGCGCGCGCGGTCAGCTCGGGCTGCTCCAGCCGCCGAGCGGCGCGGCCGCGAACGTCGCGGTGAAGGTGGAACGCGACGGTTCGTTGTCGATCACCGAGCAGGTGACCGTCCCGGGTGGACAGCACCTCGTACGCCGGATTCCCTTGAAGGTTCCCGCCGGTGAAGAGCAAGACCGCGTGTACGTCGTCCGTGACGTCTCGGTCGAGGGCGCGGGCAAGGCGGAGCCGAACGGCGAACAGCTGGTCGCCACCTTCGACGGCGGCGTGGCCACCTTCAAGTACAAAGTGGACGGGGCGGTCGCGGACGTCAACGGCGCGCAGCAGGTCCGCTGGCAGGTCGCGAGCGGCTGGGACGGCGAGCTGTCCCGGGTGTCCGCATCGTTCAGCGCGCCGACGCGTGAAATGCCCACAGTGGACTGTTTCGCCGGTCCGCTCGGTTCGGACAGGCAGTGTTCGCTCGCGGAGACCGACCACAGCGGCGTCGTCCGCATCGAACAGGACAAACTCCCGGCGGGTGAACGGGTCGACCTCGCCGTCCAGCTCCCGGCGGGCACGGTGCCCGCGAACGCGCGGTTCGAGCAGATCGCCACGGTCGGCGGCGCGTTCGCCCTCACCGCCCTCGCCGGCCTCGGTTTCGGGGCGCTGGCACTGATCCTGGTGCTCGGCGCGCTCGCCATCTGGCTGCTGCGCCGCCGCGACAAGGGCGCGCTCACCGCGGGCACCGGTCCGGTCGACGTCCTCATGCGAGAAGGCGATCGGGTCTCGTTCGTCTCGCCGGACGGTGTCCTGCCGGGACAGGTCGGCACGGTCGTCGACGAGACGGTCGACGTCGTGGACGTCAGCGGCACGGTGGTCGACCTCGCGGTCCGCAACTACCTGTGGATCGCCGAGGTCCGCGGCGCGGGCACGGTCGACTGGCGGATCGCGCGCCGCAACGCGCCGGACGAGCACCTCGCCGCCTTCGAACGCGAGATCTACACCGCGATCCTGCCCGAGGGCACCGATTCCGTGCTGCTGTCGGAACTCCGCGGCCGCGGCACCGTCGATCTCCGTGTCGCGGGCGAGGCGATGTACGCCGACGTGGTGCGCAGGGGCTGGTTCTCGCGCCGCCCGGACAAGGGCAAGAGCAAACTCACGTGGGCGGGCATCGGCCTGATCGCCCTCGGCCTCGTGGGCACCGCCGTCCTGACCTTCACCATCGGGCACGCGCTGCTCGGCGTCGCGGCCGTGCTCGCCGGGGTCGCCGCGCTGCTGGGCGCTTCGTGGGTGCCGCCGCGGACCTCGCGCGGCAGGCGCCTGATCGGCCAGGTGCGCGGGCTGCTCGAATACCTGCACACCGTCAAGGTCGCCGACATTCCGGTGGGGGACCGGGAAATGGTGTTCTCCCGGTCGTTGCCGTACGCCATCGTGCTCGGTGACGTCGAGCGCTGGCTCCGGACGTTCGAGGGGCTGGACCCGTCGGCGGACGGTTCGGCCGGGCTGTACTGGTTCGGCGGCCTCGAAGGCGATCGGGATCTGCGCCGGTTCGCCGCGCACCTTCCGTCGTTCCTGTCCGCTTTGGACGGTCTGCTCGCCGAATCCGGGCACCTGCGCTCGCTCCGCCCCGAACCGGTCCCCGCCTGACGTGAAGACTCGCATTTCGTCCTCTGAATGCGGTCCTTGCACGCGCAACTACCGCATTCAGAGGACGAAATGCGTGGGGTTGGCGGTGCTTCTGGTCGTGCTGGGCGCGGCACCGGCGGGAGCACAAGGCGAACCGCAGCTGCCCTCGCTGCCGAACAGCGCGGAGATCTCGCTCAAGGTGGAACGCGACGGCGCTCTCTCGGTCGTCGAGGCGGTGTCCGTGCCGAGCGAGGCGACGATGACCCGCCGGATCCCGCTCCGCACGGCGGCACCGCACGACCGTGACCGGATCATCGGCATCCGTGACGTCGTCATCGAGGGCGCGGGCAACGCCGAGCTGGCCGACGACGAGTTCACCGTCAAGCTCAAGGGCGGAACCTCGGTCGTCCGGTACACAGTGGACGGTGCGGTCTCCGAAGCCGACGGCCTGACCCGGGTGAGCTGGCAGCTCGCGGGCGGCTGGGACTCCCGGCTCGAACTCGTGCGAGCGAGCTTCGCCGCGCCGTCTGTCCCGAACGCGGTCACCTGTCACGCCGGGCCCGAGGGGTCTCGCGCGCGCTGCGGCACCGCCCAGATCGCGCATTCCGGGCTGACCAGGTTCAGCCAGCAGAACCTCGCGGCCGGGCAGCGGATGGAGATCTCGGTCGAACTGCCCGGCGGGACCGTCCCGGCGAACGCGCGCCTGGAGCCGTCGAAGACCTTCGCCGGCGCGTTCGTGCTCACCGCTCCGGTCGGCTGGGCTTGGTTCGGCTTCGTGCTCGCGCTGATCGCGGCCGCGGTGGCGTTGACCCTGCTGAGGAGGCGGGACGAGCACCCTGGCGACGCGCTCCCGGTCCGGCTGCTCACCGGGAAGGACGACCAGGCCGCGTTCGCCTCACCCGACGGCGTGCTGCCCGGACAGGTCGGGACCGTGCTCACGGGTCGCGCGGACGCCGTCGACCTGGCCGCGACGGTCGTCGACCTCGCCGTCCGGAACTACCTCTGGGTGAGCGAGGAGCCCGGTGAACTGACCGGCTGGCGGCTCGTCCGCCGCAACCCGCCGGACGACCAGCTGACCGCCTACGAACGCGCCGTCTTCGACGCGCTGCTGCCCGGCGAACGCGAGTCCGTGCTGCTGTCGGAGATCCAGTCGGCGCGGATCGGGATCGAAACGGTGCGGGACGCGCTGGACGACAGCGTCGTCGAACGCCGCTGGTACACGCGGCTGCCCGGCAGGCTGACCCGCGCCGGCCTGCGGATCTGCTTCTACGGTCTGTTCCTCACCGTCCTGCTGGCCTTGACCGTCGGCTACGCCCAGCTCGGGGTGATCGTCATCGCCGCGGGCGCGGTACTCGCCGTCGCCGCCCGGTGGCTGCCGGTGCGCACCGGCGCCGGTGTCGCGCTGCACCGGCGGCTGCTCGGCGTCCGTGACGCGCTGCTGGCGACCGAGGCGACGGCCGTTCCGAAGCTCGAACGCGAGGTGCTGCTTTCCCGGGCGCTGCCGTACGCGCTCGCTCTCGGCGAACAAGCACAGTGGGTCTCCGGATTCGCCGCGCTCAAGGGGCCGCCCAAGATCTACTGGTACGGCAAGGAAGACGGCGATGAAGTCCCGATCGAGCGGGTGAGCGACTTCACGGCCGCGCTAGTGGGAACCTTCGCCGCGACCCGCCAGGGTCGTCGCCTGGAGGCCTGAGTAGCCCGTAGGGTGGTGCGCATGGCCGATCCCGAGCTTGTCCGATTCACCCTCGACAACGGTCTGCGCGTGGTGCTCGCGCCCGACGCGACCGCTCCGGTGGTGGGTGTCAGCGTCCACTACGACGTGGGCTTCCGTTCCGAGCCCGAAGGGCGCACCGGTTTCGCGCACCTCTTCGAGCATTTGATGTTCCAGGGGAGCGAGAGCCTGGAGAAGCTCGCGCACTTCCGGTACGTCCAGTCGAGTGGTGGCAGCTTCAACGGCTCCACCCATCCGGACTACACGGACTACTTCGAGGTCCTCCCCGCCGCGGCTCTCGAGCGCGCCCTGTTCCTCGAAGCGGACAGGATGCGGGCGCCGAAGCTGACGCGGGAGAACCTGGCCAACCAGATCGACGTGGTCAAGGAGGAGATCCGCCTCAACGTGCTGAACCGGCCGTACGGCGGGTTCCCGTGGATCCTGCTCCCGCCGGTGCTGTACTCCACGTTCCCCAACGCGCACAACGGTTACGGCGGTTTCGAGGATCTCGAACAGGCCACCCTCGACGACTGCGCGGCCTTCTTCGACACCTACTACTCGCCCGCCAACGCGGTGCTGACCGTCGCCGGTGACTTCGCCGTCGAGGAGGCCCGCGAGCTGATCGAGAAGCACTTCGGCGACGTGCCGCACCGGCCCGCGCCGGAGCGTCCGTCGTTCGCCGAGCCCGCCCCCGAGGGCGAGCTGCGCGGCGAGCACGTGGACCCGCACGCCCCGCTGCCCGCGGTCGGCGTCGGCTACCGCATGCCGGATCCGATCAACGACCTCGACGGCTACCTGGCGAACCTCGTGCTCGCCGGCGTGCTGACCGACGGCGACGGCTCCCGCCTGCAGCAGCGCCTGGTGCACCGCGAGCCGCTGGTCGTCGACATCGGCGCGGGTGCCGGGCTGTTCGGGCCGTTCGAGGCCCGCGACCCGGACACGTTCACCATCACCGCGATCCACCCGCACGAGGTGAACACCGATCAGGTCCTCGCCGCGCTGGACGAGGAGCTGGAGAAGCTGGCGGCCACGCCGCCGGAGGACCACGAACTGAAGAAGGTCACCGCGCGCTGGGCCGCGAGCCTGCACTCCGAGCACGACAAGCTGGTGTCCCGCACGCTGGCCCTCGGCTCGTTCGAGCTCCTGTACGGCGACGCGTCGCTGGTGTACCGGCTCGCCGAGAAGATGTCGGCGGTCACCGCGGAAGCCGTTTCGGCGGCGGCGAAGGCACTGCGGCCGGACTCGCGCGCCGTCCTCGTCATCCGCCCCGGCAGTGGATCTTCAGACCAGGAAGGTACCGAGCAGTGAGCGCACCGCACCGCACCGCCGAGGAGATCGGCCGCACGGCCACCGGGCCTCGTCCGGTCCCGCCGCTGGGGACACAGCGCGCCGTCGCCGATCTGTCCCATGTGGACGCCACGCTGAGCAACGGGTTGCGGGTGCTCGCCGTCCGCAAGCCCACCGTGCCGCTGGTCGAGCTGCGCGTCTGGATCCCGTTCGCCGGTGACGACAAGTTGCACCCGGCCACCGCCGAGGTGCTGGCCGAAACCCTGCTGACCGGCACCGCCCGCCGCGACCGCATCGAGATCGACGCGGATCTGGCGCTGATCGGCGGTGACCTCGCGTCCGGCGTCGACCCGGAGCGCCTGGTCATCACCGGTACCTCGCTGGCCGACGGCCTGCCGACGATGCTCGACGTCCTCGCCGACGCGCTCACCGGCGCCTCGTACGCGGACGCCGAGGTCGAGCGGGAACGCGAGCGGCTCATCGAGCGGATCGCCGTCTCCCGCACCCAGCCGAGGACGATCGCCCGCGAGGCGCTGCAGAAGCACCGTTACGGTGACCACCCCGCGGTGCGCGAGGTCCCGCAGGCCGAAGACGTGGCCGTCGTGACGCCGGAACAGGTTCGCGCGCTGCACCGGGCTTCGGTGCTGCCGCGGGGATCCGTGCTGGTGATCGTCGGCGACATCGACCCGGAGACCGTCATCGGCGACCTGGAGAAGGCGTTCGGCGGCTGGGCTTCGGACCGCTCCGCCGTCCGCCTGCCCGCGCTGCCCGAACTCGCCGGCGGCAACGTCCTGCTGGTGCCGCGCGCCGGTGCCGTGCAGTCGCAGATCCGGCTGTCCGCGCAGAGCGTGTCGCGCACGGACCCGCGGTACCCGGCGCTGCAGCTGGCGAACCTCGTGTACGGCGGGTACTTCTCGTCGCGGCTGGTCGAGAACATCCGTGAGGACAAGGGTTACACCTACAGCGCGCACTCCGGATTCGAGTTCACCGACCAGACCGCCGTGGTGAACGTCGACGCGGACACCGCGACCGACGCGACCGCGGCCGCGCTCATGGAGACGCGGTACGAGCTGGCCAGGCTCGGTCTCGTGCCGCCGACCGCCGACGAGGTCGAGTCGGTGCGGCAGTACGCGATCGGCTCGCTGGTCACGGCGGCGTCGTCGCAAGGAGGCCTGGCCGCGCAGCTGTCCGCGCTCGCCGCGACGGGGCTGGGCGTCGAATGGCTCGCCGGGCATCCGGAGCGCCTCGCCGCGGTCACCGCCGAAGAAGTGGCGAACGCGGCGCTGAAGTTCTTCGCGCCCAAGCGGTTCACCGGTGTCGTCGTCGGCGACGCCGATGTCCTCGCGCCGAAGCTGACGGCGCTGGGCGACGTGGCCATCGGGGAGCCCGCCTGATGGAGACACCGTTCGGGTTGGGGGCGCTCCCGACGCTTTCGCGCTCCACGGCGGACCGTCAGGAATCCTTGCGCACCAACCCGGACAGGCTCGCCGAGCGCTGGTCGAACGCCAGGATCGTGTTGCTCGACGAGCACGCGCGCACCCCGGTGGTGGAGGGTTCCGGCGTGCTCGCGACCCGCAAGTCGCAGGACTTCGGCACCGAGCCGCCCGCGGACGCGGTCTTCCTGGGGGAGTGGCAGGGCACCGACTACTGGTCGATGCCCGGCCGCCCCGCCGGGGAGACCGAGACCGTCGAAATGGCGGGCAGCTGGGGCGTCGTGGAACAAGTCCAGCGCCGCGACGGCGAGATCTGGGTCGACCTGCGCGGCTACGGTGACCTGCTCGACGACACGTCGGCCGGGCTGTTCACCACCGCGCAGGCGCTGCAGGCGTGGCGGCGGCAGGCGAAGTTCTGCACGCGCTGCGGCAGCCCGACCGAGCTGATCCAGCTGGGCTGGGCGAGCAAGTGCACCGGCTGCGGCAGTGAGGAGTACCCGCGCACCGACCCGGCGGTGATCTGCCTCGTGCACGACGACGCCGGCGTCAACGGCGAGCACGTCCTGCTGGCGCGGCAGCCGATCTGGCCGCCGGACCGGTACTCGATCCTCGCCGGTTTCGTCGAGGCGGGGGAGTCGCTCGAAGGGTGTGTCGAGCGGGAGATCCGCGAAGAGGTCGGCGTCGAGGTGCGCGATGTGCGCTATCTCGGCAGCCAGCCGTGGCCGTTCCCGCGGTCGATCATGCTCGGTTTCACCGCCAGGGCCGACATCTCTTCGACGATCGTGCCCGCGGAGGGCGAGATCGAAGAGGCGTTCTGGGTTTCGCGCGAGGAGGTGCGGGCCGCTTTCGCGAACAGTCAGCTGCGGAACGCGGGCGCCGTGCCGACGCCGATCGCCGGCGGTACGCGGCAGCTGGTGCTGCCGGGGAACTCGTCGATCGCGCGCGTGATGCTGGCGGCCTGGGCCGGGGTCTGACGTCTGGCGGGTAGCAAGGGACCTTGCTACCGCTGGGTGCCGGGCCGCGGTGAGCCAGCGTGTGTAGGTAGCTCCTTGGAATCCGGTTGCGGTTGATCCCACGGACTGTCCCCAATGTCACATTGGGGACACTGAGCCCTATCGCTCCTGCCTCCATGCGGAACTGCCTATGTAGGTATGAACCGCAGATCTGGTCGCGCGGTGGGTCGCCGCGTTCGCCCCACTCGCACCAGCAGTCACAACGGCTGCGCGTGAAGGCCCCCTTCCCTCGGCTCAGCCGAGGAAACTCGACCTTCACACCTTGCTGTACTCAGGCAGGTCGGTCAGGCGACCGCGATCGCGTTGTTGACCGCGGTGACGGTCTCGGCGGGATCGTCGACCGTGAGCACGAGGCGGTTGAAGTCCTCGGCCTCGTCGAGGGTGATGACGACCGTGCGGTCGAACCCGGAGACGTTCCAGAACTGCCGGTCGCCGTCGGCGTGAAAGGTGCCGGCGAGCTTGCCGGGGATCCGGAGACCCGGTCCGCGCCAGCCCTTCGGCTCGTCGCGCATCCCTGGGTCGTGTGTCGCGCCGCGTACGTGGGCGAGCGGGAATTCGAGCCGCCGGGTGAATGACCAGACCTTGTCGATCCCCACGGGTTCGACCACGAGCCGGTCTCCGCTGATGGTGACACGGTTGTTGCTCATGCCTTTTTTCCTTCGTCGTCGAAGTCCTGGACGCGGGCGCGGGCCAGCAGCCGTCGTCCCAGCTGGTCGGGGGTCGCCCCGAGGTTCTGGATGACGGCCCGCGCCCGGACGCGCAGCCGCTGGTCGGTGGGTGCCAGTTCGAGCAGCGCGACCAGCAGGATGTCGAGCTGCTCGTCGCGGTCCGCGGCGACGTGTTCCAGCACACGGGCGAACAAGCCGTGCTTGCTGCCGAACGCGCCGTAGAGGCTTCCCCGGTGGACACCCGTCGCCTCGACGAGGTGATCGACCGAAGTCGCGTTGTATCCCCGCTGCCGGAAGACCGCCGCCGCGGCTTCGATCGCTGTCGTCTCATCGAACTGGCGTGGTCGGGCCATGGGTTTGAGAATAGTCATTCAAGAATGACTGGTCAAGAACTTCGTATCGGCCACCCTCCGTGCCGGTACGTACACTCACTGTGCGAAACACGGCAAGCGTTACCTCCTGACGATTTCGGGAGGACCGAAGTCACCTTCGCCGTGGGCGCGGTGTTGCGAAAGCCGCTTTCGCAACACCTCATGAGGCCGCAAGGCGACCGCCGCCGGTTCGCAGGCCGCAGGGGCAGACGTCGAGCCCCGGCGAAGGTTGGTGATTCGCCCTCAAGGCGGTGACGTGTCCGCTATTCTCTTGCTGTCCGTTTCAGGACCATCGAGTTAGGACACTGGGGAAAACATGAAGAACACCTTGCGGCGGCTTGCCGTCGCCGGAGCCGCTGTCGCGGCCTTCGCCTCGATCAGCGCCGTGACCGCGGGAGCGGCGCAGGCCTCGGACTACGAGTATTTCGGTACGTACAGCAAAGAGGACTGCGGGATCACCGGCCACCATGGCCAGATCGCCGGGGACTGGGACGGGTGGATGTGCTACCCCACCTCGCTTCCCTGGGAGTGGGATCTGTACGTGCAGCCCAACTTCTGATCCACCACCGCGTCGCCGAAGGGCCGCTCGGGAGGCTTTGAACCTCCTGAGCGGCCCTTTGTCGTTACTTACCAGGCAAGTCCGCCGCGCGAACACCCTCCGCGTCGGTACGCGTACCCACTGTGCGGAACACGCCAAGCGTTACCTCCCCGTTTCCCCGCGCCGTTGACGGCTGTGGCTCGGCTCACTACAGTCCCCGGAAACCGTCTGTAAAGTTTCCTAACGAAGTCGGGAGCGAGCCAAGTGCGAGCCGGCAGTCCGCGAATGCTGCGCGAGATCAACGATCGCGCGGCCATCGAGGTCCTCCTCAGGGACGGTCCTCTGACGCGCTCCGAGCTCGAGGTCGCCATCGGCCTGTCGAAGCCCGCGACGGCGCAGCTGCTCACTCGGCTCGAACAGGACGACGTCGTCACCAAGGCGGGCGTCCGCGGCGGGGGCCGCGGCCCGAGGGCGCAGCTTTGGCAGGTCAACGGTGGTGTCGCCTACGTCGCGGCGGTGGACCTGACTCCGCGGCAGGCCGACTTCGTGGTCGCCGACGTCTCAGGCGCGGTGCTCGCCGAGTACCAGGTCCCGCTGCCGGTCCACGAGGGCGCGGACGTCGTCGGCACGTTCGGCGCGGCGCTCACCCACGTCGCGAACAGCGCCGGTCTCGCCGCCACCGATCTCCGCCACGTCGTCATCGGCGCCCAAGGTGCCTTCGATCCCCGCACCGGCTTGCTCTCCTCGGCGCCCCACATCCCCGGCTGGCTCGGTTTCGACGTGCCGCGCAGGCTCAGCCGCGAGCTCGGCGTCGAGGTCACCATCGAGAACGACGTCAACCTCGTCGCGATCGTCGAGATGACCGTCGGCCAGGCCGTCGGGCTCGACGACTTCGTGATGATCTGGCTCAGCGACGGCGTCGGCGGCGCGGTGGTGGTCGGCCGCAGACTGTTGCGCGGCGCGACCGGCGGTGGCGGCGAGATCGACTGGATGCGCGTTCCCGATCCGGTTTCCGTTGCCACGCCGAGGGAGAAGCCTCGTGCGGGAGATCGTTTCGGTGATCTCGTCGCCTCTCCGGCCGTCGTCGAGCTGGCCACCGCACACGGCATCGTGGCCGAAACCGGCGCGGACGCCGTCGCCAAGGCTCGGGAAAGCCACAACGAAGCCTTCCTCGACGACCTCGCCCGCCGTGTCGCGGGCGGAGCGGCAGGCCTGATCGCGGTCGTCGACCCCGAACTCGTGCTGCTTTCCGGCGACACCAGCCGGGCCGGTGGCGACGAATTCGCCGCACTGGTCGCGCGAAGGCTGCACGAACTGGTCCTGCCCCGCACCCCCGTCGGGGTCGCTTCGGTGCAGGGCAACGCGGTCCGCGCGGGCGCGCTCCAATCGGCGCTCGCCACCGTCCGACGGGACGTCTTCGGCGTCAACACCCCTTCGCTCCTCGGGCCCGGGCGGTCCGGGGCGGGAGAGCCAAATCCGATCGTGGCGATCCCGGATTCACGAACAGAACCACCGTCTCCCGCCCCAACCAACTAGGAGGAGGGTCATGAGTTCCACGACCCAGGTTCGGAGAAGTGGCCGCCGTCGGCGCGGCTCGATAGTGCTCGGCGCGGTCACCGTCGCCGCACTGGTGTCCGCTTGTTCGGGCGCCGCAAGCGGCCCGAGCGGTGGGGCGGGCGACGCGGCGGCCGCCCCCGCCGCGGACGCGAAGCTCACGCTGACCGTCTACAGCAAGTTCACCGACCGCGAATACAACGTGGTCACCGCCGGGCTCAACAAGCTCAAGGCGAAGTTCCCGAACATCGAGATCAAGCACGAGGGCCAGCAGGACGACGACAAGATCACCCAGTCCATCCGCGGTGGCAACCCGCCGGACGTGGCGATCTCGTTCTTCACCGACAATCTCGGCGCGTGGTGCTCGACGGGCAGCTTCCAGGATCTCAAGCCCTACATCGACCGCGACAAGATCGACCTGACCCAGATCCCGGACGCGGTCCGCAGCTACACCGAATACCAGGGCAAGCGCTGCGCCATGCCGTTGCTCGCCGACGTCTACGGCTTCTACTACAACAAGGACATGTTCGCGGCGAAGGGCGTCACGTCGCCGCCGAAGACGACCTCGGAACTGTTCGAGGCCACCAAGAAGCTGACCGAGTTCAACGCGGACGGCTCCATCAAGGTCGCCGGCTTCCTGCCGTCGATGCCGTTCTACGCCAACATGGCGCAGTACTGGGCCCCGAACTTCGGCGCCACCTACCTCGGCCCCGACGGCCAGTCGCACCTCGCCGACAGCCCCGAGTGGAAGGCGATGTTCGACTTCCAGAAGCAACTGGTGGACTTCTACGGCGGCCACGCCAAGGTCGAGCAGTTCAAGGCCGGTCTCGGTGAGGAGTACTCGGCGGACCACGGTTTCCAGCGCGGCAAGCTCGCGATGATGATCGACGGCGAGTACCGCACCGCGTTCATCAAGGACCAGGCGCCGCAGCTCAAGTTCGGCACGGCGGCCCCGCCGGTGCTCGACAGCAAGCCCGACCGCTACGGCGGCGCGTTCACCACGGGCACGATCATCGCGATCCCCAAGGGCGCCAAGAACCCCGGTGCGGCCTGGGAACTGATCAAGCAGGTCACCCTCGACACGTCGACGCTGGTCGAGCTGTCGAACGGCCTGAAGAACGTCCCGAGCACCAAGGCCGCGCTGACCGACCCGAAGCTCGAGGTCACGCCGGAGTTCAAGACGTTCCTCGACCTGTACAACGGCGGCAAGCTGACGCCGAACCCGTCGACCCCGATCGGCGACGCGCACCTCAAGGCGGTCAACGACTTCGCCGAGAAGTGGCAGGCGGGCAACGTCCCGGACATGGTCGCGGGTCTGAAGCAGGTCGACGCTCAGATCAACGACGAGCTGGCCCAGAAGCGCGCCGGCGGCTGATCGCATGACTTCGACCCTGGATTCCAGGGCGGTCGCCTCCCCTTCCGCGTCCACCCGGACGCGGAAGGGGAACACGGCGCGCCGCCGTCGCACCGTCTTCTACTTCATCGCCCCGGCGATGCTCGGTTTCCTGATCTTCTTCGGCTACCCGCTGATCGCCACGGTGTACTACTCGTTCACCCGGTACGACCTGATCAACGCGCCGGAGTTCATCGGCTTCGACAACTACGTCCGGATGTTCACCAGCGAGCCGCTGGTCGGCACCGCCGCGTACAACACGTTGTGGCTGGTGATCGTCCTGACCGTCTGCCGCGTGGTGTTCGCGCTCGGCGTGGCCTCGGTCATCTCCCGCCTGAAGTCGGGTGTCGGCCTGGTCCGGACGCTGTGCTACCTGCCTTCGCTGGCCCCGCCCGCCGCGGCGACCTTGGCCTTCGTGTTCCTGTTCAACCCGGAATACGGCCCGGTCAACGCGTTCCTGGACTTCGTCGGCATCGACGGCGGGCTGTGGTTCAACGACCCGGCGATGTCGAAGCCGGCGCTGACCCTGCTGGTGATGTGGGGTTCGGGCGAGCTGATGATCATCATCCTGGCGGCGTTGCTCGATGTGCCGCAGGAGCAGTACGAGGCCGCCGAACTCGACGGCGCCGGGCCGATCCGCCGGTTCTGGCATGTCACGCTGCCGTCGATCTCGCCGGTGCTGCTGTTCGGCATCGTCAACTCGATCATCTTCGCGTTGCAGTTCTTCACGCAGGCGATCGTCGCGGGATCGGCCGCGGCGGGCGCGGCCGACGTCGCGGGCAACACGAAGTTCATCGGCGCACCACAGAACTCGACGCTGACCTATCCGGTTTGGCTGTACGTCCAGGGGTTCCGGTACTTCAACATGGGTTACGCGGCGGCGATGGCGGTCCTGCTGTTCATCGTCTCGGCCGGGTTCACCTGGATTCTCGTGCGGCAGCTTCGTAAGTCCCAGCATCAGGAGGAGGGGGCATGACGACACTCGCCGAACGGCGGCCCACCGCCCCGGCTTCCGAACCGCCGAAGGTGCGGATGCGGCGCCAATGGGACAAGAAGCTCTACTGGATCGCGACGCACAGCGTGGGCATCGCGATGGGCGTGATCTTCATGCTGCCCATCCTGTTCGTGTTCCTCACCGCGGTGATGTCCAGCGACCAGGCGCTTTCGTCGAACTTCTGGCCGACGGAATGGCATTTCGAGAACTTCGTCGAGGTCTTCGAAAAGGCGCCGCTGCTGCGGTACTTCGGCAACAGCATGCTGTATTCGACGCTGGCCACCGTCGGTGCGCTCGTCTCGGCGATCCCGGCCGCGTACGCGCTTTCGAAGCTGAAGTTCCGCGGGCAGAACCTGTTCTTCATGCTGACCGTCGCCGCGATGATGCTGCCCCCGCAGGTCACCGTCGTGCCGTTGTACGACCTGTGGGTGCGGCTCGGGTTCACCGGGACACTGATCCCGTTGATCGCGCCGTACTTCTTCTTCGACGCGTTCTCGATCTTCCTGCTGAGGCAGTTCTTCCTCACCATTCCGAAGGACTACCTCGAAGCGGCGAAGATCGACGGCTGCAACGAATTCAAGGCGATGGTCAAGGTGCTGATCCCGATGGCGAAGCCGGGGATCGCGGCCACCGCGATGTTCTGCTTCCTGTTCACCTGGAACGACTATTTCGGTCCGCTGCTCTACACGGGTGAGACCCGGGACAGCTGGCCGCTTTCGCTGGCGATCGCGTCGTTCCGCGGCATGCACCACGTGGAATGGAACCTCACCATGGCGGCCACCGCGCTGATCATGCTGCCGGTGATCGTGTTGTTCGTGTTCGCGCAGAAGTCCTTCGTCAAGGGCATCACATTCACAGGGGTCAAGGGATGAAACTGGCAGTCGTCGGTGGTGGGTCCACGTACACGCCCGAGCTGATCGACGGGATCGCCGGACGGCGGTCCACTTTGGACGTCGACGAGATCGTGCTGATCGATCCGGACGCGTACCGGGTGGAGGCGGTCGGGGACTTCAGCAACCGCTTGCTGAGCCACGCCGGGCATCCGGCGCGGGTGCGCACCACGTCGAGTCTCGAAGAGGGCGTCGACGGGGCGTCGGCGGTGCTGATCCAGCTGCGGGTCGGTGGGCAGCGCGCGCGGCGCGGGGACGAGACGTTCCCGCACGCCTGTGGCTGTGTCGGACAGGAGACCACGGGCGCGGGCGGCCTCGCGAAGGCGCTGCGCACCGTTCCGGTGGTGCTCGACATCGCCGACAGGGTAAGGAAGATCGCCGGGGACGACACCTGGATCGTCAACTTCACCAACCCGGTCGGCATCGTCACCCGGGCGCTGCTGAACGAGGGCCACCGTGCCGTCGGGCTGTGCAACGTCGCGATCCACCTCCAGCGCACGTTCGCGCATCTGCTCGGTGCCGGCGTCGACGACGTCAAACTCGTCCACACCGGACTGAACCACCTGAGCTGGGAACGGAAGGTGCTCGTCAACGGCGAGGACCGGCTGCCCGAATTGCTCGCGGAACACGCGGAATTCCTCGGCGAGCACGTGACCGCGCCGGTCGAGTGGATGCGGCGGATGAACGTCGTGCCGTCGTACTACCTGAAGTACTACTACGGGCACGACGAGCAGGTCACGAAGCAGCGCACCGAGCGGCCGCGCGCGGACGTCGTCAGCGATGTCGAGGAGGAACTGCTGAAGGTCTACCTCGACCCGGAGGTGGTGACCAAACCGGAGCAGCTGGAAAAGCGGGGCGGTGCCTACTATTCCGAGGCCGCGGTGCAGCTCGTGCACGCGCTCACCTCGGGTGGCCCGGCGGAGGAGCACGTCGTCAACGTCCGCAACGAAGGCACTTTCGACTTCCTGCCGGACGACGCCGTCATCGAGGTACCGTCCCTTGTGGACGGTAATGGGCCGCGTCCGATCCCGCAGCCGCCGGTCGAGCAGCGGTTCGCCGGGCTCATCGCCGGGGTGACCGCGTACGAGCACCTCGCGCTGGAGGCGGCGATCAAGGGCGGCCGCGATCGGGTGGCCGACGCGCTGCTCGCGCATCCGCTGGTCGGCCAGTACACCAAGGCGGATCAGCTCGCCGACACGCTGGTGCGGACCAACCGTGAGTTCCTGCCGTGGGCGGGGGCATGACGGCCGGCTCACAGGACGTCGTCGTCGCGATCGACGGCGGCAACAGCAAGACCGACGTCCTGATCGTCTCCCGGGACGGACGGGTGCTCGGACAGTCGCGAGGGCCTGGCGCGTCCCCGCAGAACATCGGGGTCGACGGCAGCGTCCAGGCGCTGGAGAAGCTGGTCCTGGAAGCCCTTCGCGGGGCAGGGCTTCCCGGCGAACGTCCTTTCGCGACACATACGTCCGCCTATCTCGCGGGGCTGGATTTCCCGCAGGAGGAAGCGATCCTGCACGCCGCGCTGGCGGCGCGCGGCTGGAGCGACACGCTGATCGTCGGCAACGACACGCTCGCGCTGCTGCGCGCGGGGAGTTCCGACGGGACAGGGGTGGCGGTGGTGTGCGGCGCCGGGATCAACGGCGCCGGCGTCAGCGCCGACGGACGTGAGCACCGGTTTCCCGCGCTGGGCAAGATCTCCGGCGACTGGGGCGGCGGCTACCGGCTCGGCGAGGAGGTGCTGTGGTGGGCCGTCCGCGCCGAGGACGGCAGGGGCCCCGGTACGGCTTTGAAAGCCGCGGTCACCGCGCACTTCAAGACGTCTTCGGTGCTGGAAGTGGTGGAGCGCCTGCACTTCGGGGAGCTGCACTCCGATTCGATCCACACCCTCTGCCCGCTGCTGTTCGCCGTCGCGGCGGGCGGCGACGAGGTGGCGCAGGACGTGGTCGACCGGTTCGTCGAAGAGGTCGCCCTGCTGGTCTCGGTCATCCTGCGGCGGCTGGAGCTCACCGAGCAAGCACCTGAAGTCATCCTCGGCGGGGGAGTGCTGACCGGGGTCGGCGCGCAGGTGATCGCGGAGATCGAGCGGCGGTGCCTGAAGGTGGCGCCGCAGGCCTCGATCCAGGTGGTCGACGTGGCCCCGGTGGTCGGCGCGGCGTTGTTCGCGCTGGACACCATCGGTGCGTCCGATACCGCCAAAGCCGCGCTGAAGGCCGCCACGAAGCGGGTCTGACGGGTCAAAGCTCGTGAGTGGTAAGGACGGTTCTAACCGTCCTTACCACTCACGAGAACGCAGGACCTTTCGTGTCGGTGCGTGGGTCAGGAAGCGGTGGGGACGAGCGGCTCGTCCGTCTCCAGCAGCGTCTTGAGGTCCGACAGGATCCACGGCCAGCCGCCACCGGCGTTCTCCCCCGGTCCGGCGTTGATGTCCTCCTGGGAGCCGTTGATCAGCGCGGCCGTCGTGGGCGCGCCGGTGACGTCGTGGGTGACGGTCAGCCGGGTGCCCGCGGTCTTCGTCTCTTCGATCTCGTAGGTGAGCTTGGTGTACGGCTCCTTGTCGAAGGACGGGTCCATCAGCAGCTTCCAGGTGATGACCAGTTTGCGAGGTGGATCGACCTCGAGGACCTCGCCGTCGACCAGGTTGTTCGTGAACCCCGCCTCGACGTATTCCGGCGTGGGGTGGGTGACGTGCTTGCCGCCCGGCCGCAGGTCGAAGTCGACGAGGCCGGTGTAGCCGTACTTCCGCGACCATTCGGGCTTCGTGATCGCGTCCCAGATCTTCTCCGGGGTGGCCTTGATGTAGACCCGGTAGACCTGGGTGGCGGCGATGGTGGTTTCGGTCATGACGGTTCCTCGTTTTCGAGATCGGGGGCTTCGAGTTCGGCTTTGAGGTCGAGCAACGCGGTCACGTTGCGCTCGGTGAACTTGTCGATCCACCGGTCGTGGATCTGCCGGATCGGTACCGGGTTGAGGAAGTGCTTCTTCTCCCGGCCCTCCTTGCGCGTGACGACAAGTCCGGCTTCTTCCAGCAGTTTCAAATGCTTCATCACGCCGAACCGGCTCATGTCCACTTCGGACTCGAGATCGGTCAGCGTGCGGCCGTCACGCGTGAACAACTGGTCGAGCAGGAACCGGCGGGTCGGATCCGCCAGGGCCTTGAAAACCAGGTCGTCGTCGGGCACATCGAAAGGATAGGTGACCAAAAGGTCACGTGTCAACCGGAACATCCCGGAAGTACATGAAGGCCCCATCCTTGCGTCTAGCGCAAGGATGGGGCCTTCATGTACTTCGGCTACAGGAGGGCGCCCAGCGGCAGGATCAGCGCGATCGCGACCACCGAGATGACCGTCTCCATGATCGACCAGCTCTTCAGCGTCTGCCCGACCGAAAGCCCGAAGTACTCCTTGACCAGCCAGAACCCGGCGTCGTTCACGTGGGAGAAGAACAGTGAACCGGCGCCGATCGCGAGCACCAGCAGCGCGCTGTGCGACGGGTCCATGGTCGCGGCGAGCGGGGCGACGATGCCGGCGGCGGACACGGTCGCGACCGTCGCGGAGCCGGTGGCGAGCCGGATCGCGACCGCGACCAGCCAGCCGAGCAGCAGCGGCGACAGGTTCGCGCCGGTGGCGAGGCTGGTGATGACGTTGCCGACACCGGCGTCGACGAGGGTCTGCTTGAACCCGCCGCCCGCCCCGACGATGAGCAGGATGCCGGCGATGGGCGGCAGCGAATCCGCCACCGTGGACGACAGCTTGTCCCGCGTGAAACCCGCGGACTTGCCAAGGGTCAGCATGCCGAGCAGGACCGCGGCGAGCAGCGCCACCAGCGGGTCGCCGATGAAGTCGAGCACGCGGCGGACGTGGTTCTCCTTCTCCAGCAGGATGTCCGCGAGCGCCTTGCCCATCATCAGCACGACGGGCAGCAGCACGGTGGACAGCGTCGCGAGGAAGCCGGGCCGCCGGCCGTCCGAAGAGGACGATTCCGGGATGAGGCGTTCCGGCGCGACCGCGTCCGGGACCATCTTCGCGGCCAGCTTGCCGAACAGCGGCCCGGCGATGATCACCGTCGGGATCGCGACGAGCAGGCCGAAGGCCAGGGTGAGGCCGACGTTGGCGTTCAGCGCGCCCGCGGCGGCGAGCGGTCCGGGGTGCGGCGGGACGAGACCGTGCAGCACCGAAAGCCCGGCGAGCGCGGGGATTCCCAGCATCAGCAGCGGTTTCCCGGTGCGCTTGGCGACCAGCAGGATCACCGGGATCAGCATGACCAGGCCGATCTCGAAGAACATCGGCAGCCCGATCAGCGCGGCGACCAGTGCCATCGCCCACGGCAGCGCGCGGTCGCCCGAGCGGCGCAGGATGGTGTCGACGATCTGATCCGCGCCGCCGGAGTCGGCGAGCAGCTTGCCGAGCATCGCGCCGAGCGCGATCAGCACGCCGACCGAGGCGACGGTGGAACCGACGCCGGAACTGAAGCTCTTGATCAGCTTGTCCACCGGCATGCCCCCGACGAGCCCGAGCACGCCGGAGCCGAGGATCAGGGCCAGGAACGGATGCTGCTTCGCCTTGGTGATCAGGACGACGATCACGGCGATGGCGAGCACCGTCGCGCCGATGAGACGGGTGTCGTGTCCGGTCCAGGCGGCGGCGAGAGTGGTGGTCATCGGCGGTCCTTGAAAGCGGAAAGGGCGGTGTCGACGATCTCTTCCGGCTTCTTCGCGATGTCGGCGACGAGGCCGAATTCGTCCGGCTGCAGCGGTTCGAGGTCGGCGAGCTGGGAGTCCAGAAGGGACACCGGCATGAAATGACCGGAGCGGGTCTTCATCCGGTCGGCGAGCAGGTCGCGGTCGCCGTGCAGGTGCAGGAACCAGACG
The DNA here is from genome assembly GCF_056435645.1 of Amycolatopsis sp. NPDC043889. Taxonomy (NCBI): domain Bacteria; kingdom Bacillati; phylum Actinomycetota; class Actinomycetes; order Pseudonocardiales; family Pseudonocardiaceae; genus Amycolatopsis; species Amycolatopsis sp. NPDC043889. The sequence goes on from NZ_JBWKEC010000019.1 coordinate 116,749, forward strand.
TCGCCGCCGCCGCCGCGCAGGATGTCGCGGTAGCGGTATTTGAGCGCGGAGGATGTCACGACGCCGCCGGAGGACTGGTGGTCCCGGATCCAGGCGGCGATGGCTTCGAGCCAGGGTCGCCGGTCTTCGTCGTTCAGCGGGTGGCCGGAGCTCATCTTGTCGATGTTCGCCTTCGGATGGAACGTGTCCGCTTCGGCGTAGTCGACGCCGAGGCGTTCGGCGAGTGCCGTGCCCACGGTCGTCTTGCCCGAGCCGGAAACGCCCATCACCACGATGACGGTCATCCGTACCTCCCACGTCGTTGTAGCCGGGACGAGTACAGCTCAAAAGTACTACTTAATCAACATCAAGTACTACTTAATCGAGTCAGAACGTTACAGTCGCCTGGTGGGCAACGACAGGCATGCCGAAGTGCTCGACGCGCTCGGCTCCGCGATCGCCAACGGGGAGCTTCCGCCGGGCTCCGTCCTGCGCTCGGAGGAGCTCCAGGAGCGGTTCGGCGCGTCCCGCACGGTGGCGCGCGAGGTGGTGCGTGTGCTCGAAACGATGTGCCTGACCAGCAGCAAGCGCCGGGTCGGGGCGATCGTGCGCGAGCCTCGTGACTGGAACCATTACGACCCGAGACTGCTTCGCTGGCAACTCGACGGATCCGAGCGGAAGACCGCGCTGAGGACCCTCACCGAACTGCGCTCCGGCGTCGAACCGTGCGCCGCCCGGTACGCCGCGCTGCGGGCGACACCGGAAGAAGGCGGCCGCCTCAGGGCCTTGGCGAAGAGGCTCGAGGAGACGGCGCACCAGCGGGACCTCGAAACCTTCCTGGGCCACGACGTCGCCTTCCATGATCTGCTGCTGTCCGCGTCGCGGAATCCGATGTTCGCGCAGCTTTCGGCCGTCGTCGCCGCGGTGCTCGCCGGGCGCACCGGGCACGGCCTGATGCCGGAGGAGCCGCAACCCGAGGCCGTCGCCCTGCATGTCGAGGTCGCGGCGGCGGTCGACGCCGGTGACGCCGACCGGGCCGAACGCGCGATGCGGGACATCGTCATCCAGGCGCGTGACGAGATGGCCGTCCTTCTGGGTGGATGATCTTCGAGTAATCTCTGCAGGTCTTCGAGGGATACTGCATGCAGGGGGCGATGGTGAGCGCGGCGCGCGCGATCGGCTTGGTGTTGGGGGTGGCCGCGGACGGGGTGATCGGGGACCCTCGGTCACGGCGTCCGGTGACGGCGTTCGCCAGGGCGGCTTCGGCGGTGGACACGAAGGTGCGGTCGAAGCATCCGGTGGCCGGAATCCTGTGGACCGGTGGCCTGGCGGCCTCCGCCGTGCTGGCGGGCGTGCTCGCCGAACGCGCCGGACGGCGCAGTCCCGTCCTGCAGGCGACCACGACCGCGGTGACCACCTGGGGCGTTCTCGGCGCCGCCGGCCTGGCCGCGCACGGCACGTCGCTGGCCCGGGACCTCGAAGAAGGCGAACTCGAAACCGCGCGCGGCACACTGTCCACACTGGACCCCCGGGTCACCGACGACCTCGGTGTCATCGGCCTCTCGCGCGCATCGGTGGAGACGCTCGCCGAGAACACCGCCGACGTCGTCATCGCGCCGCTGGTGTGGGGAGCGCTGGCCGGTGTCCCCGGCCTGCTCGGCTCGCGCGTGATCAGCCTGCTGCGCGGCATCGGGCGCGGGCGTCCCGAGCGGTACCGGTGGCTCGTCGCCCGGCTGGACGAGGTCGTCCATCTCGTGCCCACCCGGGTCGCCGCCGGGCTGACCGTCCTCGCGGCCCCGGTCGTCGGCGGCTCGGCGGGCGGCGCGTGGCGGGCGTGGCGGCGGGACACCACCGCGCACCCGAGCCCGCACGCCGGCCGCGTCGAGGCCGCGTTCGCCGGGGCGCTGGAGATCCGGGTCGGCGGGCGGACGGTGTATCCGCACGGGGTCGAGGAACTGCCGGTGCTCGGCATCGGCCGGAACCCGGACGCCGGGCACGTGACGCGCGCCGTGGAACTCTCGCGGGTGGTCGGCTGGCTGGGCGCGATCAGTTCGGTGGTGCTGGCGGGTCTCGTCGGGCTTCGGCGACGACGGCGCTGACCCGCGGTTTCGGCGCCCGGGGAGCAAGGGACCTTTGCTACCGCTTGCCGCTCTGACCTGCGAAAAGAGAGCAGGGGACCTTTGCTGCCGCGGGTGACTGTGTGGATTTTGGGACATCTGACGTCCCAAAATCCACACAGTCACCGTGATCCGGTCTGGCTTCGTCGCGCCGCGGGGGAGCAAGGGACCTTTGCTACCGCCTGGCGCTCTGACCTGCGAAAAGAGAGCAGGGGACCTTTGCTGCCGCGTGGAGGTGTGTGGAAATAGAGACGTTGAGTGTCCCTATTCCCACACACCCCTTACTCCGCGTAGTGACCGTAGAGATTTTGGTGCGTTGGGTGACCAGAAATCCCACAGTGATCGCCCGAGGAGAGCAAGGGACCTTTGCTACCGCTCCCGCCGCGCCAGCTGCGCCCGCGCCCGTGCGTCCATCGGACCGTCACGTCGCGCGAGTTCCGCGTCGATCCGTGCCCGGTCGGCGGGCTGCTTGTTCCCGCCGAACTTGAACTTCGCCCGCACCCCGGTGACAGTCAGTTCGACGCCCCGGATGCCGGGAAGAACCCGCTTGTCCGGCGCCTCGGTGGCGCTCACCCCCAACCGGTCCGAACCGGGCTCGAAGTGCGCGAGCTGCCGGTCCAGAAGCGCGGCCTTCTCCGCGGCGTCGTCGATCAGCCGGACGTCGCATTCGAGCTGGACGGACGCGTAGTACGACGTCGGAACCCCGTGCGGCGGGTCGGCCGGGGTGTTCCATTCGGAGCGGATGTAGGTGTGATCGTCGATCACCGACAGCAGTGCGCGCGGGTGTTCCTCCAGCAACGGCCAGACCGGGTTGGGGCGCGCGAGGTGCAGCAGGACCGTTCGGTCGCCGTCGTAGACGAAGTGCACCGGGTTGACGATCGGCAGGTCACGGCCCGCGCCCCCGGCGATCAGCTGGCCGAAGTCGTGCGCGGAGAGCCAGGCCTGCCATTCGGCGTCGTCGTGGGCGGCGTCCCACGGGTGAATCAGCATGATCGAAGGGGATCACGCATAATGGACCTATAAAAGGGCCATTTTCGCATCAGATCAGGTGGCCACTTCGGAGCGTTCGTCCTCGGCCAGCATCTCCGCGACACTCTTGCGCCGCTGCGGCCGGTCCGTGGCCAGCGCGCCGCCCGGCTTCAGCTCGCGGACGGTGAAGTACAGCCAGCCCATCAACGCCATCGCTCCGAACGCGATCCACTGGAGCGCGTAGGAGAAGAAGGGGCCGGCGTCGGTCTGCGGCAGCGGCAGCGCGCCCAGGACGCCGGGCTGGTTCACGTCGAGCTGGAAGTAGCCCGGACGGATGTCCAGCTTCGCGGCCCGCGCGACGACCTGGGAATCGACGACGTAGCTCTGCAGTTTCCCGCCGGTCGACTCGTCGGCGAAGGCGTCGCGGTTCTTCCCGTCCTTCTCGTCGTGACGGGCCCGCGTGACGATGTCGACCGTTCCCGTGGGAGGCGGGGCGAAGGGGAGTGCGCGCGACTTGTCGTCGAGCCGGACGTATCCGCGGTCCACCAGCACGACCGTGCCCTCGACGGTCCGGAACGGCGTCAGGACCTCGAAGGCCGCTTCGCCCTGTACGGAGCGCAGACGGGCCACGACCTCGCCCTCGGGCAGGTACGTTCCCTTCATCGCGACCAGGTGCCATTCGGTGCGCTGATCAGGGGCGGCGCCGTGGGGAAGCAGCTGCTCTAGCGACCGCGGCTGCCCGGAGAACGACTCCCGCAGCGCCGCGTTCTGGTGCTCGCGCTCGGTGTCGCGGGAGAACTGCCATGGCGCCAGCAAGGTGAAGCAAGTGATGGCGAAGGTGAACACCACCAACGTCAACGCCAGCCACCCGGGCTTCAGCAGGAACTTCAACCGCACCCCACCACGGTAAGCGGTCGGCCTCAGGCGTGTGCGCGCACCCAGTCGAGCAGGCCGGGAACGGCCCGCTCGATCATGCCGAGGACGTCCTCGAAACCGTCTTCCTCGCCGTAGTACGGGTCCGGGACCTCGGCGCCCTCGGGCGCGGACGGGTCGAACTCGCGCAGCAGACGGACCTTCGCCGGGGCCGACACCTTGCGCCGGAGGAACGACAGGTGACCCTCGTCCGCCGCGAGCAGCAGGTCGGCGGCCAGGTGTCCGCGGTCGACCTCGGCCGCGACGTGGCCGGTCGGGTAACCGTGTTCGGCCAGCTTCGCGCGGGCCCGCTTGTCGGCGGCCTCGCCCACGTGCCAGCCGCCGGTTCCGGCGCTGGAGACCTGGACGAGGTGATCGAGCCCCGCTTCCTCGGCCTTCGCGCGGAAGACGAGTTCGGCCATCGGGGAGCGGCAGATGTTGCCGGAGCAGACGAAGACGATGTGCAGCACCTGATCAGTGTGATGGCCGCCGGAGATCGACCGCTCACCGGCTCCGAACGGCTACCGGGCGCGCGAAGGTGGAAAGCCGGGACGAAGCGGGAGTAGACCTCCTGGAGAGAAACACGCAGGAAGGTCGCGTATGAGCGCACCAACACCCAGCGTCGAGTCCCCGGCAACCGGGCTCCGCTGGTATCGCATCACCGTCAAGCTTCCGCACCCCTACGAGGTCGGGCGGGTCCTGTCGGAGCACCACTTCGTCCAGGCGAGATCGCCGAAAGAGGCGATGACCAGGATGCCGTTGCACCTCCGGTCGAGCGCTTCCGTCGCGCCGTACGAGGTCGTCCGGCCCGACGTGCCCGATCAGGCGACGAAGGCCTACCGGGCGATGCTGTGGACGGGCCGCGTGGTGCGCGCGGCCGGCCGCTGGGCGATCAGCAAGGACGCGAAGGCGCTGGACTGAGGTGGGGGCGGTAGCAAAGGTCCCTTGCTCTCTTTCCGCAGGTCAGCGGCCCGGGTGAGGCATGCCGGGAGGTTGCGAAAGTGGCTTTCGCGACACGCGGCGCGGGCAGGCGGTAGCAAAGGTCCCTTGCTCCCTTTTCGCAGGTCAGCGCCGCGAGCAGGCAGACCGCACGGACTCCCCGAGCGCGACCGAGTGCAGCCGGTCCAGCCCGCGCCGCGTGTCGGTCAGCCGCACCGCGACCACGAGCCGCGCGTCGCACGACCGCCGCGCCCGTGCGTCCCGCGTCTCCGCGAGTTCGGAGAGCAGGCCTGTGTTCAGCCGGTCGATCACCGGCCGCACCTCGGTCGCCAGATCGGGCCGTCCGGGCGGCCGCGTGCCGGGCTGCTCGGTCCACCGTGCGTACAGGCCGCGCTGCACGAGCTTGTTCGCCTCGATCTGGTCGCGGAAGAACCGCACCACACCGGCCGCGTCGAGACCGAGGCCGGGCGCCTTCGCGGCCACCGAGTCGAGGATCTGCTGTTCGCGCACCGGATCGTCGATCGGTGACGGCGTGCCGAACTTCGCGGCCGCGACCTTGTCGGCGATCTGCACGCGCCGCGCGGCCAGGTCGGTCAGTTGCCAGAGTCCCGGAGACGCCAATGCCGGCGCGGGTAGCACCACGAGAAGCAGCGAAGCGGCACAGAGCACCCGAAGTCGCATGCCCGGAAACGCTACATGCGAAAATCCCCGGGTGCCCGCGTTAGCCGAAGTCATCGCCGCCTTGGAGCAGGCGTACCCGCCCGAACTCGCCGAATCGTGGGACGCCGTCGGACTCGTCTGCGGTGACCCGGCCGAGTCCGTGGACAAGGTCCTGTTCTGTGTCGACCCGGTCGACGAGACCGTCGACGAGGCGATCGACGGCGGCGCGCAGCTGATCGTCGCCCACCACCCACTGCTGTTGCGCGGCGTCCACGGCGTCCCGGCCGACAGCACCAAGGGCCGCCTCGTGCATCGCCTCATCCGTGCCGGTGTCGCCCTCTACTGCGCGCACACCAACGCCGATTCCGCGTCGCCCGGCGTCTCCGACGCGCTCGCCGGCGCCATCGGCCTGACCGTCCTCGGCCCGCTCGATCCGCGCGAGGACGGCGTCACCGGGATCGGCCGCATCGGCGAGCTGCCCGAGCCCGAACCGTTCTCCGTCTTCGTCGAACGCGTCGCGAACGCCTTGCCGCGCACGGAGCCCGGCGTCTACGGCGCGGGCGATCCCGACCGCCCGATCCGCCGGGTCGCCGTCTCGGGCGGTTCCGGCGACAGCTATCTCAAGCGGGCCACCGCCGCCGGTGTCGACGCGTACGTCACCGCCGATCTCCGGCATCATCCCGCCGGCGAGCATCTCGCCGAGATCACCGAAGTCCCCGCCCTGGTCGGCGTCACGCACTGGGCGAGCGAATGGCCGTGGTGCGAGCAAGCCTCGGCCGTCGTCCGCACCGCGTTTGCGGGTAACGTCGACCTTCACGTCTCCACGAGGTGCACCGACCCGTGGACGCTACGGGCCACCCGAACCGAGCACTGACAATCCAAGGAGCACCGTGAAGGCCGACCCCGCCGTCCAGCGCCAGCTGCTCGAACTCGCGAAGGTGGACGCGGAACTCTCGCGTACCGCCCACCGCCGCCGCACCCTGCCGGAGATCGCCGAGATCGACGCGGGCGAGAAGACGGTGCGCGAACGACGTGACGCGCTGGTCTCGGTCCAGACCGCTGCGTCCGACCTCGACCGCGAGATCGCGCGCCAGGAGAAGGAGATCGAGTCGGTGCGCGCCCGCGGTGACCGCGACCGCAAGCTCCTCGAATCCGGTTCCGTCGCGGCGAAGCAGATGACCGACATCGAGCACGAGCTGAACAGCCTCAACCGGCGTCAGTCCGCCCTCGAGGACGACCTGCTCGAACTGATGGAGCGCCGCGAGGCGCTCGAACTCGACGCCCAGCGCACCAGCGCCGAGGTCGCGAAGGCCGAGGGCGAGGTCGCCGAAGCCGCACGTCGCCGCGACGAGCAGTTCACCGACCTCGACACCACGAAGGCACGCCGCGACGAAGACCGCGCCAAGCTCCTGCCGCGTTTCCCGGAAGACCTGCTGAAGCTCTACGAGCGGGTCCGTGCGCACAAGGGCATCGGCGCGGCACTCCTGCGGGCCCGCCGCTGCGGCGCCTGCCAGCTCGACATCGACCGCCGCGAGATCGCCGAGATCAAGGCGGCCCCCGAGGACAACGTCATCCAGTGCGAGAACTGCGGCGCCATCCTGGTGCGCACGCTGGAGTCCGGCCTGTGACCGACCACGTGCTCGTCGAGGCCGATGGCGGTTCGCGGGGCAACCCCGGTCCCGCCGGATACGGCGCGGTCGTCAAGGACGCGGCCACCGGCGAGGTGCTCGCCGAGCGCAAGGCCTACGTCGGCATCGCGACGAACAACGTCGCCGAGTACGGCGGCCTGATCGCCGGGCTCGCCGCGGCCGCCGAACTCGGAGCGTCCACAGTGGACGTCCGGATGGACTCGAAGCTCGTGGTGGAGCAGATGTCCGGGCGCTGGAAGGTCAAGCACCCGTCGATGCAGCCGCTGAACGCCGAGGCCAAAGAGCTGGCGGCGCGGTTCTCACGCGTGCGGTACGAGTGGATCCCGCGTGCGGAGAACTCTTACGCGGACGGGCTCGCGAACGAAGCGATGGACGCCGGGAAGCAACCGGAAGCGCCGAAGAAGACCGTGAAGCAGGACAGGGTCAGTCCGGTCGGCTGGACCGGCGCGACCGGGACGCCGACCAAGCTGCTCCTCGTGCGGCACGGCCAGACGGCGATGTCGGTCGAGAAGCGGTACTCCGGCCGCGGCGACGTGCCGCTCACCGAGCACGGCAAGCAGCAGGCGGCCGCCGCCGCGAAACGCCTCGGCGCGATGGAGGGCCTGGTCGTCGACGGCGAGGCAGCGCCGATCATCGCCTCGCCGCTGATCCGCACCCAGCAGACCGCGCAGGCGATCGCGGACGCGCTCGGCGGCCGGGCCGAGACTCATCCGGGGCTGATCGAGACCGATTTCGGCGAATGGGAAGGCCTCACCTTTACCGAGGCGATGGAGCGCGACCCCGAATTCCAGACCAGCTGGCTTTCCGACACCTCGATCGCGGCGCCGGGCGGCGAAAGCTTCGACGGCGTCCACCGGCGGGTCCGCAAGGCCCGCGACGAACTGATCGCGAAGTACGGCGGCCGGACGCTCGTGCTGGTCAGCCATGTCACGCCGATCAAGGCGCTGCTGCGGATGGGCCTGGACGCCGGGCCGTCGCTGCTGTTCCGCCTGCATCTGGACCTGGCGTCGCTCTCGATCGTCGAGTTCTACCCGGACGGCAACGCGTCGGTGCGGTTGGTGAACGACATCTCGCATCTTTCCTGATCGGGAAGGTGTGGCGCGGATCACGCCTGGATATGACGTGTCGCAGGCGGCCAATGGGGTATTGGCTACAGTTTCGGCGACGGCACGTGAGCGAAAAGGCAAAGACGGGGACATGACGGCGAGCGCACTCAGCGAAGCTTCCGAAAAAGACGTGCCCGACCCGGCGGAGACGCCGGCCCGTCGTGGCCTGGCCGCCCGCGTCGCCCCGTACCTGGCGGTGCTCGCCGGGGTGGCGGCGCTGGCCTGGCACGCCACCCTCTACGGCCACTGGATCGTCGACGACGCGGCCATCACCTTCTCCTACGCGCGCAGCTTCGCCGACGGGCTCGGCCCGGTGCTGCAGCAAGGGCAGCCGTCGGTCGAGGGCTGGTCGAACTCGACGTGGCTGGTGGCGCTGGCGCTCGGCAAGCTCGTCGGCGTCTTCGACAGCGGCATGCTGTTCGGCGTTCCGGACTACGTCCTGTTCCCGAAGCTGCTGGGGCTCCTGTTCACCGCCGGGACGCTGGCCGCGTGCCACGTCGCGGCGAAGCAGATCTTCGCGCGCTTCGCTTGGCTGGCGACGCTGGTCGTCGGTCTGACGCTGGCCGCGATCCCGTCGTTCGTCATCTGGACGATCTCCGGTCTGGAGAACTCCCTGTTCGGGATGGCCGTCGCCTGGCTCGCCGTCCTGCTGTTCGTGGCCGTGCGCAAGGACACCGTGCTCACCGCGAAGGTCGCCGTCTGGTCCGGGGTGCTGGTCGCGTTCGCCGCGCTGACCCGCCCCGAAGGCCTGATCTACGGCGGTGCGTACCCGCTCGTCGTCCTGTTCCAGCTGCGGAAGCCGCTCCTGGGCCAGAGCATCAAGCTGGTCGTGGTGTCGGTCGTCGCGTTCGCGATCCCGTTCGGGGCGTACCTCGCCTGGCGGATCGCGGAGTTCGGCAGGCTGCTGGCGAACCCGTCCATCGCGAAGGGGCAGGGCCTGCCCGGGCTTTCGGCGCTGAAGCAGCCGTTCGAGCTGGTCGGCTACGCCGGTGTCGCCGGGACGATCCTGCTGGCGCTGACCATCGGTTACGCGCTGGTCCGGGCGGAATGGCGGCGCGCGCTGATCGCGCTGCTGGTGCCGCTGGCGCTGGGCATCGTCGCGTACGGCGTGATGGTCCCGGACTGGATGGGCCAGCACCGGTTCGCGACCCCGATCTGGATCCTCGCCGTGCTGGCGGGAACGCTGGCCGCCGGTGAACTGCTGCGCCGCTCGCGGGCGGTGCTGCGGACCGTCGTGGTGCTCGTGCTGGTCGCGGCCGCGATCCCGTCCGGGATGGGCTTCGCGTCGGCGTCGAAGAAGTTCCAAGAGGTCCCGACGGTGCCCGCGTGCCTCATCGCCGACCGCTTCGGCCGCGGCTTCAACACCATGGCCGACATCCTCGGCCTCCAGCAGGCGTCGCTGCTGCTGCCCGACCTCGGCGGCTCGTCGATGACCAGCCGCCTGCACCTGGTCGACATGGCCGGGCTGGTCGAGGCGGACGTCGCGGACTTCGTCAAGAACGGTGACATGCCCGGCCTGCGCGACTACGTGTTCGAGAAGGTCAAGCCGACCTTCATCCACTCGTGGGGTCCGTGGGCCGCGGGTAACGGCATCACCGTCGACCCGCGGATCGACCGCGACTACGAGCCGATCTTCGTGTACCCGGGCGGCGGGCCGCGGAACGGGGACTTCGTGCGCAAGGACGCCGTCTCCAGTCCCGAGAAACTGAAGGCCGTCCAGGAGTACGCCGCGAAGACCATGCCGGACGTCGAGAAGGCGCGTTTCGGCGGCCCGCTCAAGGACTGCGGCCCGACCATGCACCCCGGCCAGACCGTCTACCTCCCTTGAAACCCCCGCGTTTAGTCCTCTGAATGCGGTAGTTGCCCCGCGCAACGACCGCATTCAGAGGACTAAACGCGTTCGAGGTCCGCCTCCTTCTCCCGGATCACCGGGAGCACGTGCTTCCCGAAGTACTCGACGTCCTCCAGGTAGTGCAGGAAACCGAGCAGCAGCAGGTTCGCCCCGCGCTTCTTGTACTCGATGGCCCGGTCCGCGATCTGCTCCGGCGTGCCGATCAGCCCGGTGCGGAAACCGTCGTTGTACTGCACCAGATCCTTGAACTCCGAGTCGGCCCACATCCCCTTCTTGTCCGAAGTGGAGCTTCCCGCCTGCTTGACGGCGGTGCGGAAGCCCTCGACGGCCTCGGTGTTCGCCTTCTCGACGATCTCGCGCAGCACGGCCTTCGCTTCGCTCTCGGTCTCTCGCGCGATCACGAAACCGTTGAGCCCGAAGCGGACGGCGTGGTCGTTCTCGGCCGCGTAGCCGCGGACCTCCGCGACCTGCTCGCTGAACCCGTCGAAGTCCTTGCCGTTGCTGAAGTACCAGTCCGAGACCCGGCCCGCGAGCTTCCGCGCCGCGGTGGAGTTGCCGCCCTGGAAGATTTCCGGATGCGGCCGCCCGGCCGGTTTGGGTTTGATGTCGAAATCGTGGATCCGGTAGAAATCGCCGGTGAATTCGGCGTGGTCGCTGGTCCAGAGTTCCTTCACCACCCGAATGAACTCTTCCGAACGACGATACCGTTCGTCGTGTTCCAGCCACGGTTCGCCGAGATTCGTGAATTCGTCCTTGAACCATCCGCTGACCACGTTGACCGCCGCACGGCCGCCGGAGATCACGTCCGCGCTGGCGATGAACTTCGCGAGTACCCCGGGATGCCACAGTCCGGGATGGATCGCCGCGATCACCTTCAGCCGCTGCGTCGCGAGCAGCAGCGCGAGGCTGAACCCGGTCGATTCGTGCTGGTAGGCGGCACCGTAGCTGGCCGTGTAGCGGACCTGGCTCAGCGCGTACTCGAACCCGCTGTTCTCCGCGAGGACGGCGAGTTCCCGGTTGTACTCGTATCCCCAGTCGGTGCGCTGTTCGATGTCGCTGGTGACCAGACCACCGCTCACATTGGGGACCCAATAGGCGAATTTGAGTGGTTCGGATTCGATTCCCGGCATGCCGCGGAGTGAACCCGCCACCCCCGGAAACCGTCAATCGGCGTCCACGCGCTGGGACCGGCCGAGCGCGGAACTCAATTCGGTGCGGCCGGTGATCCCCAGTTTCCGGTAGGCGCCGGACAAATGGAGTTCGACGGTGCGGCGGGTCAGATGCAGTGCTTCGGCGATCTCCCGGTTGGTGAGACCTTGTGACGCCATCAGCGCGACGCGGTACTCCTGTTTGGTGAGGCCGTGTTCGTTGTCCTTCGCCGTCGTGAGGCTCGTGCGCGCGTCCCGCAGCGCCTCGGCGGCCCGTCTCGCGAGCGGCCGCGCCCCGCAGTGCTTGCTCGACTGCGTGGCCCTCCGCAGCGTGCCGATCGCCTTCTCGGCCTGCCCGTGCCGGGCCTGGAGCACGCCGAGTTCGGTCAGCGCCTCGGCCAGCGCCAGTTTCGCGGTCGATCCGCCGAGAACGTCGACGGCCTTGGTGAGCAGGCGTTCGGCTTCCTCCCCGAGGCCATCGTCGCGGACGAGACCGGCGGTGGTCAGCGCGCTGCCGAGGATCCTCGGCGCCCCCCAGCGTCCCGCGGCGTCGAGGTCTTCCTCGGCGAGCCGGGCCGCCGCGTCGGTGCGCCCGAGCGCCAGCGCGGTGCGGGCGGCGTGCGCGCGCCACGGGGCGAAACCGGGGAAGCGCATGCCGTGGTGTTCGAGACGGCGGCCGCAGCCGCGCAGGTCTTCGTAGCCGAGTTCGGGTTCACCGGTGGCCGCGCGGAGCCTGCCGCGGGCGTAGAGCAGGTAATTGTGCGTGAAAAGTGCTTGTGTGGCCGCGAAATCGATTTTGCCCAGCAGCGCGTTAGCGACGTCGTGGCGGCCGAGGTCGACCGAGACCTCGATCAGCCTCGCCGCGCACAGCACCGCGATCGGGCACCGGCTGGTGACGCCGCGTTCGTCGAACTGCCGCACCAGCGATTCGTAGTGGACGCTCGCCCGCACCAGATCGCCGCCGGCTTGCAGGGCGATGCCGCGGGCGAGGGTGGCCAGGGCTCCCTTCGGCACATGGAAGTCCCAAGGCAGGCGTTTCGTGTCGAGTACCTGGCAGAGCTTGTCGGTGAGCGCGGGCTCGTCGGCGAGCGCGGCCGTCGCGAGCGTGAAGAAGTAGGGCTGTTCGAACAGTTCGGGCTGCTCGCCGGACAACGCCTCCCCGAAATGCCGGACGGCGTTCGCCGAGGACTTCCCGCTTCGCACCGTGTCGAGCGCGAGCAACCCCGACCGGCTCTGCTGTGCGGCGGGATCGTTCAGCGGTGCCCACTGCCGCTCGAAGTCGCGGAAGTCCGGTGGCGGCCCGAGCCTGCTGCCCGCCTCGGCGAGATAGGTCATGCACAGCAGCGGCCAGACGGCGTCGGGCCCGCCCGCGTCGAGCCGTGCGGCGAACTGGCCCGCCGAGTTGATCGCCAGCCGCGCGTCCGGGCCGCAGCACAGCGAAAGGATCATGGCCGTCGCGACGAAGGCCGCGGTTTCGCGGTCGTCGATGTGGTCGATGGCCTCACGCACCCTGGCCGGCGCCGAGTCCGGGTCGCAGTGGAACTCCGCGTGCGCGAGCTGAAGCAGGATCGCCATCCGCTTGCGTTCGCTGAGCCGTTCTTCCAGCGCCCGCGACAGGAACCGGACGGAGAGCTCCGGGTCGCCCTCGACCACGGAATGCCGCGCGGCCAGCCGCAGGACGTCGACCGCCCACGGGATCCTGATCGCGGTCGCCTCCAGGAGATGCGCGCCGACCCGCTCCGGCGCGGCGCCCGCGTCGTGCAGGAGCCGTGCCGCCCTGGCCTGCGTGACCGCCCTGGTGGTGAGCGGCATGTCGGCGAGCACCGAGTTGCGGACGAACCGGTAGGTCAGCGACGGCCGATGGCTGTTGGTCAGCAGGTGTACGCGGACCATGGTGTCGATGGCTTCCAGCGCGGTGCTTTCGTCGACTCCGGCCAGCTGGGCCAGCAGGTCGAAGCTCGCGTCCTCGCCCAGGATCGCGACGGCTTCGAGCATCTTCGGCGCGGCGGTGTACTCGTGCATGCGGACCCGCAGCACCTCGCCGATCATCGCCGACCCCGCGGTGTCCAGGTCCATCCCCGGGACCAGACGGCGCCCCAGCGCGCCGAGCAGGAACGGGTTGCCGCCGGTGACCTCGCGGCATTCCTCGGCGAACTGCCCGGGAGGGACACGAAGGAACTCGGCGACGTGCCGGGTGCCGAGCCCGCGCAACAGGATCGTCGCCGGAGTGCAGCCGGACATCTCCAGCAGCGCGACCTCGCCGGTCTGCAGATGGCCGATCAACGAGGTCAGCACGACCAGCACCGGCAGGTGCTCGACACGATGGCGGATGTAGGCGAGACAGCGCATCGACCACGGGTCGGCGAGGTGGATGTTGTCGATGCCGAGGAAGACCGGCCCCTGTTCGGCGGCGTGCCGGACGGCGTGGAAGAACGCGTCGAGTGCCTCGGTCTGTTCCTGTTCGGTCCGGGGAGGATGGTCCGGCAAGATTTCAGTCACATGCGGCGTGCGCGGCCGCGGTGAGCCGGGGACGGCGGGCGCGTGGGTGAGCCCCTCGATCAGCTGGCGGCCGACACCGCCGCTCAGATGCGTCTCCAGCCGGGACGCGGTGGCGATCGCGACGGTGAACCCGGCCGCTTCCGCGAGCTCAGTGGCCGCGGTGAGCACCGACGACTTGCCCATGCCGAACTCGCCGACCACCACCGCGCTGACGGCCCGGCCGTTCAGGGCGGCCCGGAACAGCCCGGTGATCGTGTCGAGTTCGCTGTCGCGGCCCAGTAGCCCGGCGGCGCGGCGCTTCGGTACCGAAGGCCCGCCGAAGGGGCTCTCGGGATTTACTTCGGTATGCACCGTAGAGACCTTCGTGTCGGGTTGCGGCAGACTACTCGAACGTGAGCGGTATCGGGAGTATTCGCTGGTCATCGAGGGGAGCAGGGGTCGAGATGCCCGCATCCGACGAGATCCGCCGAAGCCGGCGGGACGACCGTTGTGACGACATCAAGGCCGCGACGACGCACGCCAGGAAGACCACGACGAGGTTGGTCGCGATCAGCGACAGCCGCCCGCACCGCGGTGAAGCGACGGGGGACAGGTAGCGCAGGTCGGCCTTCGCCAGCGCGTCTTCCACCGAAGCGAATTCCGCGACCTGGCGGCCACAGCGCACGCAGCCCTTCAAATGTGTTTCGAAGGCGTGAGCCTCGGCCTGGTCGAGCACACCGAGTACGTACGCCGCCACATCGGTGTGTTTCACCTTTCGCTTCCTCATCGCGAACCCAGCTCTCCTAACGACCGTCGCAACGTCCTCATAGCCGCGTACAGCCGTGATTTGACAGTTCCCTCCGGGATTCCCAATATCACCGCCGCCTCCCGGACCGTATGCCCGGTCAGATACGTCTCGTAGATGACAGCCTGATATTTGCTGTCCAGATAGCGTAGCGCTTCGGAAATGACGAGTGCGGACAGTGACTGCTCGGTCTGATCCGCTATTTCGGCGTTTTCGGAACTGTCCAGCTCCACCTCCTGCGGGCGCGCGCGCCGGTTTCGCCAGCCGTCGATCACGATCCGTTTGGCGACCGTGAGCAGCCAGCCGCGCAGCATTCCCGGCTCACGGTTCAATGTGTCGGAATGCTGCCAGGCGCGAATCAGTGTTTCCTGGACGACGTCCTCCGTCCATTGTTGATCATGGCCGGTCAGGTACATCACCTGGCTGAACAGGGTTTCCCGGAAATCCTTGTACAGTAACGAAATCAGCTCGTCGGAAAGCTCGCTCGACCGAGGCTCGCCGCCGAGCCCGCATTCTCTGCCCACTGCTTCCATGAAGTTCGCAACCTCCCCAGCGGTGGAGGATTTCTCAGGTTGGTACACCGTAGCGCAGACTATCGCCGTGGACCATGTGCAGTAGTGCTCTATTTACCATTAGTCATCCGGGTACGTATGTCGATGGGAAACGGTTCTAAATGTGTCATGTGATGCACGTCACACTGACTGCGACAGTGGAGATCGAACCGGCCGCTCCGGTTCGCCGTACTCCCAGTGAGGCACTTCGAGGACGGGGACGGGTGAAATGATCTATCGGCTTCTTGGAGTGGTGATCGGCTGCATGGTGATATGGGTGGGAACGCCGGCCAACGCCTTCGCGGAAATCGACTCCCACGATCGGGAACTCCTCGTCCGGGTGCGCCAAGCCGGTTTGTGGGAAGGCCCGGTGAGCCGTCAGGTGGAACAGCGCGGGAGCGCGCAGCGGGTCCGCGAGGTCGGCCGCAAACTCGCCGACGACCACGACCGCCTCGACGCGCAGGTCCGCGCACTCGCTTCGAAGGTCCGTGTCGAACTGCCCGGCGAGCCCACCGAAGAACAGCGCTCCTGGGCCGACGAGATCACCGGTGCCGCCGGCGCCGACTTCGACCGGCTCTACGTCAACCGCGCCCGCGCCGCGCACGGGAGCATCTTCGGTCTCGCCTCGCATGTCCGGGCCGCCACCCGCGACGACGCGATGCGGTCGTTCGCCCAGACCGCCGTCGACACCGTCATGCGGCATATGACCCTGCTCGAAAGCACCGGTATCGCCGAGACCACCTCGCTGATGGTCGTTCCGGCGGGCGGCAACGAACTCGACGGCGGCGACATCGCGCTCGGCATGCTCATGGTGGGGATCGCCGGTGGAGCGACCTTCGGTCTCGTCCGGGTTCTCGGCGCGCCGGGCAGGCGAGCATGACGGCCTCGCTCCTGGCGGTGATCCCGGCGTCGTCGCCGCACGACAGCGGGGTGCGGGACATCGCCGCCCTTTCCGCCCGGCTCGCCTACGTGACGATGTGCCTGACGCTGGTGTGGGGCGTGCTGAGCGCCACCGGCTGGATCAGGCGCGTCACCGGTCACGAGGCGTTGCGCGGGGGTCACGTCGTGTTCGCGACGTTCAGTCTCGCCACCGGTGCGGTCCACGGACTGTCCTATCTGTTCCTCGACGACGACTCTTTCGGCGTGCTCGCGTTGCTGATCCCGTTCGCGGGCGGCGGGTTCGCGCGGCACGCGGCAGGTGTCGTCGGGCTGGAACTGTTCGTCGCCGTCTCGGTCACCGCCGCGATACGCCGTGGCGTGACCGATCGCCGCGGGCAGCGGTTCCATCAGGCCGGCTACTTCGCGGTCGGCCTGCTGGCGATCCACTCCTGGCTCGGCGCGGCCGCGAACGGGAATCTCGCGACGGTCTGGCTCGGCGGGATCACCGTGCTCACCCCCGCCGTCGTGCTCACCGTGCTCCGCGTGCTCCCGCCGCGGGCGCTGGTCCGGCTGGGGCTGCTCGAAGGCGGAACCGGCCGGGCCGAACCGGTCCGGATCTCCGTCGACGACAAGAAATGCCACCGCTACGCCATCTGCCAGGCCGAAGCGCCGAAGGTCTTCCAACTACAGGGCGACGGTCAGCTGCGCTACCTCCGTAAACCCGGCGCCAAACAGGTGCCGCTGGTCCAGGCCGCGGCCAGAGCATGCCCGATGCGCGCGATCCGACTGAGCGGTCCGCAGGGGGCTGGACGATGAGCGAACGGATCGTCGTGGTCGGCGGCGGGCTGGCCGGGCTGCGGTGCGCGGAACGGTTGAGGGAACTGCGGTTCGACGGCGAACTGGTGATCGTCGGCAACGAGCCGGAGCTGCCGTACCACCGGCCGGCGCTGTCCAAGCAACTGCTCACCGGCGCCACCCATCCGGCGGAAACGCTGCTCACCCGGCCCGACGAGATCGACGCCGAATGGCGCTTCAACACCCCGGCGACCCATCTTCAGCCCGGCCGTCAGGTCATCCATCTGCCCGGGGCGGAGGAACTGCCCTACGACGGGCTGGTCATCGCCAGCGGCGTCGAACCGCGGCGGCTTTCCGGTGTGCCGCACGGACATCCGAGGGTGGTCGTCGTCAGGACACTGGCCGACGCCGCGGAACTGCGCGACAACCTCGCCGCCGGCCACGGGCCCGTCGCGGTGCTGGGCAGCGGGTTCATCGGCTGCGAGGTCGCCGCGAGCCTGCGCGAGATCGGCCGGGAGGTCACCATCATCGGCCGGTCGGCGCATCTGCTCGGCGAGGTCGTCGGCAAGCACATCGGGCAGAAGCTCTCGGCGCTGCACCGGTCGCGAGGGGTGCGGCTGGCGCTGGGCGCGTCCATCGACAGCTGGCAGACCACGGCGAACGGCCTGCGGCTGCGCTCGTCCGACGGCTGGATCCTGGACGTCTCGTGTGTGGTCGTCGCCGTCGGGACCGTGCCGTCGATCTCGTGGCTGCGCGGGGCGAAGCTGCCGCTCGACGACGGCGTCGTCTGCTCGCCGACCTGCCACGTGCTCGGGATGAGCAACATCGTCGCCGCCGGCGACGTCGCGCAATGGCCGAACCTGCGTTTCGACGAGACGCCGCGACGGGTCGAGCACTGGCTCAACGCCGTCGAAATGGGCCGGGCGGCCGCGGAGAACCTGCTCGCCGGCCCGCAGGCTTCTCGCCCGTTCGCGCCGGTGCCGCGGTTCTGGTCCGAACAGCACGGCATGCGGATCCAGGCGGGCGGCATCCCGAAGCTGGGCACCGACACCGTCGCGCTCGCTTCCCCTGTCGGCGGCGAACGGCCCGTCACCGGCTTCGTCCGCAAGGGGCGTCTCGTCGGCGTCGTAGGCCTCGACAGCCCGTCCGCCGTCCTCCACTGGACCAACCAGATCGCGGAGCAGAACCCCGTCAGCCACCCGGGAGAAACGGAGACGCCTGATGCGCCGATCGCGGTTGACCATGCTCGTCGTCATCGCGGCGCTCGTCGTGGGCGCCGCGATGTGGTGGCAGGCGGCTGAACCCGCGTCGCAGACGGCTCGGGCCCCGGTCACCGAAGCGCTCCCCAGCCCGCGGGTGCCGTCGCCCGGCACCTCGCGGCCCAGTACCCCGGAGGAGGCTCCGGCCGGGACGCGGCTCACCGCCGTCTACATGACCCGGATGGGCCAGGCCGTCCTCGACGAGACCGGCGCCGTCCTCTTCCGCTACGAACGCGACAACCCGCACAAGGCCCGCTCGGCGTGCCTCGGGGACTGCGCCATCTTGTGGACGCCCGTCACGACCAGCGGCACGCCGTCGGTGACCGGCATCGACCCGGCTCTCGTCGACACCATCAAGCGTCCCGAAGGCCCCGAACAGGTGACCGTGGCGGGTTGGCCGCTCTACAAATTCGCCAACGCGCGGCCCGGCGAATGGACCGGGCAGGGCACCGACCACGTGTGGTTCGTCGTCCAGCCCGACGGGCGGCGCAACCTGAACTGCCTGCCCGGACCCGTGCAGTAGGATTCTCCGACGGACGAGTCGGCGGGGCGGCCGCGAGCTGGGAAACCGGTTCGAGGAAAGTCCGGACTCCACAGGGCAGGGTGGTTGTTAACGGCAACCCGGGGCGACCCGCGGGACAGTGCCACAGAAAACAGACCGCCTCCGTTCGCTTCGCGGGCGGAGGTAAGGGTGAAACGGTGGTGTAAGAGACCACCAGCGTCCTGGGTGACCAGGACGGCTAGGTAAACCCCACCCGGAGCAAGGCCAAGAGGGAGCCGCGAGGCTCCTGCGCAGGCGATCGAGGGCTGCCCGCCCGAGCCCGCGGGTAGGCCGCTCGAGCCCGTCGGCGACGGCGGGCCTAGATGGATGGCCGCCACTCGCCCGGCCGCAAGGCGGGGCGAGGACAGGATCCGGCTTACACGCCGGCTCGTCCGTACTTCTTTTCTGGCCGCGGGGGTGCGGTAGGTCCGTGAAGGCCTCCTTACCTACCTTGAGGGTAAGGAAGGGGCCCTTCACGGACTTCGGTAGCGGTGAGAGGTGGGCTGGGGTGGTCGTGGGGGGGGGGTTGGGGTGGGAACCCAACCCCCCCCCCCCACCCCCCCCCCCCCCCCCTCCCCTTTTTCCCCCCGCCGAAATGAGCGCAAAAACCCCCCCCCCCCCCCCC